>NZ_JANHZR010000004.1:172004-422651 GCF_041414715.1 Pseudoalteromonas sp. DY56-GL22 | reverse complement strand
AAATCAGAAATTTTTAACGCAGGTAGCGACAGGTTTAATCCCTCAAAATGATTAAGTATTATTGCGGATTGGTATTAGCACAAAAAAACGGGCTAATTTTCATTACCCCGCTTCTTTGCCTTTTGTACGATTAATTTTTTACTATTAACTTAATGTCCCGCTAATCGCATATTTTAAAACCCAGTTCTTTGCAGGGCCTGTGTTATTGGCAAGCTTTAAAAACTTACTGCGCACCCAGCTCAGTGGTTTAATCTCGTTTGAAAAACCAAAATAACACGCATCCATCATACTCATCATTAGTAAATTAGCGTAGCGGCGTTTTTTCTCGTAGCGCTTTAATAACGCTTGCTGACCAACATCAAGTTGATCTGCCAAAATATCTGCCAGTGCTACAACATCTTGAAAGCCTAAGTTTACACCTTGCCCAGCAAGCGGGTTAATTGTGTGCGCCGAATCACCCACTAAAACTAAACGTCCGTGCGAGTAATCATTGGCATGTTGGCGTGCAAGTGGAAAAACAGCATGCTCAAGTAATTCAAAGTCGCCCGGTAGTTCAGGGAAATGTTCAATGAGTTTTGCTTTAAGTTGCTCATTCGACATTGTTTGCCACTGCTTTAAAACCGCAGCATCGTGATAACAAATTAAATTAGCATAAGGCGCTTGCATCGGTAGAAACGCCACAGGCCCGGTTGGCGTAAATTGTTGCCACGTTTTTACCTGCTGTGGGGCATCTAATTTGATTAACACGCCCATGCAATGCTGGCCATATTGCCAACCCGTTACACCTAAACCAGCTTTAGTTCGCAATTGTGACTGTCCACCATCTGCAGCAACAACTAAATCAGCGGTATATTGAGTATCGCCATAATGTAAGGTGATTGAATCAGCCGTTTGCGTAATATCCGTGATGGCAGATAACTGCTCTATCACTTCGATGTCATACTTGGCGAATTGCTGCCAAAGACTTGCTTGAATTAAATTATTTTCGATTAAATGACCTAAATGCGTTTCGCCAATCTCATGACTATCAAACAATAAATTTTCGCCTTGTTGCTGGTAGGCCTCTAATTGTTGATAAGGTGCGATACGATTTTGTCTTAGTAATGGCATTGCACCAAGCTCATCAAGTAAATTCTCTGAAAAACGATTAATAGCCGAAATGCGAATATCTACCTTATCTGAGCTTAAAATGTGATCAGCATCGATAAGGTGCTTTTCAATAACTGTGACATCCCTACCCTGCTTGGCCAGTTTTACAGCAGTGGCAGCACCTACCATGCCGCCACCGACAACAATTACCTTATTTTTATTCATTTAATATTCGCTCATTTGGCTATTTAAATACGAGATAAATTGTAACGTAATTCAATATTGCGTGTCAGTGCATTTACTGCTTATGAATTTCAAAACAGTGACTTGTTTGATTTCACACCACAAAGATAAAAACTATACTTGGATCTGTGCGGGTATCCAGCTAAAATACGCGTCCTTTAAGTCGGCATACTTGCCACTTAATCCTGTTTCTAACACATTTTTGTGTCACTACCGAATTGAAAACGAGGCTATATTTCAATGAGTAAAAAGCTGCATATTAAAACCTGGGGTTGTCAGATGAACGAGTACGACTCTCAGAAAATGGCTGATCTACTAGATGCGACTAACGGCTATCAGTTAACTGAAGAAGCTGAAGATGCTGACGTGATCTTACTCAATACCTGTTCAATCCGTGAAAAGGCACAAGAAAAAGTATTCCATCAGCTTGGCCGTTGGAAACTATTAAAAGACGACAAACCAGAATTAATCATTGGTGTTGGTGGCTGTGTTGCATCACAAGAAGGTGACTCAATTCGTCAACGTGCGCCGTTTGTTGATGTAATCTTTGGCCCGCAAACATTACACCGCTTACCTGAAATGATTAAGCAAGTGCAAAGTGGCGACAGCAGCTCGGTAGTTGACGTTTCATTCCCTGAGATTGAAAAGTTCGACCGTTTACCTGAGCCAAAAGCGGAAGGCCCAACTGCATTCGTATCAATTATGGAAGGTTGCTCTAAATACTGTACATTCTGCGTAGTACCTTACACGCGTGGTGAAGAAGTAAGCCGCCCACTTGATGACGTCTTACTTGAAGTTGCCCAACTTGCAGAGCAAGGTGTTCGCGAAGTAAACCTACTTGGTCAAAACGTAAATGCGTATCGTGGTGAAACTCATGACGGTGAAATTTGTTACTTCTCTGACTTACTACGTTATGTCGCTGCGATTGACGGTATTGACCGCATTCGTTATACCACATCGCACCCTGTAGAATTTACGCCAGATATCATTGATGCGTACGCAGACGTACCTGAGCTTGTTGACCACCTACACTTACCAGTGCAAAGTGGTTCAGACCGTGTTCTTAACCTTATGAAACGTGGTCACACTGCACTAGAGTACAAATCTACGATTCGTAAGTTACGTAAAATTCGCCCTAACCTAAGCATGTCTTCAGACTTCATCATTGGTTTCCCAGGCGAAAGCAAAGCGGACTTTGAAGCAACTATGAACCTTATCAATGATATTGGTTTTGATATGAGCTTTAGCTTCATCTACAGTGCGCGCCCTGGTACGCCTGCTGCTGATTTACCAGATGACGTAACAGAGCAAGAGAAAAAAGAACGTTTATACATTCTGCAAAACCGTATCACGCAAATGGCGCAGCAAATCAGCCGCCAAATGTTTGATACCGAACAGCGTATCCTAGTTGAAGGTCCTTCTAAGAAGAATCCAATGGAATTACGTGGCCGAACTGAGAACAACCGAGTGGTTAACTTTGAAGGCCCTCACTCAGTGATCGGTCAATTCGTTGATGTACGTATTACAGAAGCATTGCCAAACTCTTTACGTGGTGAATTAATTCGTACAGAATCAGAAATGAACTTACGCCGTGATGTGGCACCTTCAGCTATTTTAAATAAAGCTGCTGAAGCTGAAGCTGCTACGGCCCCTAACGAAATTGGCGTTGCTACTTTCGTACCTTAGGGTGACACTTGGTGCAGGCACAGCCTGCACCCATCAATAGGAAGCAATTTTGAGTAATCAGTTAAAAACATTAGAGATTTATTTAGAACCCGCCGACAACAAACGCCTTTCATCTTTATGTGGTCCGTTTGACGAAAACATTAAGCAAATTGAACGCCGCCTTGGTGTTGAGATTGCTCACCGTGATAATTTCTTCAGAGTAACCGGTAAACTGCACCTTGCAGCAGCGGCTGTTGAGATACTAAAAAACCTCTATATTGAAACTCAACCTATTCGCGGCCTGATTGGCGAGATTGAACCTGAAGCCGTACACTTGGCAATTAGCGAATCAAATGCGCTAGAGCAAGATGAAAACCCAGGCGTATATGGCAAAGACATGGTGATTAAAACTCGCCGTGGCGTTATTAAACCGCGCAATGATAATCAAGGCGTGTATGTTGCAAATATTTTGCACCACGATATTACCTTTGGTATTGGCCCAGCCGGTACAGGTAAAACTTATTTAGCGGTTGCTGCTGCTGTTGATGCCTTAGAGCGTCAAGAAATTCGCCGTATTTTATTAACTCGTCCTGCGGTTGAAGCTGGTGAAAAACTAGGCTTTTTACCGGGTGACTTAAGCCAAAAAATCGACCCGTATTTACGCCCTCTATACGATGCATTATTTGAAATGCTGGGTTTTGAGCGTGTAGAAAAGCTAATTGAGAAAAACGTGATTGAAGTTGCGCCCCTTGCTTACATGCGTGGTCGTACGCTAAATGACGCGTTTATTATTCTCGATGAAAGCCAAAACACCACAGCAGAACAAATGAAAATGTTCTTAACCCGTATTGGTTTTAATTCAAAAGCGGTGATTACGGGTGATATTACACAAGTCGATTTACCGCGCGGTGCCCGCTCAGGCCTACGTCATGCCATCGAAGTATTAAACGGTGTCGATGAAATTAGCTTTAACTTCTTCCAATCACACGATGTGGTTCGCCATCCGGTTGTTGCTCGTATCGTTGAAGCTTATGAGCGAAACGATGAAGCAGAACGTTTAAAACGTGCAGAGAAACAACGTGCGAAAGAAGCGCAAGCAAACCAACAAGAAGCAAACTCGTGACCGAATTAGATTTACAAATAGCCTGTGAGTTTGACGACTTACCAAGCTTTGAACAATTCCAGCTATGGGCTGACAAAGCCCTTAGCAACTACCGTGAAGATGCAGAGCTGACTATAGTGGTAAGCGATGAAGCACAAAGCCAGCAGCTCAACAATGATTACCGCGGCAAAGATAAACCGACTAATGTCTTATCTTTTCCATTTGAAGCACCACCGGGCATTGAGTTACCTTTAGTAGGTGATTTAATCATTTGTCCGGCTATTGTTTTAGCCGAATCAATTGAGCAAGAAAAAACCTTTCACGACCATTTTGCCCATATGGTTATCCATGGATGCTTGCATTTACTTGGATTTGACCATATAAAGGACGAAGATGCACTTGAAATGGAAAGCATAGAAAAGCAATTACTTGCCGATCTGAACATCGCTGACCCATATCGAGACGATATTTAAATTAACGGAGCAATTAGACGCAATGAGCGACGACAACTCGCAAACTAGCCAGGGTTCTTCTGGCAAAACGTGGCTGGGCCGCATAGCCCAAATGTTGCAAGGGGAACCCCAGAATAGAGAAGAGCTGGTAGAAGTAATTGCCGATGCGCAAGAACGCGACCTTATCGACCCTGAAACCAAGGATATGATTGAAGGGGTGCTAGGTGTATCAGAGCTGAAAGTGCGGGACATCATGATCCCACGCTCGCAAATGGTAACCTTAGAGGTTGATACACCATTAGAAGAGCTATTACCTATGATGGTTGATTCAACACATTCACGTTTTCCTGTGGTATGTGAAGACAAAGACCATGTTGAGGGTATTTTATTAGCAAAAGATTTATTACCACTGATCATCAATAAAGATGAGCAACTGCCTTCTTTACGTGAATATTTGCGTCCTGCAGTTGTAGTGCCTGAAAGTAAACGTGTAGACACGCTGCTTAATGAGTTCCGTCAACAACGTTACCACATGGCGATTGTTATTGATGAGTATGGTGGCGTGTCTGGTCTTGTCACTATCGAAGATATTCTTGAAATCATCGTGGGTGAAATCGAAGACGAGCACGATGAAAGTGAAGACCTACAAGATATTCGCCAAGTTGCAAAACACGTTTACGCTGTGCAAGCGTTGACTGAAGTTGATGACTTTAATGAGTATTTTAAAACCGGTTACAGCACCTCAGATGCTGACACCATAGGTGGTATTGTTTTACATGCATTTGGCCACATGCCAAGCCGTGGTGAAACAATCGAGGTAGAAGGCTTACAATTTAAAGTCACTAACGCAGATAACCGCCGTATCTTACAATTGCAAGTCACCATTCCAAAGGCTGATGATAACGACAGTGAAGAAACTGCTAACTAACCTAAGTCACCTTGCAAAAGATAAAAAAGCCTGGCTCGCACTTGTTGCGGGCCTCTTTTTAACCTTAAGTTACGCACCCTATAACCTATGGTTTATAACTTTTCTTTCCCTTGGTGCTCTACTCTACTGCATTAACCCTCTCGCAAACGGTAAATTAGCCGCTAAACAAAGTGCTAAATATGGCTTTATATTTGGTTTAGGTTGGTTTGGTGCAGGTATAAGCTGGGTGCATGTATCAATAGCGACCTTTGGTGGCATGCCATTAATCGCATCACTTTCGTTAATGGTGCTGCTTTGTGCTTATTTAGCCCTTTATCCTGCATTAGCTACTTGGCTGACAACACGCCTTGCTACAGGCCCATATAGCTTTATATGTTGGTTACTCGCCGCTATCGCAACCACAGAATACTTACGTGGCACATTGTTAACAGGCTTTCCGTGGCTGAGTTTTGGTTACACGCAAACAGACAGCCCACTTAATTTTTTAGCCCCAGTGATTGGTGAGTTTGGGATTACGCTTGTATGTATGTTAATTGCGTTTGCTTTATATCGCCTAGCAAGCAAAGATGGCAAACCACTTATCGCCTCTGTAGCCCTATTAGCTGGCTTATATACGATTGCAAGCAGCAACCAGCTACACTACCAAGATAAAACCATTAAAACTGTACTGGTGCAGGGTAATATTAAACAGCATCTTCGTTTTGAGCCGTCTGAGTTTTGGACGACTATGAGCAAATACCAAGATATGACTCGCCTGCATTGGAATGCTGATTTAATTGTTTGGCCAGAAGCTGCTGTGCCTGAGCTTGAAGCATTATCAACCGAGTATTTAACAGGCCTTGATAGTGCTGCAACGTTTAATGACACCGCGCTTATTACCGGTATCGTTGATTACCAATACGACACGCGTAACATTTTTAATACCTTAATAGTGCTTGGTAAAAAAGAACACGATGACAGTGAAGGCCACTATCAATATTTAGGTAAAAACCGCTACCAAAAGCATCAGTTATTACCCATTGGTGAGTTTGTGCCGTTTCAGGACTTCTTGCGCCCAATTGCGCCACTGTTTGATTTGCCTATGTCCTCCTTTACCCGTGGTGATGAAGTGCAAAACAATTTACGCGCAAATGGCTTAAACATTTTACCGGCTATTTGCTATGAAATTGCCTTTTCTGAGTTGGTTCGTGGTAATTATCGCAGTGACTCCGACATTTTATTCACGGTGAGTAACGATGCATGGTTCGGTGACTCACATGGCCCGCATCAGCACATGCAAATAGCGCGTATGCGCGCCTTAGAGTTACAGCGCCCGCTAATTCGCGTGACCAACAATGGTATTAGCGCCGTTTACGACCCTATCGCTAAATCACAATTAGCTATGCCACAATTTAAAGCGGATGTACTCGAAGCCAATATCACGTTAATTAAAGGCGATAGCATTTATAGTCAATATGGCAATTGGCCAGTATGGGCGGTAGTGATATTACTGAGCGCTGTGGGTGTATTTGTAAGGATTAAGAAATAACAATTAAAAAAGGCTTCATAATGAAGCCTTTTTACATTTAAGATTCTATCTTTATCAACTCTACATCAAATATAAGTAGCGAGCCTGCAGGAATGCTGCCGACGCGTTTACGGCCGTAAGCAAGCTGAGGCGGGATATAAAAGGTAAATTTATCTCCTTCGCTCATGAGTTGTAAGCCTTCGGTCCAGCCTGCAATGACTTGGTTTAAACCAAAGCTAATTGGTGAGTTTCTTACCACTGAACTGTCAAAAACACTGCCATCCATAAGCGTACCGTGATAGTGAACCTTTACTTTACTGGTTGCACTTGGCTTTGTGTCATTACCAGAACTTTGCTCAATTTTGTATTGCAGCCCAGATGCGGTTTCATGAATATCGTCGGCTTTACTATTATTCGCTAAAAAGTCCGCGGCGAGTTTTTCATTTTCAAGGGCTTGTAGCTTCGCTTTTTTACTATTTTTAAAGATTAAAAAACAAAAAATACCAATGATCAGTAAAAGTATTAAATTAATCATTCTGCGTCCTTCTCATCATCATTGTCGCCATTTACGATATCTGCAATATTGGCAAGCCTTGCTAAGGCTAGCGCGTTAATAGAGCCTTCAGGGTAACCTTCTGCGGTCATTTCACCTGCGTCTTTATCCATTAATAAGCTGAGAGCTTGATCAACCGTTTCAACGGCATAAATATTAAAGCGCCCTTTTTCAACCGCATCGAGTACTTCGTCATCAAGCACTAAATTAACTTGGTTTGATTTAGGAATAATCACCCCTTGCTCACCGGTTAAGCCACGCATTTTGCAAAGCTTGAAGAAGCCTTCTATTTTCTCGTTTACGCCACCAATTGATTGCACATCACCATGCTGGTTAATTGAACCTGTCAGTGCGATAGACTGGCTAATAGGTAAGTTCGTAATGGCCGATATAAGCGCGCACAGCTCTGCTAATGAAGCGCTATCACCGTCGATGTAGCCATAGCTTTGCTCTATTGCGATATTGGCACTGAGCGTTAGGCTAAATTGCTGAGCATACTTATTACCTAAGTAACCCGTTAATAGCATCACCCCTTTTGAGTGAATGGCTTTGCCTAGCTCGGCTTCACGTTCAACGTCAATTACGCCATCTGCACCTGCGTATACAGTGGCTGTTATGCGTGCAGGTGTACCAAATGAGGTATCGCCAATATGCAGCACAGTTAAGCCATTTACTTTGCCCACTGCGTGACCTTCGGTTGCAATTAAAATTTGCCCCTCTTTGATATCACTCAGCATGGTTTCTGAAATTTGCCCTGTGCGGTATTGCTTACCAACAATGGCTTCATCTATGTGATGAGCATCAATCACTGTTTGGCCATCTTGTTTGGCATAAAAACTGGCTTCTGCCACTAACTCTAATACATCAGCAAAACGAGCTGAGAGTTTGTTATGGTGCTCAGCTTGGCGATAACTAAACTTTAGTAATCTTGCCATTGCAGCTTCATTTACGGTGCAATTAAGTGTTTGCTGACAATATTCAGTCACCTTGGTAATGAACTGATATTGCAGTTTATCGCTACTTGGTAAGTAATAATCAAAGTCAGCAAGTACACGGAATAACTCTGCAAACTCTTCGTCATATTCACCAATGGTGTAATAAAGGTCGCGAGAGCCTAGCAGCACTATTTTTACATCAAGAGGAATAAGCTGCGGACGTAACGTAAAGCTGCTTCCCACAGAGCTGTCTTGATAGGGTAAGTCGTTTTTGATTTGATGCGTTTTTAAAGAAAGCTTAAGGCCATCCCACACTTGCGGGTTCGCCATGACTTTTTCAGCATCCATAATCAAATAGCCACCATTAGCACGGTGCAATGCACCTGGCTGAATTGAGCGGTAACTGGTGATAAGCGAGCCTTGTGAGGTCGCATATTCAATTTTGCCGAAAATATTGCCAAAGGTCGGGTTTGGCTCATACACCACAGGGGCTGCATCGCCCTCTTTGTATTCGACTAGAATATTTGGCGCAAAGAAGTCTGTGAGCATCCCTTTACGGTCAAAGTCTTCTTTATTTTCGTCGTTTTCATCATCGTCGAGCCATTCAAGTACCGCATCGATGATTTCTTCACGAATATCTTTTAAATAACGCAACACACCGATGTGCGTCGCGTATTTATGTTCAAGGGCTTTAATGAGTGGCTTAGTGGCAAGCTCAGCAGTTGATTTTTTAAGGTTACGTAGTTTTTCAGATGACTCTCGCTTCCAACGAGGAAGCTCAATCAGCGCTTCGATTAATGCGTCTTCAAGCTTTTCGATAACCTCATAAAACTCAATACGCAGTGGCTCATCAAGGGCTGAAAATTCACTGTCGCTCAGTTGTTTACCATTCACTAAAGGCGCAAATCCCACAACACCATTTTCTTCAATCAATGCTACGCTTTGCTCAAGTGCTGCAATTTCAACAGCAGTAATTGCCGCATCGTAAGTATCGGTAAACTCACGGTCGATTGATTTTTTCTTGCGTTGATAACCTGGGTTATCAAAAGCTGCTGGGAATGTATCGAGTACTTCGTCGATAAATGAATCTATATCGTCAGCTAACTGCTTTGATTGGCCTGCTTGCATGAATAACGCGATTGGCTCGCGGTGGTCATCATAGTTGTTAACATACAACCACTCATTAGGCGTTGGGCGGTCTTTTGAATGAGCCGTGAGTTTGTCTTTTACTAAGGTGTAACGACCATGAGCCGCTTCACCCATGACATAAACATTGTAACCCGGTAATTCCATTCCGAGTGAAAAGTCGAGGGCACTTTGTGCACGTTGCTGACCAATAAATGGCAACGCTTCTGGATATGGGTTTTGCATACAAGTCGCAACATGACTTGCTGCAATCTCAGGTGCTAACGCAGAAACAGGTAGTGGGATTAGTTTTTTTGTCATTCTAACTTCTTATTTCCCAGTCTTGACTGGGCATTATAGGTAACGCCCAGCACAAGCCTGCGTCACTGATTAAGGTTGTAATGCCTTACGGCGAAAATAAATACCGCCACATTCAGTACAAGGAGTAATTTGCGTAGCATGGTAAACATCGTAACTATGCTGACAATTTTTACATACTAATGTGCCCATGGCTATCCATTCTCCCTCTTGATAAACACCATTATGTTGAAAATCTTGATTTAAGGCTTGCCATTCGAGCTGGGTTTTATCTTCAATGTGCGATAACTCGTACCAAAGCGACTCTTTAAGCTCGAGCCATGCGAGTGAATCATAGTGACTGTCGTTTTCTTTGATGTGGTCGATATCGCGTTGTAGATAGTCACGATACTGATTGAGCTTTTCTTGTCCTAAGTCTTTAAGTGCTTGCTCTGATTCAACAAATTTTTCCATTGCATCTTTTAGCTCATGATCTTTTACATCTTTGAGCCATGCACTTAAATCGCTCAACCAAGATTTATAATCTGCCATCGTTTACTCCTTCAAAAATGATGAAAAATCAACCGTTATTCTAGTTGAGTATAGGTTAACCTGCCCTGAAAATATATTTCCTTGGAAAATTAACAAAAGCGCCTATTTGCCGCTGTGATTAGCATGTATTTTGGGTTATCCTTATCGACAATTTTTTATTAATTTGCAAGAAGTCTGGAATCGTAGATGCAAGAGCAATATAACCCGCAAGACATTGAGTCAAAAGTACAAGCCTACTGGGAAGAAAACCAAGTATTTAAAGTCACTGAAGATGAGAGCAAAGAAAAGTATTACTGTCTATCTATGTTCCCATACCCAAGCGGCCGACTCCACATGGGTCACGTTCGTAACTACACCATTGGTGACGTAGTATCACGCTTCCAACGCTTGCAAGGCAAAAACGTAATGCAACCTATGGGTTGGGATGCGTTTGGTCTACCTGCTGAAAATGCGGCAATCAAAAACAACACAGCACCTGCTAAGTGGACTTACGAAAACATCGATTACATGCGCGACCAGTTAAAGCAATTAGGCTTTGGTTATGATTGGGATCGTGAAATCGCAACATGTCACCCAGAATACTACAAATGGGAACAGTGGTTCTTCACTAAGCTTTACGAAAAAGGCTTAGTATACAAAAAGATGTCAACAGTAAACTGGGATCCAGTTGACCAAACTGTACTTGCTAACGAACAAGTTATTGATGGTCGTGGTTGGCGTTCAGGTGCCATTGTTGAGCAAAAAGAAATTCCACAATGGTTCATCAAAATCACTGATTACGCACAAGAGCTACTAGACGATTTAGATAAACTTGATCACTGGCCTGAGCAAGTTAAAACCATGCAGCGCAACTGGATTGGTCGTTCTGAAGGTTTAGAAATCGAATTTAAGCGTGCCGATAACGAAGATACATTCAGTGTTTATACAACGCGCCCAGATACCTTCATGGGTGTGACGTATGTAGCAGTTGCTGCTGGTCACCCTATTGCACAAGAAGCCGCTAAAAACAGCGACGCTGTAGCTATGTTTGTTGATGAGTGTAAAAACACGAAAATCGCTGAAGCAGACATGGCAACCATGGACAAAAAAGGCATTGCAACTGGCTTTTATGCGATTCACCCATTAACAGGTAAGCAAGTACCGATTTGGGTTGCTAACTTTGTATTAATGGATTACGGCTCAGGCGCAGTTATGGCCGTTCCTGCACATGACCAACGTGACTACGAGTTCGCATCAGCTTATGGCCTTGAAATTGCTCAAGTAATCGAACCAGCTGCAGGCTCTGAAGAAACGGTTGATTTAGACAATCAAGCATACACAGAAAAAGGCGTGTTAGTTAACTCAGGTGAGTTCGATGGTCTTGAGTTTGAAGCAGCATTTAATGCCGTTGCAGACAAACTAGAAGCGCTGGGTGTAGGCGAGCGTAAAGTTAATTTCCGTCTACGTGACTGGGGTGTTAGCCGTCAGCGTTACTGGGGTTCTCCAATCCCAATGTTAAGCGACGAAAATGGTGATGAACTTGCTGCAACAGAAGACATGCTGCCAGTTCGCTTACCAGAAGACGTGGTAATGAATGGTGTTACTTCACCAATCAAAGCTGATCCTGAGTGGGCTAAAACAACGGTAAATGGTGCGCCTGCATTCCACGAAACTGATACCTTCGATACCTTCATGGAATCGTCTTGGTACTACGCTCGTTACTGTAGCCCACGTTTTGACGAAGGCATGATTGAACCAGGTGCAGCAAATTACTGGTTACCAGTAAACCAATACATTGGTGGTATTGAGCATGCGATCTTGCACTTACTTTACTCGCGTTTCTTCCACAAACTATTACGTGACTTTGGTTTAGTAAACTCAGATGAGCCATTTGAGCGCTTATTATGTCAAGGCATGGTACTAGCTGATACTTTCTATCGTAAAGATGAGAAAGGCGGTGATATCTGGATTTCACCAACAGACGTACAAACTGAAACAGACGACAAAGGTCGTGTTGTTAAAGCGTGGCACAAAGAAGATGGCGAGCCAGTATTCTCTGCAGGCATGAGCAAAATGTCGAAATCGAAAAATAACGGTATCGACCCACAACAAGTTATCGCCCAGTACGGTGCAGATACAGTACGTTTATTCATGATGTTTACAGCACCACCAGAGCAAACTCTTGAATGGTCTGATTCAGGTGTTGAAGGTGCAATGCGTTTCTTAAAACGTATTTGGAAATACGCTGTTGATGTAGAAACAGTAGGTTATCAAGCGCTTGATAAGTCAGCGTTAAATAACGACCAAAAAGTACTTCGCCGTGAACTTCATAAAGCAATTGCAAAAGTGACTGATGACGTTGAACGTCGTCAAACATTCAACACTGCAATCGCTGCAATCATGGAAATTTCGAACAAGTTACTTAAAGCACCACTTGCTGATAAACAAGATGTAGCAATTGCTAACGAAGCACTAGAAGCATTACTTATCATGCTTGCGCCTATCACACCGCACATGTGTCACCAGTTATGGCAAGACCTTGGCAAAGAAGGCGACATCTTAGATGCAGCATGGCCAACAGTTGATGAGTCAGCACTTGTTGAAGATGAGAAGCTAATCATTGTACAAGTTAACGGTAAGCTACGTGCTAAGTTAACAGTGCCTGCTGATGCAACCAAAGAGCAAGTTGAAGCATTGGCATTTGCTGAAGAAAACGTGACTAAGTTCACTGAAGGTGCGACCATCCGTAAAGTAATTTACGTACCTGGCAAACTACTTAACGTGGTTGCTAACTAAGATGGCAGCGCTTCAAGCACTGAAAAACGGACTAGCCCTTGCGCTAGTCTGTTTACTGCTGACAAGTTGTGGCTTTCACTTAAAGAAAGCCTCTAACTTGCCTGACGACTTGAAAGTAATCACCCTTGTTGGTGATGATGAAAAGTCAGCCTTATTCGAATTAGTCGAAAAAGAACTGATTGCGAGTAAAGTTGAGCTTAACCAAGTTGGTAAACATCCAGAGTTAAAGATTCACAAAGACCGCTTAGAGCGTCAAATTCTGTCATTGTTTGATAATGGTCAGGTTGCTGAATATGAACTTGCCTATAGCGTAAGCTATACCCTGAAGCGCCCTGGACAAAAAGCGATTAATCAAAGCTTTGAATTGTATCGTAACTACCAAGACGACCCAGACAATGCCCTTGCAAAAGCAAAAGAGCTTGATTTGCTATTAGGCGAAATTCGTAAGCAAGCGAGTCGTCGTATTGTTCGTGAGTTATCACAACTGTAATGCGTTGTTATGCAAACCAGCTTCCTAGCCAGTTAAAAAAAGGCCTCGCGCCTTTTTACATGGTGTTTGGTGAAGAGCCTTATCAAATTGCTCAGTGCATCATGCAAATTCGCCAAGCAGCTAAACAGCAAGGCTTTGACGAGGTAATAAAATTTACCTTAATGCCGGGTTTTGATTGGCAAGAAATTGTTGCTCAATATCAAAGTATGTCACTGTTCAGCGCTCGTACCTTAATTGAGTTTGATTTAAACGAGCAAAAACCAGGTACGCAAGGCAGTCAAATCTTTAAGCAGCTTGTTGAGCTTGCTAACCCCGATACTATTTTGGTTTTAAAAGGTGCCAAAGCCAGCCAAGATATTCAACGCAGTGCTTGGTTTAAAGCCCTCGATAAGCAAGGCTTATTTGTTCCTTGTTACCCATTAACAGGTAATCACCTGAGCCGCTGGTTAGATGAGCAATGCTACCGTTTAAACTTAAACCTTCATAACAACGCGAAACAAAGCTTAATTGATGCCACTGAAGGAAATTTACTTGCCTGTCATCAAGAGTTAGAAAAGCTATCTTTGCTTTATGGTAGTGAGCTAATTGACCAACAAGCTGTGATGCAAGGGCTACTGAATCAGTCAAAATTTGATATTTTTGATTTAAGTGATGCTTTATTAAATGGCCACGCCGAACAAGCGGTTAAAGTAATGACTAAACTGGCTGCTGATAACACTGAAGCCATGAGTATTTTTTGGGCCATCAATAAAGAAGCTGCTAACTTACTGGCTATGCAACACGGGCGCTTGAATGGTGCCAATATGGCTGATTTATACAAAAAGTATAATATTTGGAAAAACCAACAAGCTGTTGTACAACAGGCCTTAAACCGCTTGAACATCCAAGTACTCGAACAAATTACCAAACAATTAGCTCAGTTTGATGCCGCATATAAACAAGGCAACCTTGTAGCCCCCTACCAAGCATTAATGCAAATATGCTTAGTGTTTTGCCAACCTGTGGCGATACCTTTACCTTGCCACCCGGTCTTTGACTAAGAGTAACAATTCATGATTGCTATTTTTGGTGGCACCTTTGATCCAATTCACTTAGGTCATATTAATATGGCCCAGCAGTGTGTTCAGCAGTGCCAACTCGATACCCTTTACTTCATGCCTTGCGCTATTCCTGCCCACAAAGCTAAGCCAGGAATAAGTGATGAGCATCGTATAAACATGCTAAAACTTGCGATTGACAACAATCCGCATTTTGCTATCGATTACCGCGAACTAAACCGAGAAGGTGCGTCTTATTCTTTGCTGAGTTTAGAAGAGCTACGTGCAGAAAACCCAGCAGCGCCGATTATGTTTTTAATCGGTATGGACTCATTCAATAGCCTAGATAAATGGTTTAAATGGCAAGAGATTGTCAAACTTTGTCATATCGTTGTGTACCAGCGTCCGGGGCAGCACTGCCAAGTATCTGGTGAACTTTCAGCTTATAAAGAGAATGCCGTAACAGAGCAACTTAGCCAGCTACAACAAACCCCTGCAGGTAAGTTATTCTTTTTAAATGGCTTACAAGTTAATGCCGCCTCAAGCGAAATCAGAAAAAAGCTGCATTTAAATAATGATATAGCGGAACTTTTACCTACCAATGTAAGTCAATACATTGCGCAGCATCATCTTTACCAAACAGATGAATAAATACTGCCTGCGTGATAAAATAACAAATTAAGATTATTTATTTTTGAGAAAACACTTTGGATTCTAAACAACTACTCGCATTTGCCCTTGATAAAGTCGACGATATGAAAGCCCGTGATGTGGTACAGCTTGATGTTCGTGGTAAGTCTGACATTACTGATTACATGTTAGTGTGCTCAGGTAACTCTAAACGCCATGTACAATCTATTGCTGATCATGTTGCTAAAGAAGCACGCCATGCTGGTGAAGAACCTCTCGGTTACGAAGGCCAAAACGAAGGTGAATGGGTGCTTGTAGACCTAGGTGATGTGGTTGTGCATGTAATGCAAGACCAAACTCGCGACTTCTATGATCTAGAGAAACTTTGGGGCTAACCCTTAGCAAGGACATAGGTAACCATTTTGAAAATACAATTGATTGCTGTTGGCACCAAAATGCCAGCATGGGTTGAAACCGGTTTCACAGAATATCAACGTCGCTTCCCACGTGATATGCCCCTTGAGCTAATTGAAATCCCCGCAGGTAAACGTGGTAAAAATGCGGATATCAAACGTATTTTACAACTTGAAGGCGAAAAAACCCTTGCTGCTATCCCTAAAGGCAACCGCATTGTGACGCTAGAAGTCACCGGTAAACCAATGGATACCCATCAGCTGGCAAAAAGTATGGAAAAGTGGCAGCTTGATGGTCGCGATGTTAGCTTATTGATCGGTGGACCAGAAGGCTTAGCACCTGAGTGTATTGCAGCGTCTGAGCAAAAGTGGTCATTATCCAACCTAACACTACCGCACCCTTTAGTGCGCATTATTGTTGCTGAAAGCCTATACCGAGGCTGGAGCTTGAATAACAACCACCCTTATCATCGCGAGTAGTAAAGCCAATGCGAAAACACAGACCCACGATTCGAGACCACTCGGCTGAAGCAAACTTGTTTGCTCGCCGAGCATTTGTGGGTTTTGTGTTTGTTACACTGTTAATTGGTGTGTTGTTATCTAACCTATACAACATCCAAGTTATCGAACATCAAGATTATCAAACACGTTCGAACGATAACCGCATCAAAGTTATTCCAATTGCCCCTAACCGTGGGCTTATTTACGACAGAAATGGCGTATTACTGGCTGAAAACAAGCCAGTTTATAATTTAGAAGTAATACCCGAGGAAGTTGATAACCTTGAAGAGGCACTGAGCGAAGTTGAAAAAGTTATTAAAATAACTGAGCAACAAAAAGCTGACTTTCTAGATGACATTAAGCACAATCGCCGCTTTAAAAGCCAAGTATTAAAAGCCCGTTTAGACGAAACCGAAGTTGCAAAGTTCTCGGTTAATCAGCATAAGTTTCCTGGCTTTAGTATCGAAGCGCGTTTAGCACGCTATTACCCTTATGGCGATACCCTTACCCATGCCTTAGGTTATGTTGCCAAACTCAACAAAAAAGAACTCACCAAACTGGAAGCTGAAGACCAAGCAACGAACTACCGTGCAACACATGACATTGGTAAGCTGGGTATCGAAAAGTATTACGAAGAACTCCTTCATGGTGTGGTTGGTTCGCAGCGCGTTGAAGTGAATAACCGTGGCCGAGTTATCCGCACTTTAAGCCTCACACCACCTGAACCTGGTCACGACTTAGTACTTACTTTAGATATTGGCCTGCAACAAATTGCTCAACATGCCTTAAAAGATATGCGTGGTGCCATTGTGGTGCTTGATGCTAAAGATGGCGGCGTTTTAGCACTCTACTCTAACCCAAGTTATGACCCGAATTTATTTGTCCATGGTATCAGCAGCACAGATTACAAAAAGTTGTTAAACCCAGACCGACCGCTAATTAACCGTACCACGCAAGGGCGTTATGCACCTGCCTCTACAGTTAAACCTCATATGTCGATCCTTGCCCTTGAAGAAGGACTGGTAACCGAGCAAACACAAATTTGGGATCCGGGTTTTTTCCAAATTCCTAATGTGGAGCACAAATGGCGTGACTGGAAACGTTGGGGCCATGGTCATGTTGATGTTTATCGTGCTATTGAAGAGTCATGCGATACCTATTTTTACGATGTTGCTTACCGTTTAGGGATCACCAAAATCAGTGACTTTATGACGCAGTTTGGCTTTGGCCAACTCTCTGGAATCGATATTCATGAAGAAACATCCGCCATTATGCCATCGCGAGAATGGAAAGAAGCCCGCTTTAGAGAGTCATGGTGGCGCGGCGACACCATTTCAGTGGGTATCGGCCAAGGTTATTGGACCGCAACACCAATGCAAATAGCTAATGCAACCAACATATTAGTGAACCGCGGGCTCGATCATCCTCCGCACCTTGTACAAGTCGCTAAAAAAGAAAACGAAGTAACGCAAATTAATAATGATGAAAAGCCACCTGTAGTATTAAAGAACCCTCATCATTGGCAAATTGCGCTAGATGCGATGCACAACACCGTACACAAAGTCACAGGTACTGCTCATAAAGCATTTAAAGGGGCGAATTACGACCCAGCAGGGAAAACAGGTACTGCTCAGGTTGTGAGTATTGCTCAAGGTGAGCGTTACGACGCAAAATCACTTAAAGAGCGCCAACGTGATAACGCTATCTATGTTGGTTTTGCACCCTATAACGATCCACAAATTGTGGTCTCTGTGGTGGTTGAAAACACCGGTGGTGGTAGTACAGTTGGTGCGCCTATTGCGCGTCAATTAATGGATTACTATTTCTCAGCGAACCCGATTCAAATAGCCCAAAGTGACGCGCCATGATCCCATTAAATAAAAAACGCTCAATTTGGCAGCGCCTACACCTCGATTTACCACTACTTATCGCCCTTATGACGATGATGGTAGCCAGCCTAGCAATTGTTTACAGCGCTAGCGGCCAAGACTCTGCAATGATGATACGCCACGCAACACGTATGTTTGGCGCTATCTTAGGTATGTTTATACTCGCCCAGTTTTCGCCTAACACATTAAAGAGTATGGTTATTCCGCTCTACTGCGTGGGGCTTTTAATGCTGGTTGGGGTGTTGTTATTTGGGGTTAGTTCAAAAGGTGCACAGCGTTGGCTTGATTTAGGAGTGACCCGCTTCCAACCGTCAGAATTAATGAAAATAGCCGTGCCAATGATGGTTGCATGGTATATCGGGCGTAACCATTTACCGCCAAGAATCATTCATTTAATTATTGGCTTTGCGATTGTAATGGTGCCAACCATTTTAATTAAAGAACAACCCGACTTAGGCACCTCTATTTTGATTGCCAGTTCAGGGATATTTGTATTGTTTTTATCTGGGCTAAGTTGGCGTCTTATTGGCTTTTTATCTGCTACTGTTGGTTTGGCAGCATGGCCGTTTTGGCATTACGTGATGCTTGATTATCAAAAACAACGGGTACTGACCTTTTTAGATCCTGAAAGCGACCCGCTTGGCTCGGGTTACCACATTATTCAATCGAAAATTGCGATAGGTTCTGGTGGCATTGAGGGTAAAGGCTGGCTGCAAGGCACCCAATCACAATTAGAGTTTTTACCTGAGCGTCATACCGATTTTATCTTTTCTGTACTGAGCGAAGAGTTTGGCCTGTTTGGGGTTTGTTTATTACTTTGTATGTACTTGTTTATTATTGGCCGTGGCTTATATATTGCGGTCAATGCGCAAGATGCGTTTGGTAAACTGCTTGCCGGCGCATTAACACTGACCTTCTTTGTTTATGTATTTGTAAATATTGGCATGGTTTCGGGCTTACTGCCTGTAGTAGGTGTTCCGTTACCTCTAATAAGCTATGGTGGCACCTCAATGGTGACCTTGATGGCCGGATTTGGCATTATCATGTCTATCGCCACCGATAAAAGGATGCTTTTAAAATAATGACACAGCGAGTCAATTACTTACTTATAGCGTTATTTTCTGTGCTGCTAGCAGCATGTAGCTCTTCATCTCAGCAAGGCCGTTATGCTATGGAGCATGATGCAGCCCCGCTTCGAAAACCAACCGAACTTGAAATGCAAGATGCCATAGTCACCCCGGTTGTTAAAAGCGCAAGCGCTAGTCGCCCTTACGAAGTCCGTGGTAAACGCTACACGCCGATGTTAGATGAAACTGGCTACTCTGAAGAAGGCATTGCTTCGTGGTATGGTCGAAAGTTTCACAATTATCACACCTCAAACGGCGAAGTGTACGATATGTTTGCGATGACAGCAGCTCATAAAACACTGCCGCTACCGAGCTTTGCCAGAGTAACAAATTTAGATAACGGAAAATCAGTAATTGTTCGTATAAACGACCGTGGCCCATTTCATGATGACCGGATTATCGATTTATCTTATTCTGCGGCCTATAAATTAGGTTATTACCGACAAGGTACAGCCCGTGTTAAGGTTGAGGCTGTTACCCTTGCCAATTCTGCCCCTCGTTTAAGCTACATTCAGGTTGCAGCGGGAAGTACTCTTGCTAATGTTGAAGCGCTCGCGTTTCAACTTCGTCAGCAATATCATGTGCCAACAAACATTGTTGAAAAAGATGGAATCTATCGGTTACGTCTTGGTCCAATAAAAGATGCCGCAGAAGCACAAGCAGTTTTAGAAAAGCTAAAACAAAACCAATTTCAGAACGCGTTCTTGCTTTACAGTGAGTAAGACCTTTAGAATAGGTCAACGCAACATGTTTAACTTTAACCATTAATGAGTACGATGAAATCTATAAAATATAAAATCTTAAGTGGCGTTTGTGGCCTTGTTTGCACTGCTAGCGTATTTTCTGCAACAGCCCAAATTATCCCTGCCCCACCTCAAGTTAATGCGAAAGGTTATTTCTTGGTTGATTTCACCACAGGTAAAGTGATTGCCGAAGGCGAAGCAGATACAAAATTAGCACCGGCTAGTTTAACCAAAATGATGACCAGTTATGTAATTGGTACTGAAATCAAAGCAGGTAATATTGCACCAACTGATATGGTTACAGTCAGTGAAAAAGCCTGGGCAAAGAATTTTCCTGAATCATCAAAAATGTTTATCGAAGTAGGTAAGCAGATCAGCGTTGATGACCTTAACCACGGTATTATTATTCAATCAGGTAACGATGCCTGTGTAGCCATGGCTGAACACATTGCTGGTAGCGAAAGCGCATTTGCTGATTTAATGAATGCCCACGCTGAAAAACTTGGCATGACTAACAGCCACTTCGTAAATAGCCATGGTTTAGATACTAACGAACACTTCACGACACCACGTGATATGGCAACTTTAGGTGCTGCACTTATTCGCGATGTACCAGATGAGTACGAAGTATACGCGAAAAAATCATTCACTTTTAACGGCATCAAGCAATACAACCGTAACTCATTGTTATGGGATGAAAGCATGAACGTTGACGGTATTAAAACTGGCCATACGTCAGAAGCGGGTTATAGCTTAGTAACTTCTGCAACTAAAGATGACATGCGTTTAATCGCGGTAGTAATGGGCACTGAAAGCGAACGTGCTCGTAAAGTTGAAAGCAAAAAACTATTGAACTACGGTTTCCGCTTTTTCGAAACAATCACGCCATATAAAGCAGGCGACAGCTTTGCTGAGCAACGTATTTGGATGGGTAACAAAGAAAACGTATCGTTAGGTATCTTAGAAGACACACCTATTACGATTCCACGTGGTCAGCGTAAAAACTTAAAAGCGAACTTCGAACTTGATAAAACATTAGAAGCACCGCTTGCTAAAGGTACTAAAGTAGGCACGCTATTCTTACAGCTTGAAGGTGAAGAAATTGCACAATATCCACTAGTTACACTAGAAGAAGTGGAAGAAGGCAGCTTCTTTAGCAAGATCTACGATTACCTACGTTTACAAATTCAGTAATCTGGTCATAAAGTTTATAAACGCCTTGCACCGCAAGGCGTTTTTTTTTGTCTGAAAAATGATAGAATGCGCCCCATATCAGTCGCGCTGGGTCGAGTGCGTCGTAATCTAAGTTTGCTTAACGCCAAGAAATGGCAGAGAACACCTCTATTAAGCACACTCACTGTTTGAGGAGTCACCGTCGTGGTTCAACCTGTAAAAAATACTAAGTTTGACGAGTATTTAGATTTCCCATGCCCATTCACATTTAAAATCATGGGCTTAGCTAACGTAAATCTAACAGATCAGATCCTAGAAAAGCTGCAACCAATTGCACCTGGCGATTATGCGCCAAAGGTAAAACCAAGCAGCAAAGGTAATTACGAATCTGTAACGCTTGTAGCAACGGTTACAAGTAAAGAGCACATTGAAGAAATTTATAACGTGATCAGCAACATCGATGACGTACGTCACATGCTATAGGCCGATTACGGAGTAAGTCGTGAGCGAAAGAGAATTAATCGTTCGTCAACTAGGTCGTCAGCGTTACATGCCAATTTGGCAAAAAATGCAATCTTTTACCGACACCCGTGATGAGCACACAGCAGATGAAATTTGGCTTGTAGAGCACGAGCCAGTATTTACGCAAGGCCAAGCAGGCAAAGCTGAGCACTTATTAAATACCGGTGATATCGAAGTGATCCAAGTGGATCGTGGTGGTCAAGTTACCTATCACGGACCAGGCCAACAAATGATGTATGTGCTATTCAACTTACGTCGTTTAAACATTGGTGTAAGGGAGCTGGTAACCTGGCTTGAAGAGTGCATTATTGATACGTTAAAAGACTACGACATTGATGCCTACGCGAAAGCGGACGCACCCGGTGTTTACGTTAACGACAGCAAAGTTGCCTCATTAGGCCTTCGCGTTCGCCGCGGTTGCTCTTTCCACGGTTTAGCACTAAATGTAAGTATGGATCTAAGTCCATTCTTACGTATTAATCCATGCGGCTATGCTGGTATGAACATGGTGCAAACAACCGATCTTAACGGTCCGCAAAACCTCGAGCAAGCAGGTGCAGGGCTTGTAAAACACATGATTAAAAAGCTTAATGCTACTGTGGTTAAGCACACTGAAGGGTTTGAAAACGAATGAATAAACCAGTCAAAATGGAACCAGGCGTAAAACTGCGTGATGCAGAAAAAATGGCTCTGATCCCAGTTAAAGTTTTACCTACTGAAAAAAACGAAATGCTGCGTAAGCCAGAGTGGCTAAAAATTCGCTTACCAAAATCAACTGAACGTATTGATGGTATTAAACAAGCGATGCGTAAACATGGTTTACACTCAGTGTGTGAAGAGGCTTCGTGCCCTAACCTATCTGAATGTTTCAACCATGGTACCGCGACTTTCATGATCTTAGGTGCTATTTGTACTCGTCGTTGTCCGTTCTGTGATGTTGCCCATGGCCGTCCATTAAAACCAGACGCAGCTGAGCCAGAAAAGCTAGCGCTGACTATTAAAGACATGAAGCTAAGCTATGTTGTAATCACGTCAGTAGACCGTGATGATTTACGTGATGGTGGTGCACAGCACTTTGCTGACTGTATTCGTGAAATTCGTAAGCACAACCCAGAAATCACGATTGAAATTCTAGTACCTGACTTCCGTGGTCGTATGGACAGAGCCCTTGATATCTTAATCGAGACGCCGCCAGATGTATTTAACCACAACCTAGAAACAGCACCGCGTTTATACAAATTAGCGCGTCCAGGTGCTGACTATAAATGGTCACTTGAATTGTTACGCCGCTTTAAGGAAGCACATCCAGATGTGAAAACTAAATCTGGTTTGATGGTAGGTTTAGGTGAAGAAATTAGCGAAATCGAAGAAGTATTACGTGATTTACGCGAGCATAACGTTGATAT
This sequence comes from Pseudoalteromonas sp. DY56-GL22, assembly GCF_041414715.1. NCBI lineage: Bacteria > Pseudomonadati > Pseudomonadota > Gammaproteobacteria > Alteromonadales > Pseudoalteromonadaceae > Pseudoalteromonas > Pseudoalteromonas sp. DY56-GL22. The sequence continues at coordinate 399,497 of NZ_JANHZR010000004.1, read as the reverse complement.
GCTAACGGTAGGTCAATACCTACAACCTTCTAAGCACCACTTACCGGTTAAACGCTATGTGCCGCCAGCAGAGTTTGATGCTTTAAAAGATTATGCAGACGAAATTGGCTTTACACATGCGGCCTGTGGTCCATTTGTTCGCTCAAGCTACCATGCTGACCAACAAGCAGCTGGTAAAGAAGTGAAGTAATACTTTTACAACTATTTAAAAGCCCGCATTAAGCGGGCTTTTTTATGTTCCAAAATATCAGCGCCCATAACGCGCTAAGAACATTTTTACAGTTTCGCTTATTACTTTGTTATCGGAGTCGCCTTCTTGGCGCTCAAAGCCATACAGCAACGGATAGAAGATCAGCGACTTTAACTGATACACAAACTGTTTTGCTGCAAACTCAACATCATCAATCGTTAAAACCTGTGCTTGCACACCTGCTTCTAAAAACGCCACCAGATCTTGCATACAGCCCATGTTATTACTGGCTAATGATTTTGCTAAATCAGGCTGCTGTAACATCTGCATGAAAGCGACTTTGGCTACTTTTAAAAACTCTTCAGAGGTCAAAAGTGCCACTTCTTGTTCAGCAATGCGTGTTAACTGCTGTGCAATTGGCACAGCGGCATCAAATACAACCGCTTGCTCTTGGCGGACTTTTTCAAACATAAACACTAGAATTGCTTGAAACAACACATCTTTATTTTCAAAGTGATTGTAGACGGTACGTTTTGAGGCACCCGCTAAGCTTGCAACCTGATCCATACTTGTATGCTCAACGCCCTGCTGAAAAAACAATGTTTCAGCTGCATTCAAAATATCTAATCGTTTTCTCTGTGATAATTTCATGGCCCCCTCCGATAAGGGTTACTAGTGTAACGCAAAAATAAAAAATGCACTAGATAGTTTACTTTTATAGCAAACCATGAAAAACTACACCGTGTAGTTTACTTATGGTGACGATATGAAATTTCTAAAATGGCTCGCAATCGCCACTCTATGCATCGTGATAGGAGTGTTTATTATGAATAATCAATTAGCCGCTGAAGGCGTGAGTGATAACAGCCACTCTGCGCAGTTATCTGATGGCAAGTTCCACAATACTGCTGAGGTAGAAAGACCCAGCTTTAAGAAAACGCTAGGTATCTTCAAACGCTTTATTACAGAAAAGAAAATTGATGCAGAGCCAACAGGTGAACTGCCTATGCATTCTGTTTCTCATGCACAGCTTGAGCGTTTATCTAATGACACAGTGCATTTTGTGAAGTTAGGTCACTCCTCTATTTTAGCGAAAGTGTATGGCGAATACTGGCTATTTGATCCGGTATTTTCAGAGCGCGCTTCGCCTTTTTCATTCATGGGGCCAAAGCGCTTTCAGCCAACACCTATCAGCATTAAAGAGCTACCAAACATTGCTAAAGTGTTTATTTCACACAACCATTATGATCACTTAGATAAAGCAGCAATTAAACAGCTTGTTGATAAAACAGATTCTTTTTATGTGCCATTAGGAGTCGAAAACGACCTGAAAAAATGGGGCGTTGATGAACAAAAAGTCCATAGTTTTGATTGGTGGCAAGAGCAAAATATGGCAAATAGCCAAATTGTATTTACACCAACCCAGCACTTTTCTGGCCGAGGTTTAACAGATGGCAATAAAACTCTTTGGGGCTCTTGGGCTATTAAAGTAAATGACAAGCGCTTTTATTTTAGCGGTGACTCTGGCTATTTTGCTGGCTTTAAAGAGATTGGTAATCGCTATGGTCCGTTTGATATCACTTTTATTGAAACTGGTGCTTACGACAAAGATTGGGCTGACATTCACATGACACCAGAGCAATCAGTACAAGCTCACCTCGATTTACAAGGTGATGTGATGGTGCCAGTGCATAATGGAACATTCGATCTGGCCTTTCATGCTTGGTATGACCCACTTAAACGTGTCGCTAAAAAAGCAGGACAAGAGCAAGTATCACTGAGTACTCCGCTAGTTGGAGAGGTATTTAAAATTCAAGATACGGCGATTGATAAAGCGTGGTGGTAAAATTGACAGGATGAAAGGTGCATTATTATCCTTTCATCCTGAATAATTAGTTATTTGTAGACTCTTTCTGGACAGCCCCCCTTCGCGTCCCATATAGTGAAACCCTGTGCAATCAACCAGAAAAACTATGACAACTCACCTTAAGTATGCAAGCTTGGCACTTGCAATAGGTTTATTCGGCTGCTCTGAGCAACCAACAACAAGCACTGATAAACCAAACGCTGAAAGCAATGAAGCCGTAAACATTGCCAATGTACGCTCACATGTTAAAACCCTCGCCTCTGATGAATTCTTAGGCCGTGGCCCTTTAACTGAAGGCGAAACGCTCACTATTAACTATTTAGCCGATGAATATAAAAAACTCGGCTTAAGCGGTAGTTTTAATGGTGAGTTTTTACAGCCAGTTACCATGGCAAAACTCACTCCAGATCAAAACATGACCTTACAAGTGGGTGATTTAAGCTTTAATGCTGGCAGTGATTTTACCGCCCGTACCCAACAAATTAACCCTGTAATCAACATTGATGGCTCTGATGTTGTGTTTGTTGGCTATGGTATTAATGCACCTGAATATAATTGGGATGACTTTGCAGATATTGATGTAAAAGACAAAACAATTATCGTGCTTGTTAATGATCCTGGTTTTGCCACCCAAGACGACACGCTTTTCACCGGTAATGCTATGACCTACTACGGTCGTTGGACTTACAAATATGAAGAAGGTGCTCGCCAAGGTGCAAAAGCAGTATTTATCGTTCACGAAACGGCTCCTGCCGCATACCCTTGGAGCGTTGTAGAAAGCTCGAACACGGGTAGCAAATATACCTTAATCGACCAAGATAAGAATGCTTCTGACATCCCTGTAATGGGTTGGATTGATGAGCAAGCGGCAAATGAAATTTTTGCTCAAGCAGGCCTTGATTATCAAACTGAAAAAGCCAACGCACTAAAAGCTGACTTTAAACCTGTCGACTTAAAAGCGAAAGCAGCGCTGACACTGAAAAGTGATATCTCTCAAGCGCAATCGCATAATGTTGTTGCAACGCTTAAAGGTAGCGAAACTCCTGATGAGTACATTGTAATTGGTGCGCACTGGGACCACTTTGGCACCAAGCAAACTGATGACGGTGTGAAAATCTACAATGGTGCTGTTGATAACGCATCAGGTAGCGCAGCAACGGTTGAAATAGCCCGTATACTTATTGAAATGCATAAGAAAAAACCATTTAAACGCTCTATTATCTTTGCCAACTTTACGGCTGAAGAAACAGGGCTTATTGGCTCAGAGCAATTCGCAACTGGCGAGATTGTACCAACCAAGCAAATGGTCGCGCTGCTTAATATTGATGGTATGAACGTGCTAGATGGCGTTGACTACATATTACAATACGGTAAAGGCATGTCTGAAATGGAAGACTACCTTGCAGATGCAGCGAAAGCACAAGGTCGTCATGTAAAAATGGACCCGCGTCCTCAAAATGGTTTGTTCTTCCGCTCTGATCACTTCTCGCTGGCTAAGCAAGGGGTTCCTAGCTTATTGTTTATGAGTTTAGGTGATACAGATCCAGATTACATCGCGCACAAATATCATAAAGAAGCTGACGACTATTCAGCAGATTGGTCTATGGGTGGTGTTGAGCAAGATATCGAACTGATAGTTGATATTGCTGCCAAACTTGCTGATAACGGCGACTGGCCTAAGTGGAAAGCCGAGTCTGATTTCAAAACTCGTCGCTTACAAGACAAGCAATAACCTTCGCTTAGATACAAAAAACCGAGCTAGTTGAAGTTAGCTCGGTTTATTATTGGTTAGTTTTACTTATTACTCGCTAATTTTAGCTTTAAGTGATTGTGCTTCTTCTTGCACTTCCTCTGGGCCATTGGCAATAACATCTTCAATGGCTTGCAGCGCTGCATCAAAGTCGTCTATTTCGATATATGCCCGAGCTAAGTCCAGTTTTGCTGAGTAACCACCACTTTCGGCATCAACATCAGTTGGGTTATCACCTGCTAGTAAGTCATTAAAATCACTCAGCCCTACATCCATATCAACCTCATCATAAGGTTCATGGTCGAGTGCTTCATCGTCACTTTGTTCAAGTAATGAATCGATATCTACAAACTCATCCGTTGAGGTAGTTTGTTGCTCCTCGGCATCTAATGCCTCTACTTCAGGTGCAACTGGCTGTTCGCTTTCACCCTGTAAGTCTTCATTTAATAGCGCATTAAAATCAACATCGAACTCACTGGCATCAGCAATATCAGCTTCGTCTGGCTCTGCTAGTTCATTTAACAGCGCATCAAAGTCTGTTTGAGTAAGGTCGGCCATAAAATCATCATCGATTTCATCGTCTGACAGCTCACTTAAATCAGCCTCGTCAGCTAAATTAGACTCGATATCAGCTAATGTTTGCTCAGCTTCTCGGGCATCATCAAGTTCAATATCGTCCAATTCGAATTCAGGGAACTCTTCTAATTCGTCTTGGCTATCAGCCACCTCATCGTCAATTGGCGCTTCGCTCGTTAACTCTGTTGTGCCTTCACTCTGTGATTGATCCGATAAGTCGTCCTCAGGATCAAGAACATCATCTTCTGTAAATTCATTATCAAGCAAGATCTCATCATCAAAATCATCGTCTAGCTGATCAAGCTCATTACCCGTTGCTAATGAATTAGCAAGGTCTTGCTCTGCCTGACTTAGCTGTAATGGTGCATCTTCATCTAACTCACCAGAAATGTCTTCATCAGATTCATCCAATTCAAAACCGGCTTCATCTAGCTCAAGCTCTGGATACTCTTCCAACTCTTGGCTAGGAGTCACCGTATCTTGCTGTAATGGCTCTTCGTCGGCGGTTAAATCAAATTCATCTGTTAGGTCTTCATCTGCTAGCGGATCATCGCCTAAATCAATTTCAACTTCTTCTATGTCTTGCTCTGGTTCATCTATTGACCAGTCTGGTGCTTCGACATAGTCATCTTCTTCACCAATTTCATTTAATAACTCATCAACACTTTTCAGTGACGGATCATCAAACTCGTCAAGGCTATCATCTTCATCTAATAGCTCATCGCTATCTTCATTGAACTCTTGATTAAGCGCTTCATCGATATCAACTTCGTCACTATCATCCGCATCATCAACCAACTCAGATGCAATCGATTCAACATTCATGTCATCAACCGCTTGATCAGCATCGGCTAAATCTTCTAGCGACTCTTGTAGGTTCTCATCATGCTCCGCACTGTCACTCTGTTCATGACTTAAATCTGAGATCTGCGCTTCAGTGTCTTGCTTCAGCTCATTTGTTTGCTGAATAAGCTCTTCAAGCTCATCATCAACGTCAGAGTCCTGCTCATCACTAGCATCTTCATCAAGTAATGAGTCGATGTCATCGACATCTAAATCATGATCAAGCTCATCTTCGTCAATTAAGTCGTCTACACTAGGTTCTTCAATTGACTCTTCAACCAACTTTTCAGATTCAGGCTCTTCTTGAGCTTCATCTAATAGTGAGTCGATGTCATCGACATCTAGGGCATCATCAAGCTCATCTTCATCGATTAAATCGTCTGCACTTGGCTCTTCTACGAGCTCTTCAGGCTGCTCATCAACAAGTTCCGATTCAGGCTCATGCTCTGTTTGAGCTTCATCTAATAATGAATCAATGTCATCGACATCTAAATCATCATCGAGCTCGTCTTCGTCGATTAAGTCATCTGCGCTTGGTTCTTCTGTAAGCTCTTCTGGCTGCTCCTCAACAAGCTCTGCTTCAGGCTCTGCTTGTGTCTCATCTAGTAATGAATCAATGTCATCAACATCGAAGGCATCATTAAGCTCATCTTCGTCGATTAAATCGTCTGCATTAGGTTCTTCTGCTAATTCTTCAGTTAACTCTTCAGGTTCCTGTATTTCTTCAGGCTGTTGCTCATCTTGAGCTTCATCTAGTAATGAATCAATGTCATCAACATCTAAGTCATCATTAAGCTCATCTTCGTCGATTAAATCGTCTGCGCTAGGCTCTTCAACAAGCTCTTCAGGCTCTGGCTCTGCTTGTGCTTCATCTAATAAGGAATCAATGTCATCAACATCTAAGTCATCACCGAGCTCGTCTTCGTCGATTAAATCGTCTGCGCTAGGTTCTTCTACAAGCTCTTCAGGCTGCTCCTCAACAAGCTCCGCTTGAGGCTCTTGCTCTGCTTGTGCTTCATCTAGTAATGAATCAATGTCATCAACATCGAGAGCATCATCAAGCTCATCTTCATCGATTAAATCGTCTGCGCTAGGTTCTTCTGCTGGCGCTTCTTCTTGAACTTCATCTAATAGTGAGTCAATGTCATCAACATCTAGCGCATCATCAAGATCATCGTTTTCTAATGCATCGTTAGCTTCAGCGGCTGGCTCTTCTGTTTGTGCTTCATCGATTAAGCTGTCGATATCGAAATCATCTTCATCGATGAGTTCATCCGCGCTTGGTTCTTCGGCTGGCGCTTCTTCTTGAGCTTCATCTAATAGCGAGTCAATGTCATCAACATCCAGCGCATCATCAAGATCGTCGTTTTCTAATGCATCGTTAGCTTCGGCTGCTGGCTCGTCTGTTTGCGCTTCATCAATTAAGCTGTCGATATCGAAATCATCTTCATCGATGAGTTCTGCTTCTACGTTAGTTGTTGAGGCATCATTATTTTCATCGAGTAAGTCATCAATATCGTCTAGGTTTACGTCTTGATTAGAATCCGTGTTGTTTTGCTCATCAATTAAGCTATCAATGTCAAAATCATCTTCAGCGTCATCTTCTGCGAGCTCTTCACTAAGCGCTGCCATTTCATCATTAGCGTTATCTAACGAGTCACCTTCATCAGTATCAAATAGGTCATCAATGTCATCTGCACTTAAAATATCACCCGATGAATCTGCTGGAGACTGTTCACTATCTAGGTCTATTTCATCACCTAAACTGTCGTCATCGGTTTGATCGAAATCTTGCTGTAAAAATGCATCTAAATCATTATCGTCAGCGCTATTAGATGAATCATCGCTAAACTCAATATCATCACTTAAAAGCCCTTCTAGCTCATCTTGATTTAAAACACTGTCATCTTCATCGAAACTATCATCAATGCTGTCGTCAAAAATGATGTCATCATCTGGCAGCATGTCTTGGTCTAAGTCGTCATCTAAACGCACACTCAAGTCATCATTGTCTTCGACTGGATCAGGAACTAGTGGATCAGTTTCTATAATTGGTTCTAAATCATCATCAGGATTATAACTTGGGCTTTGAGGTAAAAATTCATCGTCATCGCTGGCATCTGTATCATCATTAGCGCTGTTGCGTTTTTTCAAAAACATCACAACGGCAGCAATGATCAGTAATGCCGGAATAAACATTAATGCACCGAGAACAAATGGGTTGCTCAGTAAACTCGAAAAACTAAACCCACTGTCCTCTTCAATCTTTTTTGCTCTTTGCTGCTCTATGATTTCATTTTGTTTAGTGATCAGTTCTTTCAGCTGCTTTTGAATTTCACTGTCTTGACCAAGCTGATCGCGAACGGTTTCAAGCTCTTTAGAAATACCACTCAGTTGTTTTTTGAGTTTGTTGTTCTCAGCTAAGATTTCTTCAACATTTTCAACCGACGATTTAAACTGCTTTTGAAGCTCAACTAGCTGCGTACCCTGCTCTGTTTTAATGGTGTTGATTTCTTGCTTAAGCTCTTGCTTTGCTTCGTCTACATCAACTTTACGGGCTTGGGTTACTTTCTTTTGCGATTCATTAATTTCAGCAGTAGTCAGGGTGCCGTTTTTCTTTTTCTCCCATAGCTCATCATCTTGTTCAGAACGTGCTTTTGCTAACGTTGGATTGACCGCGCGCATTTCAGCAATTGTTGGGATTTTTAGGTATGCGCCATCGCGCATATGGTTAAGGTTTTGGTCTAAAAATGACGATGGGTTTTTGTCATACAGAGCTTGCATGACCTGATAAATACTTACAGAGTTGTCAGGGCGAATTTTAGCGGCAATGCGCCACAGTGTATCGGTCGGCTTGATCGGACCAATTGAGCGCCCCTGCGCACCATAATCGACACCTTTAGGGCCTTTAAGTGTGGTGCCTTCATCAGAGTATGTCGGTGTTACCACCAATGCAGACGCTAATATGAAGAGTGTTGCTAAACCGCGCATGCTGATCCTTTATGTTTTAAATGTTAACGCAGCAACCCTGGTTGCTTAAACATCAAGTAATTCTTGCAGAATTGATTCTTAATTATGTTTTCTTGCAAGCTCTATTCCAGCTGCAAACTATAACTTAGTTGCCTTGCAATATCTATTGCAACACCTTGATAGTAAATAGCTTAAATATTAGCGGCTGAGAGACTTTTTTATTGTTATCGTTAAGTTTATACGCTTTTACAACGTATGCGGCAATAATTTGGCAGTGAATTCACAAAAAAAGCGGCAAATTGCCGCTTTCTGTCAAATTTAGCTCAGCCTAAATCATCAGATTTATAAATAATTTGCGATAAGCTCTTCAGCAATCTGCACACTATTTGTTGCTGCACCTTTGCGCGTATTATCACTTACAACCCACATATTTAAACCATGTGGATGCGAAATATCAGCACGTAAACGCCCTACGTATACTGTATCGTTACCACTTGCATCAGACACAGCTGTTGGGTAATCCGCTAAATCTTCAATAAACTCAACACCTGGTGCATCGTTTAATAGCTGCTTCACATGTTCGATATCTACTGGCATACGCGTTTCAATATTGATCGCTTCACTGTGACCAAAGAACACGGGAACACGAACACAGGTCGGGTTAACCACAACACTGTTATCACCTAAGATCTTTTGTGTTTCGTTAACCATTTTCATTTCTTCGCGGGTATAACCGTTATCTTCAAAACTGTCTATTTGTGGGATCACGTTAAAAGCAATTTGTTTAGGGAAAACGGCATTATCCATCGGACGCGCATTCATTAAGTTTGCTGTTTGCTTGGCTAGTTCATCAACGGCTTCTTTACCCGCCCCCGATACAGCTTGATAAGTTGATACGTTAATGCGGTCAATGCCATAAGCATCATAAATTGGTTTTAACGCCACCAGCATTTGAATCGTTGAGCAGTTAGGGTTTGCAATGATGTTGCGATTTCTGAAATCCGCTAAGCTTGATGCATTCACTTCAGGAATAATGAGTGGCACATCGTAGTCATTACGAAAGTGTGAGGTATTATCAATTACCACACAGCCTGCGTCCGCCGCAATCGGTGCATATTTTTCAGAGACACTGCCGCCTGCTGAAAATAAACCAATGTGAGCTTGGCTAAAATCAAACTCTTCAACATCGATTACTTCAATGCTCTCACCGCGAAATTGAATTTCTTCACCAGCACTACGGCTGCTTGCGAGTAAAAATAACTGGTCTACCGGAAACTTACGATCTTCTAAAGTTTCGATAATCTGACGACCCACTAAACCTGTGGCACCTAATACGGCTACATTAAATTTTTGCGACATGTATTTTCCTCTTTTGAATAAAGCAAATGGCTTTATTCGTTAATTCTAAATCCCAGTGCAGCTAATGCGCCTTCGCATGCACTGTTGGCAGCCACCGACAACGTACTAAACTCGCGTCGTGGCGGGTAATTCTTACGTAAACTATCAAAGCCTTCGCTTGCTAATTTACTTCGTAAAATGCCATCGTCGCGACGCACATCATAAATTAAGTGCACTAAGCGACCTATATCATCTAGGTTAAAGGTTTCACCTAGCGTGACAGAGTGGCTAATTGGCTCTGGTAAAAAATCGTCCAGCGACTTAAGTGCTGCGATGCCTTCAAGCTCACATACTTGCTGATACAGCATTTGTGTACCGCGGGCTTTGCCTTCAAGTGTATGCCCTGCAATATGTACGCTGGCATAACGTACATAATCAAGCAGAGGTGTCAGTATATTGGGTTCGTTTTCCCAAACATCAAGCACACAATCTAATTTTGCGCCTTGCTCAAACAATGCTAGCAATGCTTGGTTATCAATCACATCACCACGGCTTGCATTGATAATCGTCATGCCCGGCTTAAGTGCTTTTAAGCGTGTTTCGTCTAGCATGTGCAAGGTTTTATGTGGCCCTTGTTTAACCAATGGCACGTGAAAAGTCACAATATCAGCTTGGGCTAGTAATGTGTCTAACTCAATATGCTCTGCAAGCTCACCGGCTTCATGTTTTGGTGGATCACATAACAATACATTCATGCCTAGCAAGCTTAACTTATCACGTAAACAGCTACCTATACTGCCAACACCCACTATGCCGATGGTTTTGCCTTGTAACGAGCTGGCATTTTCTTGGCTCAAGGCATACAAGCAGCTAATAACATATTCAGCAACCGCCACAGCATTACAACCTGGTGCGCTGCTAAATGCGATATTTCGCTCAGCAAGTAACTCGGTATCAATGTGATCAACACCTATGGTTGCTGTGCCCACAAATTTTAATTTATCTGCTTGAGTGAGTAAGGCTTTATCTACATTGGTAACAGAGCGGGTTAACAAGATATCGACCCCGACTAGCTGCTCGGGTTGGAGATTACGGCCATCAAATCGCTCAACATCACCAAAATCGGCAAAGAACTGCTCAACCAATGGCATATTTTGATCTGCAAGAATTTTCATTTGTGTGTCCGAGAGGCAGAAAGTGGCGCTATTGTAGCGAATTTATCAGTATTCGGATAGGTAACAACTAAGACTTTATAACAAATGAAAAAGCCGAGCTATTGCTCGGCTTTAAGCAAATACTGGAGAGGTTTAACCTTTATATTTGCTCATTACTAATGTGGCGTTAGTGCCACCGAAACCGAAGCTGTTAGACATAACTGTATTTAGTTCAACGTCTTTACGCTCAGTTACAATATTTAGACCTGCAGCTTGCTCATCTAGTTCATCAATGTTGATAGATGGAGCAACAAAGTTATGCTCAAGCATTAATAGCGAGAAGATTGCTTCATGAACGCCTGCTGCACCTAGAGCGTGACCTGTCATCGCTTTGGTTGCACTGATCATTGGCGAGTTACCACCAAATACTTCTTGAATAGCGCCAAGCTCTTTCACATCACCAACAGGTGTAGAAGTACCGTGAGTATTTAAGTAATCAATACCGCCTTCAAGACCTTGCATTGCTTGCTTCATACAACGTACAGCGCCTTCACCTGATGGAGCTACCATGTCGTAGCCGTCAGACGTTGCACCGTAACCAGTGATTTCTGCATAAATGTGCGCGCCACGAGCAAGTGCATGCTCAAGCTCTTCGACAACAACGATACCGCCACCACCAGAGATAACGAAACCGTCACGGTTTGCATCGTATGTACGTGATGCTTTCTCTGGTGTTTCATTGTACTTAGTAGACAATGCACCCATTGCATCGAATTCCATTGCTAGCGTCCAGTGAAGCTCTTCACCACCACCTGCAAAGATGACGTCTTGCTTACCTAATTGAATTTGCTCAACCGCATGACCGATACAGTGTGCAGATGTCGCACATGCAGAGCTTAGTGAGTAGTTAACACCTTTAATTTTAAATGGTGTTGCAAGACACGCCGAAGTCGTACTCGCCATAGTACGTGGTACCATGTAAGGACCAACACGTTTTACGCCTTTTTCACGTAAAATGTCAGCCGCTTCAACTTGCCATTTAGATGAACCACCACCTGAACCCACTAATAAACCAGTGCGCTCGTTTGAAACTTGATCTTCACTAAGGCCAGCATCTGCAATCGCTTGTGACATTGAGATATAAGCGTATGCAGCAGCATCGCCCATAAAGCGCATTGCTTTACGATCAACAAACTCTTTAACATCAATATCGATTTTGCCAGATACGTTACTACGTAGGTTGTAGTCAGCAAACTCTTGGTTGAACGCGATACCACTACGGCCTTGTTTTAATGATTCTAATACTTCTTCTTTGTTGTTACCGATGCTTGAAACAACACCGATGCCCGTAATAACGGCTCTTCTCATGGGTAATTACCTTAGCTCTATACTAAATTGTGTTCTATTTTACGCTGAAATTACTTTCGAAGTGGTCAGCTTTCTAGCGTACACATGTACTCTGAATGTCTAGCTTATAAATAACGCCAGACTATTTCAAAGAAAACACGTAAAATAATGAAAAAAGTTTGTAGTTAATTAGTTAAACCATGATCAAAAACGCACATATTCATTTTAATCACCTTGGTACCCCTGTCGCCGATCAGTTTGACGATGTTTATTTCTCTAATGACGATGGCTTAGCCGAATCACATTATGTGTTTTATCAACAAAACCATATCCCGCAACGATTACAAAATCATGACCGTAACCACTTTGCAATTGCTGAAACAGGCTTTGGTACGGGGCTTAACTTTTTAAATACATGGCAGCACTTTGCTGCTCACCTTGATAGGCAGCATGCAGAGCAAGAAGTTCAAAATCAACCCGACCATAGTGGTAAAAAAAGTGTTACCCGCTTGCACTTTATCTCTTTTGAAAAATTTCCTATTAAGCGTGATGACCTTGCTCAAGCACTCAAAGCTTGGCCTAGTTTAAGCAAGTATAGTGAGCAACTAATTGCTCAATACCCAATTAATTTAGCCGGCTGTCATCGCCTAGAATTTGCAGGCGGAAAACTAATACTCGACCTTTACTTTGGTGACGTGCAAGACAGCATTGACGCCATGAGCTACCCAAGCGAAGGAATTGTTGATGCTTGGTATTTAGATGGCTTTGCACCAAGTAAAAACCCAGATATGTGGCAACAGAGTTTGTTCAACAAGATGCGTGCTATCTCAAGAGCAAATGCCACACTCGCCACTTTCACTGCCGCAGGCTTTGTCAGAAGAGGACTCATCGAAGCTGGCTTTAGCATGAGTAAAGCAAAAGGCTATGGTAAAAAACGCGAAATGCTAATTGGCGAGCTCACTGAGCCTAATGAGCAACAGTCAGGGCCAGCGTATTTTGCACATCAGCAAAGTGAACTGAATAATGTGGCTGTTATTGGCGGTGGTATTGCCAGTAGCAGTGTACTGTATTCACTAGCAAAAAGAGACCTAAAAGCCACGCTTTTTTGCCAAGATGAAGCACTTGCCATGGGCGCATCTCACAATGTACAAGGGGCTGTTTATCCGCATTTGCAAGCGAAGAACTCACCGCACAGTGAAATGTTTGCTCATAGTTTTTTATATGCGATGCGTCTTTACCAACAATTACTTAATGATGGTTTTGACTACCCGCACCAGTGGTGTGGTGTATTACAACATGCGGTTAAACAAGGCCTAGCTGATAAACATCAAAACCTTGCCGATAAAGAACTTTGGCCAGCTGAATTAATGCGTAATGTAAGCGCTGAAGAAGGCGACGAAATTGCCGGTGTAGAAACGGGCTACTCAGGCGTATTCTTTGCAAAAGGCGGCTGGGTAAATCCACCAGCCCTGGTTACAGCACTCTTTAATGCGGCAAATTCGTTAACTGCCACTACCAATAATAAAATGGACAGTCACTTTAATTGCCATATTGAAAAGCTCGAAAAAACCGCTGACGGCTGGTTACTACACAGCAAAGAGCAAACATTCGGGCCATTTAGCGATGTGATTAATTGTGCAGGTGAACACAGTGACCAGTTTAGCCAAACTCAAGCTCTACCTGTTGTTGGTGTGCGCGGCCAAGTCTCGCATGTGCAAGCAAGCGAGCAGTCAAAACGCTTAAAGACCGTGCTTTGCCATAAGGGCTATTTTACTCCTGAATATCAGGGCCATCATTGCATGGGCGCGACCTTTGAAAAAAACTCAAAAAGCCGTGAAGTTAAAGAGCAAGACAACCACATCAATCGCGAACAACTGTTAAGTTTTTACACAGACAGCGAGTTTGCAACGACCTTAGGTGAGATAACAGCCGCGAAAGCAGCTGTAAGGTGTACCTTCATTGACCATTTACCTATGGTTGGTGAATGGGCTGAACAAAGTGATTATGTAAGCGCGTTTGCTAATCTTCGCTTGGGCAAGCGTTATCAGTACCAAACGTTAACAAAACCTCAGCAAGGCTTGCATGTACTCACAGGCTTTGGTGCAAGAGGCCTGTGCAGTGCCCCCCTTTGTGCTGAACATTTAATTGCTTGTTTAAATAATGAACCAAGACCATTTAGCGAACGCGTGAGTCAAGCTATTCACCCCGCCCGCTTTATTGTTCGTGACCTAATTCGTAATAAAATTTAAGGGGCTAAAAAGCCCCTTTTGATTAATTACTTAATCGCTCAACTAGCTCTACGCGCCGGTTTAGCTGACGACCCAAATCGTTTTTATTATTGGCAGCTGGCGCATAAGGGCCTACACCATAACCAATTAAGCGCGACTCTTTAATGCCATATTGACTCACGAGCGCTTTAACAACCGCTTTTGCTCGTTTAGATGACAACCCTAAATTATATTCTGGGCTTCCTTTATCATCAGTATGACCAACAACGTACAAGTTTAAGCTGTTATTTTTATTTAAAACATCCGCAATCACTTTTAATGACTCGGCTGACTCAGGTTTAATGTCTGATTTATCATGGTCAAAGTAAATGCCATAAATGGCTGCTTTACCTTTTTGCTCTAGTTGCTTTAACACCTGATCCGGATTGGTTTTAACTAAATCTACTTGTAAAGGCTCTGTTCGAATTATAACAAGTTGCACTCGCGTAGTGCCTTGGTAATTACCCACAAAAAATGCGACAAAGGTTGTTTGATTTTCTATGGTGTTTTTCATTAACTGATAACGCGGCTGACGATAATAGTTATAAACTTGTTTTACCGACAAGTGATCACCAAGTGCTTGTATTGCCTTACGGTCGTCACCACATGCTTGACGTTCGCAACTAAAAACCGTTTCAAAGCCTTCTTTTGTTAAGGCAGACACATAGTTATGAAAAACCTTAAGGGTTGATACTTTTCTAATTTCATAAGTAATACGAGTAATATCACCAGTCACATCTTCGGCAAGTAGCGCTTTGTTTTTACCGTTGAATATTCCTGTTGGTAGTAAAAATTCTTCGTAATCAATTTGCTCGTAGTCTTCAATAAAACTACCAGGATAACGGCTAAGTAATGGATGATCGCTTGAACCTCTAATATCGTCTTTAGGTGCTTTGGTAACTGGATTTGATTGCTGTTTTGCAAAAGCAGCTGTATTGGCTTGTATCAGACCTGTTTCAAGCTCCTTAATCGCAATTGAGCTACTCATAACACGCGTTTTACTGTTGTACTGGCCAACAAATAACGACACAGCAAACTCAGGCTTTTCACCTTTAGTGGCAATAAGATAATATGGCTTACGATGATAATTATAGAGCTGAAAGTAACCGACTTCCTCTGCAAAATCACTGCTGTCACCGCAAGCATCTAGCTTGCAAGAGTAAACAATATTAAAGCCATCTGTGAGTAGAGCGTGTTTATAGTTTTCAAATACTTTGAGAGTGGCAACATTGTTTATTTCGTACAATGTGTGGTTTACATCGCCAATAAAGTCTGTGTAACTAAATCGCTCTGACGACTTTTTACTGTCATCAAACTGGCTCATTAATTGTGTCTGTTCGCCACTGAGTTTAACCGACTTTTCAACCTCACTATTTGGGTAAGGCGATAGCCATTGATTGGCAGATACCGCATTGCAAAATGCTAATGTTACCACCACCAAAAGATTAAAATATATTTTCACTTTAAGTCCTTTTAATTGATTTTGTACCTAATTCAATACTATGCCAAATAATACTTTTTTATTCAAAGTTTGCTTGTACCCCTTTAAAAATAAATCCACACCCCAAGGTCTTTAGTTACACAGCAATTAGAAGGAGTTTGATATGAAGACCTTAATCATTGGCGCAACGGGCCAAATAGGTAAAATGGCCACCGAAAAAATGCTGGCAAGTGGCCATGACGTAGTGGCTCTGGTTAGAGACAAAAGCAAACTGACTGCGCTTGAAAGTAATAATTTAACGATTGTAGAGCAAGACCTCGAAAACGATTTTAGTCGTGCCTTCGAGGGTGTTGAACAAGTAATTTTTAGCGCGGGTTCTGGCGGCGCAACGGGTGCAGATAAAACCTTACTGATAGATTTATGGGCCGCAGTTAAAGCGATTAATTATGCGGTAGATGCCAAGGTTAAGCACTTTATTATGGTGAGCTCAATCGGTGCTGATGCCCCAGACAACATTGAAAGCAGTATAAAACCGTATTTAGTTGCAAAGCACATGGCTGACCAACATTTAATCAATAGCGAATTAAATTACAGCATTGTCAGACCGGGCACGCTATTAGATGATGCAGCAACGGGGCGATTAACCACCACGCGCCCTGCAACGCGCCAAGATGCGGTTATCAACCGTGAAGATGTAGCAAATACCCTGCTATACCTTGCTGAACATACACCGAAAAAACCACAAGTGTTTGAATTGTTTAATGGTGATAAGTCAATCTATGACTTACTGGATGCCTAATTTAAACTATAAACTTTAGCTGGATAAAGTTAACTTTATCCAGCTCCCTCCTTAAATACCCACCCAAAAAATTAATTTTTTGTAAGTCGCAATGAATAAAAACTTTATATTTCAATGCTCTAATTATTTTTATTTTAAATTAGCTTACAAATAAGCATTGCTGTGCCCTATTTAATGATAAAGCAGTAATGACATTAAACGCCATATGGAATTAATATATTATTTACAAAAACACAACAATGGTATCCAATGCATTACACCCTCATTATTCTATGTCTGGCCTTTGCTTCTGTAAGTTATTCCCAAGAAGTTAAGATACAAAGTAATAGTAGTAACACTTCTTTACCCTATAAATTGTTAACCCAAGCAATTGAGCGAGCGGGTTTAAGCTACTCGCATCCATATAATAACTTTAAAGATATTACCGATGCTCGAATGTTAAACGACTTACAAAATAAGCAGCTTGACGTTATCTGGAGCATGACTTCAAGACAATTAGAGGAAAATTACCAAGCCGTTTATATTCCTTTGTTTCGTGGCTTACTTGGCATGCGAGTAGCATTAGTGAAAGCACAAAATCGCGAGCTGTTTAGCTCGGTAACTAGCTTGCAAGATTTAAAGCGCTACACCGCAGGGCAAGGTAAAACCTGGCCAGATACGAAAATATTAAAAGCGAACCAACTGCCCGTTGTTACCACATTAAAATACCCTAATTTGTTCCCAATGCTTGAAGGCGAACGCTTTGATTACTTCCCACGTGGGGTGAATGAACCTTGGGATGAAATTGCCAATCACTCAGCGCTTAACCTCACTGTAGAGCCGCATCTGGTGATTAAGTACACCGCACCACTTTACTTTTTCGTCAACAAAAACAACCACACACTTCATAAACAGCTAAATGATGCCCTTAACGAGATGATCGATGATGGCACTTTTAACGCGATGTTTTTGGCAGACAGCCAAGTACAAACTGTTTTATCAAAAGCCAACTTGAGCTCGCGTCGCGTCATTGAGCTTGAAAACCCAACGTTATCGTCGAACACACCAAATAAAAATAGCCCTTTGTGGTTTAACCCATTTCAATGAGCGCACAATGAAATCATTAAAATATAAAATGACCTTGGCACTGTCTTTGTGCCTTTTACTGAGCGTGCTCTTCGTGATCAGCGCAAACTATCTGCTCGCAAAGTCGAGTCAAACACAACAATGGCAAGACGACATCACTGCCCTTAATGAGCAACTGCAGGTTATTTTAGCTGAGCCGGTATTCTCTTATGATGAGCCGTTAATCAATCAGATTATTAAAGCCTTTTCGCAAAACAAACATATACATAGCATTTCAGTGACAGACCATCGTAATAAGCTTCTTGCCTCAATCATCAAACAAAGTAACAGCGCATCGGTTAGCAAAACTATTGATTTGGACTATTTAGGTAATTTAATTGGCCACATTAAAATTGGTTATTCACAACAAGCGCTGCATAGCACCATTGCTAATTCGACACGCACTATGATTATTACCCTGCTGGTCTCATTTATCACCCTAGGTACCGTGATTATTTATATCGTGCGGCTTTTAGTGATAAAACCAATCGATAGCGTAAACAGCCTTGTTGATGAAATTGTCAAAGGTGAAGGCGACCTTACAAAACGTATTAGCTATCAATCTAATGATGAAATTGGTTACTTGGTTAATGGCTTCAACCGATTTATAGCGCAAGTACAAGAAATAATTACAGAGTTAGGCAGCACTGCCAGCGAACTTGAAATGATTGCCAGCACAGTAAACGAAGCATCTGTTCGCTCAAAAAATGAGGCCGAACTTGGATACAACCGCACTGATTCAGCAACCAATGCGCTTAGTCAGTTAAGTGAAGCAACCAAAGAAATTGCTCAAGGAGCCAACCAAACCGCGCAGCAAACAACCGATGTACATCGCTTATGCCAACAAGGCGAACAAAACATGAATGCCAATGGCAATATTGTTGATGAGTTAACTGCACAACTAGACCACACTTCAAATGTAGTTAAACAATTAAACGCCAGCAGCAATGAAATTAGCCAAGTGCTCGATGTTATAAAAAGCATTGCCGAGCAAACCAATTTGCTGGCTCTAAATGCTGCTATTGAAGCGGCTCGTGCTGGTGAATCTGGTCGAGGCTTTACCGTGGTCGCCGATGAAGTAAGAGCGCTTGCTAGTAAAACCTATGATTCAACGTCTGAGATTGAGTCGATTATTGTATCGCTACACAATAATACCTCTGATTGTGTAACCGCAACGGAGCAAAGTAAGTCACTGAGTGATAAAGTAAGCCAAGCGAATCAAAAAAGCCAAGCGGTGTTTAAAGATATTGCTAAACAAATCAATACCATTAATCAAATGAACGAAAGCGTGGCGGCAAGTTCTGAAGAGCAAACCAGTGTCACCGCTGATATCTTAAATACTATGCAGCTTATTAACCAAGGCGCTAAGAGTCTATCGCAAGAAGCTCAGCACCTTGATAACACTATAGGCCAGCTCAATGAATTGGAACGCGGCATCGTTGCTAAATTGGGTTTGTTTAAATACTAAAAGCCATAATCCCCTGCCACGCAAGTTGCAGGGAAAGCACTGTTAACACTAAACGAAAAATCTTTTTAAATTTATCTGACGAAATGCGGTGCAATAACTTAAGGCCAAGCCAAGTACCTAAAGCACCGCTCATTATCATGAGCATAATCAGCGGCAACCACTGCCAAAATGCAAACCCCACAGCCCCATATAAAATCGCTTTTAAGGTATGTTGTACTGTCATGCAGCTTGAGAAAGTGGCGGTAAATTTAAGCTTATTATAATTATTTACGTATAAGCAGCTGCCAACTAAAGGCCCACTTGCCCCTACAAACATCGAAATAAACGTAGTCCAACCCCCAGCAAGAACCCGCCATAACTTTGAGGTTTCTCTGAGTTTTGGCGTCACACCCCACAGTAAATAAAGCACAAAGGCAGCGACCACTATTTTCATTAATTCAAGGGGAATTGATGTGACAATCGTTGAGGCAACCAGCGCTCCTATGACTCCCCCTAAAGAGAAGTACACAAACATAGCACCATCAATATGTTTAAACGTAAACAAAAAGCGGTTTGCATTAGAACCTAACTGCACTAACCCATGAACAGGAATAACCACACTCATAGGAAGCATGGATGCCATGATCACCAGCAGCATTAAGCCGCCACCTGCACCAAAAGCCGCTGAAATCATTGAAGTAAAGCCCGCAACCACAATGAGCATGATTGTGCTGATCGGGCTTAATAAATCCCCACCTAAAAACTGCCAACTGATCAAATCCATTGTTACGCTTTAAATAGTGTGTTTGAGCTAACGCTATCATGACTCACCACTATTAGCGACTATTTGAAAACCCTTTCGACTAAAAGACCATATCAACCAAAAGAGAAGTGCCCCTAAATTCACAACTGGTCAGACTTGTGGTTTATTTTGTTAAACCTATGGGTTATAACTATGCCCACAACACAATAAAATTAAAGGCACAGCATGACACTGATGAATGTAAGTACACAAGGATCTGTTGCTATCTTAACTATGACAACAGCTGAAAATCGCCATAACCCTGCTTTTGCTGAGGCTTTTTTAAATTGCCTAGACGAAATCGAACGTAATCCTGAACACAAAGCACTGGTGATCACTTCAAGCAGCGAAAAGTCATGGAGCTTGGGCATAGATACCGATTGGCTTATGCCCGCATTAAAAGCACAAAAATTTGCAGAAGTAAGTGGCTTTATGCACTCGATGGATGCGGTATTTAAACGCCTATTACTCTTCCCAATGCCAGTAATTGCAGCAATTAATGGCCACGCGTTTGGTAATGGCACCATTTTATCGTGCGCTTGCGATTTTAGGTTTATGCAAAGCGACCGTGGTTTCTTCTGCTTCCCAGAAGTGGATTTATCAATCCCGTTTTTACCGGGCATGCTCGCCTTTATTAAAAAAGCCATTCCATACTATCGTTTTAACGAGATGATGCTAACAGGCCGCCGCGTTACCGCAGGCGAACTTGCCACGGATCATGTTATTGAACAAGCTTGCCCAAACAGCGAAGCTTTATTTAATACCGCCCTCGAATTTGCCAGCCAATTCGATAAAAAGCGTGCGATTTTCGCAGAGCACAAAAAGCGCCTACACAAACACATCATCGACACCATTGATATAGAAAACAAACCGATTATTGATGCCGTTCAGTTGGTTGTTTGATTATAGATTCTGGACTTATTTCGGCGAGTTTTAGAAAAAGTTTTGGCAATAAAAAAGGCCGCTCTGAGAGCAGCCTTTTTCATATTTGGTGGAGCTGGGGTGAGTAAAACCCAAGATTTAAATATTTGATTTATAATAATAATTCAAAAAACCCAAAAAGCCATGGGCCACGCCATGGGCCTCAAGCTATCTCTGAACCCCGGGTTCAACTTTGCTCAAAAACAGGGATGAAAAAAATTTGAAACTTTCCCTTTTTTAATGCTTTCAGCATCGTATTTTGTCTGATAAGTTCGAAATTGTACGATGAGTACTTAATATAGCAGGGATGCCTCAGTTTTAAAATTAATACGTGAGGGCAAAATGCATCTAAACGAAATAACAACTAACGCGCATGAAATAACCAACAATTTTATTTCAGAACAGATTCAAATTACCGGCTCTAAAAAGAAAGCTCTTAAAATTTTAGAAGAAGAACAAAAAGATTTTCTAAAATGGATGAGAAATAAATACTTTGAGAATCCATCAATTCCAAAAACAACTCTACCTAATAGTGATGAATTACAACGCGTTGTCAAAGAGTCAAATAGAATGACTGAAGCAAATAAAGAAAAAATCGAAGACTTAGAGGACTCTGATTTTTACTACATGTTGCCTCAGATGCTCACAAACCTAGGGCTAAATGATATCGCGAATGAAATTTTATTTAGACAATTAAAACAAGAAATAAAACCTTTACTAACAGTTAAAATTGAAAAGCTTCAAGGAGAAGTACAAAAAGAAGAAGCTGTAAAAGACAAAGCTCGTAAAAACGGTCGTAGTGGTGGTCGGATTAAAGCTGAAAAGAATCAAGGTATTGTTAATTTCGCATTAAATGAATATGTATCAAATTACAGCACAAGCACTTTAAGCCGCAGCCACATAGCGAAAATAATAAAAAATAAGGTTAACAATTTCATTAAATCAAGAGCCGATCTAAGAAGCGTAACACCAGAATTTTCAGAAGAATCTGAAGCTATTTTAAAATGGATTTCTAACTACTCACACTTCATTAAAAATAACGAATGGAAACCCAAAACCTCACAAGCAGTAAAAAACTTCTATTATTCTCAGCAGATAAAAAAGTCTGAGCCTAGCTGCTAGGTACGATTCTCAGACTCTTAAATTTCCAGTTAAATACATCTCAGACAAGGGCGAACAATATCGATCGCCCATGATAATAGGAAGGTATCCGTGATGAATACTACCAATTCACAAATTGATCGCTTTGTGCGTGAAGCAGAATGTAAACACTTAACTGGGCTCTCTAGAACAACTCGTTATGAAATGGAGCAAGAAGACAAATTTCCAAAACGTATAAAGCTGAATACACGAACCGTTGCATGGAGACTTTCTGACATTCAAAACTGGATGGAGGAACGTATTAATGCAGCCTAAGATCATAACTAAGCCATTAAGTGAGACAACAAATAGTAGTAATGAGTTAAAAAACAGTAAGTTACACAACGAGAAGTTAATGCCGTTAAAAAGTACAGATAGTCCTTTTCTAGAAGATAATAATTTCAAAACTCGAATTGATTATTTAACTCTAAAACTATTTACAACTAGTGATGCACAATTCGAGTCAACTATCTATTTAATCAAACAATGGTTAACTACCCTCAGAATTAAGGTGTCTAAAGATAAATTTAATAGAAAGTACTTTGATGACGGCATCCTACTAGAAAGTACTGATGTAAAAGTACACTATTGCGGGGCTATAAAATGGAATGCTGATAAGCAATTCATAATTGTTGAACTCACAGGCTATGCGTGTGAATTGATTAATATTAGTCAATGCTATTTCTTTCCGCTTTTAGAATTGATGGAAAGAAACCGCTTTGAAATTAAACGAGTTGATATAGCTTTAGATGACTTCTCAAGCCGTTACAATATCCGCTTTATACAAAAAAAGTATTCTTCTGGTGGCTTTTCACCTTCCTCTGGGCCAAAGCCAACCAGAGAAAACATTAGCTCATCAACAGGACGAACTATCTATATTGGCTCAAAAAATGCCAGCAAACAGATGGTCATATACGAGAAGGGTAAACAATTACAGTTGCCAAAAGATGCACCAGAATATCAATCATGGACAAGACATGAACTCAGACTAAGAGGCAACAAAAATATAGTTATCCCTGGTAATGTCCTCACATGCCCTGATAGTTATTTTTTAAATGCATACCCAAAGGTTTATCGATGTATGCTTAAAGGCGTTGAAGCAAGATCTATAACAAGAGAGATAAAGACGCGATGTAATGCAGTTAGGGATAGGGGTCTAGAAAATCTAAGTAAACAGTATGGCCCTACCCTATTGTTTGCAAAACAGACGTTGACAGAAAAAGAGATAATACAAAAAACGATGAGACCTGCAAAAAGATTTCAACCGAGTTTGCCGCTTAGTATGATGGTTAGCTAACTCTATAAATTTAACTTCACCAGTCAGGTTTGATTTCACTCTCTAATTAAACCTGACTGTTCTTTTCGACTGAATTCAGATTTTTGGCGATACTCCAATTCATTCAACAGAGCTGTTATGTCATTTATATATCATTTATCTCTTGTCTCATTTGCTGAAGCAACAGCTTAGAATACATTTGTTGTTCCATGCCTAATTTAGATGCCGTACTTTGAAACAACTCAGTTCTCTCTGTCTGTTGTTCGATTATAATGTCAGTGAATTCGCTCATGTATATTTTTGTTATATCAAATATTTCTTGGTTTAATGATTCGATCTTTTCAAATGTTTCGAGCATTTCGTCTGTAGCGATTAGTTTAAGCCTGTTTGATTCGTATTTAAGCTTCGTCACATCTTGAAGGCCTTCGTTCATCAGACTCAGTATTTGAGAACTTAAATACTCAATGGCTGCTCGTTCCCTTAGATTGTCCCCTAACTCACTTGCAGCCATATACTCACTAAAATAACTTTCAAAAATGGGCTGCATTCTAGCTGGCATCTCAACCTGATTCTTCTTACTAAACGCATCCAAGTCTGTGACGTATTGGCTATATTGAGTGGCTTTCAGATCGAATAATTTAAGTCGTCTGTCTGCATTATATCTCAAATCCTGTTCCAAGAATTTAAGATCTCTTTCGTGTCGTTGCTTATTAAAATACGCAAACAAAATCCAACCGACATTGACAAGCCCAAATGCCCATGCATAAAACCCTGGATTCTCTTGTATTAAACTATATATGTATTGCATCACTTGACTTATAGTGCGCGCGTCACATCTTTCTGCCGATGTCACGCTAATGTATTAGTAAATCTATTCTTAACAAATAACGTAATACATAGCCAACTATATATTTTTATTGGCACTTAATATATTCAGAAAAGAAAATGAGCTTGTCACTCATTTTCTTGAGTATATTAGCGAACTACATATTTTGGAAATCAACTAACTCTTATTTTTAGCTGACTTAAATGTCTGGTTATCTCTCAAAATAGATCTGTAGAGCATTTACACTAACTCATTTTGAGGCAAACGAGTTTGTCTAGTCGTCTGCTTTTTGCTCATAACAGACCTTATAGCATTTACTCGTTTTAGAACATGAGCAATTACAAAAAAGCTATACAACTCTCTCATTTGAAACTCAGTACAGGGCTTATGAAGTCTGATACTTCTAGTAACAACCCCTTCTAGGCAAAAATCTTAATCTGGTGAAGCATACGCAGGCTTGAATTCATCAGAAGCTGATTAACAACTATCGGTTGTCTTTATAAAATTGGTGCTGTGGTTTTGGGTGGCAATTACAAATATTTTAACTTGCATTTAAAACATCTTATGTCTATGTTGTTATTTGTGCTGGTCACTTTTTGAACAACCCAAATCTCCATCGATTCAAAAATATGGAATTCTTTAATATGGATATTATTCAACAGATTATCGTTGCAAGGAATACTCCTCTCATATTATTTGGCGTTTTTTTGCTCTTTGGATGTAGTAATAAATACTTCATTAAAGAGCCTAGTGCAGATAACCTCAACTGTAGTATTAGTTATTTACCCTATAACGGCACAAATCAGTGTCAGGGGTTTAATTATGATAAATCTGCAGCTAGGCCCCACAGAACTTTTGAAGTTTTACCTGGAATGGTACTAGGAATTGATGGAAATATGGCATTTGTGAATAAGGAAAAAGGTCACAGTACTCAAGGTGCATATACGGATGCTCTTTTTGAAGTACCACCAGCTCATCAGAATACAAAATTCAGTCAAGTACTGTCAGCTAAAGAGCGTGTCTTTATGCATTGGTGGTTAACCCAATCAACGGTCAGTCATCAGAGATGGCAGAATGAGCCATTTTCCTTTCAGGAAAAACTCAAAGCGCTACCTGAAAGCGACAAATTAAAGTTATTTCAAATAATAACCAACAACTTGGTCATTCATTACCCAATGACTTTTGAAGATAAGGCAGGCAAACGCTGTGACGACAGCAAAGAACTCTGCTCAGCATTTGACTCTGAAAACTCTTTACAATTTATAAAAAGCAATATTTGCCGCAGCTTTGAGTTAGTTACACAGAAGGATTACAGCTCAATCGATCTGAACCTCAGAAATCTGAATTGGGACCCAGAAGAGTTAGGATCGCTTGGAAATAATAAAGATACACTGGTAACTGATTATGACGAAAAGCATGTGGGGCAGATGATAAGTACAGCAGTCCCTATTCGCTTAGTACCAGATGAAATTGTCGACGGAAAAGACGAGGGGGATGATGTTGAATTCATTCTGGGAGAAACAAGGCGCCTTAAAAATCTTGAGAATCAAAAAAGTATTAGGTTCATGTTTGGTATTGATTCTGATGAATATTTCACTAACTCAGAATCAATAATCAAGCCACGAACTCAATTATCACTTAGGAAAATTGCGGATACACGGCCCTATAAAATGATGGTAACTCCCTTCATTGTAGTCACTGAACTTGACTTGGGAACAAGCAAAAGAATATTACCCTGTAGCACAGTAAGTGACTTTGAAAATAAATACAAAAAAATGATATCCGGAATACTACGCAATGGTCAGTACATTCCATTTGGCAAAATCAAGACTAATGATGATGTATCAACCTCAAAACGAAAACTAATACACCCCAAATATAAAGAGTTTGTCCAAATACGTTTCAAACACACGAGAGCTCGAAAAACACCAAAGCCCCAAGTTATATTGGGCAATACGCCGTACATTTCATTCACTCCAGAGAGCAAACAGAACATATTGTTGGCTCACGGTGACAAACTCATTTTTGAATAAGGTACTTTGCTTTACATGGAGAGATAGTAATGAAGATCAACTTATTCGGCTTAGATTTAAAGGTTTACGAAAATACTAAAATTGAGCGTCCAGCAAGCGCCCTAATATGGAACGCCACCATTGCCGGCGCACAAGCTGCCATTGAGGCAGTGTTGACTGTTGGAGAAGCTCAATATTTTTGCAATCTACACTTTTTGGTAGAGGCGCAAGGCACACACTATACTGTCAAGGAGAATGGTCAATCAGATCATAATAAAATAGGCATTCTTCAGACTGGACGCGATAACTATACAGGTCATACTGCCTTCTATTGCGACTTTGATGTATTTCATATTGTGTCATCTCGAATTGCACTGCGAAATTACAATGGTGAAATCGGAATATTATTGAGCGGAGTCAGTTTTATTGGTGCAGTTGACGACTATTCAAATTATCCTATCGAATTTCATTGGAGTACCAGTAGTCCTTTAATGATTAATATTGGGCAACAAAGCTTGCTTTTTACAAAGGGTAGTATCGAAATCACGGCTTCAGTAAAAGGGGCTCTATTGGGCGACTTCGATGAAAAAATTATTGGCGCACTTTTAAATACTACTTTTGAAAGCAAGCCTTTTACATTGAACCTCAACTCGCCTCTGAATTTACAGTCAGTTGAATTTGAAGAGACCAACAACCAAGGCTTGCCAATTCAACTTTATCAGCCTAAACCCAGTGGAATTGCAACTAGAGAGAACCCTGTCAAATCCGCCTTAAATTTTCGTAACGCAAATCTAAAAACCTACTTATATAAGCCCGGAAAATATTCCGCTCTAGATAAACTGACATTACTACCAAAAAACAGTCACGGTTTTAGTCTCGGACTGCATGCGCTTTCAGACAAAGATAATGAAATCATCAAGCTAACAGCCTCGGAAGAGTTGCGTCTAGTGGGACAGATGGCTAATTCCGAGCGCTATTATGCAGGCCTGATGATAGCTGAGGATAAGCCTGTCACTTTGTCTTATCACGGCAATTTAGCTCGAATCAATTCTGTGATCCCTGATGTCAAGTTACTTATTGGTCAATCGAGCATGATTATTGATGCTATGGATTGCGGAGAAGAAAAAGAACATTCCCCCGCAAATACGGGGCTCAGCAGCGATATGATAAGGCGCTACACACTTCCTTATATGAAAACACAAAAAACAAGCCTTTTGGTACCCAAAATGGCGGAAAGTTTTGTGCTAAATACCACATCGACCAATGCCTATGTGATGAAATTTTCTCGGGGTACGACTCAGTCACTGAGTACACCACTGGTAAATGCTAAGTATCAACAACAAACAGGGTTAAAATCTGAGTTTTCAGCAAAATTGAATAAAAGCCTCGAGGACAACAAGCTCAAACACACTATTGAGCATTCTTTTCATGAAACCATGTACTCAGAAAAAAAGGTGGACAATCGAAACCGTCATATCAGCATTAACAAGCTGTATGACGATACCGCAAACAGTTCACTTTTAGCGGATCAACCTACTGTTGATGGAAGTGACATTAAATTCGATCCGCATCATATACGTCAGATTTTTCATCCCATCAGTTTTGATACCGAATTTACCTCAGATGAAGTGCCTTACTATGTCCCTTTCTTTGCTGGCGGAAAGGGGACCATTAACATGGGAAGTCATGCCCATTCGTTAGATTTTAACACTAGTCTGTTTGGCTTTGACGGACAACCTATCGGTTTAACCCTGCAAAATGGTGTGCGATTTCCGATTGCCATTTTAAAGCTGCGTAAAGGGATTACCCTTAAACAAATACTAGAAGAATTGGGTATCTATGACGCAAAAATTGAGTTTTCCACTGCTGACAGTACTGAGACTCGAGACCTTTACACTGACATTTTAGATCCTCAGGTGCAGGGTGTTGATTATGTTGGTGCCATATTGTTTGGAGTCAACCTGGATTTTAAAAAGTTCCCAGTATTAACCTCCATGGTGTCGCCTGGCAGCATGCAATTGCAGTATGTTGCCATCACCCCTAGCAAAGATGCGTCCGCAACTAACAATTATTCCACCAACGGTAAGGTAATTTGGTATAACAACGAAAAGTGGCCTTCGGAATCATGGGATGAAGACGCTGCCCCCCATAATAATAGTGCTTTGCAAGTTAAAAAGGACACCATAAGAGAAGAACGTGAAACTATCTTCCGTATGCAAAGTGTAAAAGCTACTTTTGTCGATAGTCGCTTAGTGGATTTTAACGCACAAGCATACATTAAGTTTCGCTCAGTATTGGGGTCCAGATTAGATCACCGAAAGGTATCCGTAGATGAATTGCCAACTGTAAAAATAAACGGATTTTATGATGCCAGGAATGATGAAATTCGTTTTATTGGTGAACTTCCTACCCGTTACCCGATTATCAAATCCGATGATGGCATAGGTCCTATCAAACAAGTTTATCTGAAACGCGGCGAGATCTTATTCAGGAACAATGAAACCCTGGTTGACATGGATGGGGATATCGAGTTCCAGGAGCTAAATATCGGCAGCATGACACTGGGGGACAGTGATAACAGCGTCGATTTCCGAGGCTTAGGAATACGTCTACCTGCACTGCAAAATGGCAACGATAATGCCCCTAGATGGCTAAAAATACTCTACCCCTCTTTTAAGATTAACCCGAATTTACCACATGTTAATCTGTTCGGAAATGACCAGTTAACCCTCAAGTTTCAGAATTTTGGCCTTGATTTTCCAGCATTGGAGGGTCCCCGTTTTGACTATGGCGGATTGGCAATGCTGGGAGGTAAGAATCTGAGTAACTACGATGTTGTATTTCTAAATGATTATCGTTTTGAAATAGGTGAGCTTCCTGAATTATGCAGCAAAGGGCTGGATTCTCTTTCTCTGGATTTCACTATTGCTTATGGCAAACCCAAAGGCAAATATGAGTTTAATCCTGATGATTTTTCTCTGGGAGTAAGAGGATTTGGCTTTAAAGGGCTGGAACTGGATTTGATGCGCATACTAACCCTCTCCATCGAAAGTGCGTACTTTAAAAACGAGTATCGCCCAAATTTAGGTACTGAGGCACCCTGGCTACAATTCAATGGCGTCAGTTTAAATATTTTAGGCAACTCTATCGTCGACGGTCTGTCTATGGCCATGTACACCAACCCCAATGATGGCCAAAGAGGGTTTATCGGTGTATGGACGCCCAAAGACACAACTATTAACTTCGGCGCATTTTCTATTGACTGGGTACTTGCCGGCAAAGGCATCCAGCTTCCAAAGATTGACGGCGAAGATATGGCCGTTCGACTGCTTTCTGTAAAGGATATGGAAGGCCAGGAAAAAATCAGGTATCTGGTAAGAAATGCTTGGGATGGAGGAGAACTAATTCCCCATGCCACTGCCACTGGATTAACCATTAAAAGATGGTTGTTCGCCGGTGGTTTTACGGTGTTAGGCGATGCGGTCGTTGGTAAATTCATTTTTGAGGATGGTCGTTATTACGGTTTAGCCCTGCAAGGCACCTTTTTGAAAGAATGGTTTGGCCTGGATGTCCCTGCCCTTTCTATTCTGTATGTGAAGGGTAATACTCCGTCTGAAGACTATTTTTACCTGGAATATAAATGTCCTGCGGTAACCACTGGACCAATTCGCTTTGACGGCGGTGTGGTAGGTATCAAGGTGGTGATGAATGGTGGCTGGAAATTTGATTTTGGCTACCCCTATCTGATGAACAACGGGGTTCGCAATTGGGCCCGAAGTTTTGGTGCCATTATCACTCCATTTCAGGGCAAAGGCGGTATGTTTATGGAGATGCGTAAGGTCGCCGTTCGTTCCAATAATAAAAGTGAGATTCGTGTGATTGGCGGCTACGCCACTCAGGTTGGCTTAGGCGCTACTTTTGGCAGCGGCATATTCACTGTTTACGTGCGGGCCGGCATTTACTACGTATTGGCTGGTGAAATCGGACTTTCCAAACAAAACGGTGAACTTGATATTACCTTTTTGAAATTACGCGGGGCCGTTGGAATCTTAGTTGAAGGCTTTGGAGAACTCAATTTCTGGATCATTTCAGCTCGTTTTTCAGTCATCGCGACGGCAGAGGCTATGGCAACTCTAGAATGGAGTGGCAGTGGCAAATCCACCTTACGGGCTAATTTTGTATTACACGCCAGAGCATCCGCTCGTGCCTGCATAGGTAAAAAGTGGTTCAAGGTGTGCAAGAGTGTGCGTGCTTCTACCACTATGGGTTTCAACAAAACATTTTATTTGAACTAATTATGTCTACATCAATTTACATTATACCGGAATTATTCTTTAAGCCTGTCAATGATCAGAATGAGTGGGAGCTGTGGTTCGATGTAATGCCATTCATGTTGTACCCGCAAATGAAAAACGACTTAGCTGGCATCCTAAAAGGGACAAAAGCATTTTCTCTTGACGATATTAACGCCTTAAGTGATGAGCAAAAACAGCAGATGCTGGGCGCAGCTCTTCCTCATGAAGTGGAGGTGAGAGTCACCCTAGGAAACGATAATGGCGATATACTGACAAGAAATACCAATAAGGCGTCCAGACTTCAATTTTCAAATAGTGATTGGTTGGAGTTTGAACGACTGAACCGTGCGATATCAGATACACAGTCATGGCAGGGCAAACAAGAAGATACCCGTTCTCACCTAACTGTACATAAAGCCTTTGCCAAAGCCATTAAAAACGATAACGCACTCACCTACGCGAGATTCCACGCACACAGCATTGCCGAACAACTGGAACAAGCCAACGATGAAGAAAAATTGGCAGTCTGTTCCAGATTGAACGATACCCGACTATTTGGCACACGGCGTATTCTTCCGGCAAATGTTAAATTGGATCAACATCAAATGGTGCTGGATACCGACACATTTGGCAACAACACTACCAATATTCACGGCATGCTTGGAAATATGCTGAAACTTGCCGACAGTAGTCAGGCACTGGATTTAAACACTGCTAACCGGTTAACCATTGAATTTTATCTGAGCAATCGTGCTACGGAAGACAATGTCATCCATACCATAGAGTTCCCAGGTGATAATGTTGAAGATATTTTTTCCAAAATAAAAGCGAAGTTACCCAACCTTCCTGTTCAATATAGAACTCTCAATGACTTGAACAAACGTGTTTATGTAGAGCATGTTCCCACCAATCTTGTGCATTGGCCAAATCTAACCGGCAGTGTTTTTGGTCGCAATCAGGAATCCAGAATCATTGATGATTCGCAAGACACTGTTGTAGATGACCTCAACTTAACCTCAGTGGCAGCAATGCGTCTTGCTTTTGAAAAAGGGGCAACCGACCTCAAAACATTACCTAATCAAATAAGCGTTGGCTTCAAGGCAGTATTCGAAGGAAGCTTTGAAGTTTATCGAGATTTCCCGGTAGACAATGCCAATGTCCTGATGAGATTCGTGCCCGGTGACGAAGATAAAGAAGATTTTTATCGTTACCTCAGTCAAATTAGTCAGCAGGAACGTGTTTTCGCCGGTGCGGAATTACTGTACAGCACTGTAGATGATGCTGTGGAGAAAAAACCTGCGCCCATTTGTGTGTTCAAAGGGTTATTAGCCTGGGATGTTAAAACTGACACCCCCCTTCAGCAAGAGTCTGTAATCTTTTTTGGCGCAAAAGACTACTTGGGTCATGTTGCTGCGGTTGTACCATTGTTTCAAACTAACAGCAATTCACCGCTCAAACTAAATCTGACGAAGCGAGAAATTGGCGATGAGGAAGAAAATAGCTTGCTCTATTGGGAAGCCGCTCCCAACGAGGTAGGGAAACTCCCGTTTAACGGTCCTTACTCTGAAAGTGAGTTCCACGCAGTTAGCTTTGATAACAGCCTGTTGCAAGACAACTTGCAGTTTGCGCAACCCACGATTTTATTCAAGGACGATATCAAGTTTCATATTGCCCAGAGTGCTTCACATATAGAACATGTGGTGACGGCCAAGTACCCCTTCAATGAAGACAATCCAACGACTGATGACTGGTACAACGCTGTAGCTGAAGATCAGGTGAATCACAATACAATCAACGTGTTCACGGAAATGGCCGTAAATGGCAGCATAAAGGTATTACACCTTAATCCAGAACATGAGGAAATCCCAAAATTCGAGTTTAAAGAAAATGGTAAAAATAATCATGTTTTTCATTTCACTTACAATAGAAGACCATGGCCATCTCTGGAAGAACAGGCGCCATGGTCGCAATTAGAAGCAATTTACCAATTGGCCAAACAAAGCAGAGGTCGACCTATCAATGTCGACCTAGAGCACAGTTTTGGAACCAGGTTGCCGCAACATAGCCTTGGCTCCGTTAGTGCAGCTATTGATTGGGATATTGTATTACCTACGCAGATCAAAAAGAAAAATCATCAACCATTTTTTCGTATTGAATACCGCCCACCTGAAGGTAACAAAGGCGAACGCTTTTTACTCCACTTTGATTTTGATTATTTAACCCCCGTAAACTCAACTGATGATCCCAATGACATTCAGCATGAACGAGCAGTGTTTCAGCAGGCCTGGCTCTCAGTAGCTGAAATGAAGTTTGCGCAGAAAGTCATGCTTGAAGGAAACATCGTACGTTTTGATGCCACCAAATATGTAAAAAACTCGGGGAAAAATAATCTTGCAGCCTGCCTTTCATCAGCGCTGGGGCCCGATAATTTTGAGTTGGATATCACGCAGGAGTTGATTAACTATCTGAGTAACCTAACTTATTTGCCAACTGAACCACTGGAAATCGAACTGGATGCCAGCTATGGCTTAAGTAAAAAAGCAAACGCCATAGAAATGTTTATTCATATAGAGCGTGACAAGGACTGCGTCCCCTCGGGTACCTTTAAGCCTTATCGAATAAATAACCAGGCACTGAGTGTGGATGATTGGTATGATCAAAACGGTTTAAAAGTTAAAGAAGTCCAAAACCATAACGTCAAAAAGATCCTTACAAAGTACATAAGCTCATTGCAGAAGGCGAGAGACAGTATTGATGGCATAGATGTTGAAAAAGGCAGTGCGGCGGTGTTTAACGAATTGGTGGGCAATTATGGCTCAGGAGACTGGTTGGTTCCTGAAACTGCAGTAGATGGAAACAAACAGGAAGTCTTCCCTACCTGTATTCCATTGAGCTTCGTACCCATAGATCCTCACCCAAAATACAAAAGCAAAATAGCTTCTTATATCAAAGAGTATTTTGTCTATCTTGATGACGTCATCAATGTTCGCGTACCTGTATGGAGTGAGACGTATAAGGCAGCAGCTTGGAAAACGCATTTTGATACGATGCAAAGTAAACAAGATCAAATTGCCACTCTGTTCGACTCATTATCAAAACGGCTATGGACTCTCCCTCATCCGTATAAGGATTACTCTAAAGACAAAGTGAATGATTTTGTGAATATGTGGAAAGCCGACAAGAAAATAGCAAAAGAGATTCGCGACCAAATTCGTACTCAGCTTATGAACCAACCGGCAAAATTCAAGAATGCAAAAGCCTGGATATTTCACAAATTGAGTCACTCAAATGAGCAACCACTCAATCCGGATTTGTACGAGTTAGAGACAACAAAAATAATCGAACCAATAAACAACAAAACAAAAGCTTCGTTAGTAACACGAAAAGATAGCCTACACAACATCAGTAGTTTTATAAAAGACAATACGGTCGGAGCCGGTGGATTTCTGGAATACCTGGATGATGAATCATATGACAATGATTTTCACTTTACACGCTATCAATTAAATAGCTTTGAGGATGTGATTGACGCTACAGCGAAAGAACGTAATAAAGCTTACAAAAAAGGAATGAACGGTGTTCCCGTTGGTGCTCCTGCGGGTAAAGTAAAATCAGGTATTGAGATTCCATCCGGAGGTATTGTCTACAATGATAAAAATGAATTTGACGTCGTACCAAAAGCGCGAGTATCGCTTATCTCAAGAAAACCTCTTGTTAAGCCAGTGATTGTATTTTCTGGACAATTGGATATTAAAAATGAGAACACCGAGCGATTCAAAACCCAACCAGCTGACCTTGAAAAGTTAAAAAATGGTTTTCTTACTGAACAGTCCAGTTCTCAAGGAGCATTACTCGTCAGTCAATATGTGAGGCAGATCAAGAATAGTTCTGGCGGTTATGAAGATGCCAAGCGAACCTATGCCGAGGATGATGAGTTATTCACAATTATTTGTGAGATCAATGGTGATGAGGAATTAGCACAGGGAGGTCAATGGTCCAACGGCTTTACCAACGACGTATTTGGGTTTTTCTGGGACAAAAACATTCCTAGCTCTGGAGTCAATAGTGTAGGTACCGATAACAGCAGTTATAATTTCATTGCACTGTTTGATAAACTCGAAAAAGATATTGGATTAAACATGCATAATATCGATGACTGGGCTCTGATAACTTCAGATGATGTACTCAAAGATCTCACTGACCATCTGAGTAGACCATTAGATAAGCCTGAAGACAGATCTGTGTTAGATGGACCATTAGTGTTTAAGCTTATAAACGGGGGGGTATCCGCACAACATCAGGGCTTTGATAACTATTATCGCATTCTTACCTTCCGACCCAAATTGAGCGATGCCGGATCAACCAGTGACTCGGCCTTTTATATGGTCCTTCAGATTGAGTTGCCAATATGGAGTACACATTCGCTTGCCCTAGTTCAGGGCCGAAACGTACAGCATAAAAAAGAAAACCTTGACTTAATGATAGGCAGAGTATTTGATCCTAAATTTGCGTTTCTTACGGGCCCGGCTATTGCCTTAGATATGCTGGTGTCGAAATCTGAAAGCGCAGAAAACTCCCCTCCAATTGTACTAAGTAAAAGGAGCTGGAAGCCTAAAGAACTTGTTCAAAAGTTACTGGTGGATGAGCTGAAATTGATAAGTGCTAAAGAATCGATTTGGGCTAGTTTCGATTTAAGCATTTCGGTGTTTCACGAGCAACAACACAAAACTCAAGGCCTGTATTTTGATTCAAACACCGGCAACACATCAGATATGGAAATTATCGAGAAAACTGGGCGACACCCTTTACAGGTCGTTCCCGCCAGAACCACAGATAACAGCTGGAACAAGAATGTTGTTGATTTCTTAAATCCTGAGCACCATGAATTTCAATTGGACTTTCAATGGCAAGGTGACAACAACAATCAGTTTTACAGTATTCGTAACGTACGAGTGATCATTCAAAAGGAGCATTAAATGGTAAACTTTAACGATGTAAAACAAAATTATCCTCGCCCTACCAGCACTAACAGTGCTCAGGCACGTGCCGATTTATATAACGCCTTAGGGGGAGAATGGCCAACGTTAATTAACAATCCAAACTACGCAAATACTTGCGCCATTCGATTGTCTATAGCAATACGTAAAAGTGGTATAGAAATACCCAGCCAATACAAAGAAGCCCAGGATGGTGCAGGCAACACAATAATTCTGAAAGTAAAAACGCTAAAAAACTTTATTGAATCACAAATAGGCACGCCTTTTTGGGGCATAAGTAAACAACCAGGGCAGCCAATAGGGAGTAATACTCTTCCTTCTGTTAAAGGCATCATTGTTTATCACGTAGCCTGGGCTGACGCCACAGGACATTTTGACCTTTGGAATGGTAATGATTTTGTTGGTAATGGAAATTTTAGTGATATACAAGACGGATACCACTTAGCCGTTTGGAAGTTGAATTAATACCGAGTTGTTTTCATTAAAGTATTTCTAATCTATGAACAAATATTATCTTCATTTTCGTATAACACTAATAATTCGCCCGACGGTTTAATAAAAGTAACAATGTTGTCGTCACCAGCTACATCTTTACACCCAGGAATCCTCAAGTGCCCCCACTCTAGGCTTCCTTCATCATCTCCTCTATCCGTTCTCAAAACATTTTCTTTAGAGATGCCTAAAGCATTTAGGGATCTATTAAGGGTTGAACTTCTAGGGTGACTATACTTGTGACCAGCGGAGATAATCATATAGCTTGGGGATACAGCCTCAATAAAACATTTTGAACTGGCGTTATTGGCACCATGGTGAGGTAAAAACAAAACATCAGAATTCATTTTTTTATATGAGTCAACAAGATACTTTTCACTATAAGAACAGTGTTCATTATCATCAATTTCTTTTCTTCCAACTATATCTCCAGTAAATAAAAGAGACTTACCGTAGGCTGATAATTTTGCCGTTATGCTTATACTATTTCTTAATTTAGATTCGGAGAGTTCAGTGACATCACTTTTATCAGCTGATTTGTACCAAATATCACCACCAGATAAAAGCTCAACTTTGAAGTTTCCTATTTCAAATACTCGTTTGACCTGCTCCAATCCTAGTGAGCTTAAGTTAATCACTGAGGCCCCTCTCTGTACCGATTCAGAAAGACTTTGGTTAACTTTTCTCCATGTTTTAACTCTCTCCCTTTCGTAACCTGTATGAATGACAATTTTAGGAGTAAATCTATTGAGTATTTTAGTTACATTTCCAATATGATCAGAATCCGAGTGACTTAGGATAACTAAATCGATAATTTGATTTGGCATGTTTTTATACAAATCAAGATAGCAAAATTCATTATCCCACCGGCCAGCATCATACAATACAACTTTTTCTGTTAAGTGGTCTTTAATTATAATGCAGAGGCCTGGCCCTACATCTATGGTACGTACCTCTATAGTTGCCCATACTTTTTGAGAAAAAATAACGATGAATAATACCAATAAGCAGTTTCTCAATTCTCTAATCGTCCAAATGAGAGCTGATAAATTGGAAAGCATCTTTTATTACATCTTCTCTACCTTCCAAAGGGCCTTTAAGATCTGAAGGCATCAAGCTATCTATTTCTTTAACAGCAGCTTTTAATGTGCTTAAACCTATAACAGTGTACAGTTTTAAGAAAATTCTCAACTGTAATGATTTTAGCTTATTTACGCAGGTATCCTCATCTGCAGCTTTCAGCTCATCAATATCTAACTGAATATGTTTAATTTCATCGCTAGATACGTTTTGCATTGCGTGAGTACAAAGTGAAAAGATATGCTCTGTAAGTTCTACACGCACACCTTTCGATAGCAAACTAATTTCAGTTGTTCTTTTTGCTCCTCTCACCCTATCGACTTCTCTGTCAACAATATCAAGCATTTTTTTTAAGACAGCGTTCAAGCCTAAATCAATCTGAGACTTTTCACCTAGCTTAAGGAAAGAGCTTCGCATAAGAAAAAAACTAGATAGAGAGGCTTGTAAAATATCTGAAACTCTTTGGCTTAACAGAGGCAAGCTTTCCTCGACCTCAAACCCAAGCCCAAACACTTGTATTAGATAAAGAGCAGATACACAAATTAAACCATTTATTAATAGGTACAGTAACCCTGGTTTGCTTGAGAGAGCAGAAACAGGATCATCTTTATATCTAGATGAGAGCTCTATGGCTGAGAAAAATAATCCCAGCCACCAAGTACACAGGTAATCAACAGGGTAAATGTAACTTTCGCTTGATGAGTAAAGTAAAAAAGAAACAAATATGTGTATCAATAGCACTACAAATGTCATATATCCAAAGTTAAAAAACTTAGTAAGAGCGCTTAATTTATTACTAATAGAAATGACAAAATTCCCTGTAATAAGAGATTAAAAAAAGTTGATTTTTTTTCTCAAAATAACATTTTTAATTTGGGTTAACCCCAACCTTGTAAGCGAAACCGATAAACTGTTAAAGGGATCATCTGAGAGTGGTTTTTCGTTACGTTTTATAGAAACATACCCTTTTTCCTTTAAAGAAACTAACACTCTTGAGAATGCAGTATAATTCACCCTCATTCTTTGCTTTAACAGATCAGCTGTTAATTCTTGGGTGCCATATTTATTACTTTCATCTTTATCCTGATGAAAACGGACATTATCTGAGTGTTCTATGAGAATCTGTAAAGCTCTGTTTTCGAGCCTACTGAAAAACTCAGAACTAGCCTCTGAGCGAGCACTCTCAATATCTTCTTCATGAGAGTACTTCATAGCGTACTCACCCATACAGAAATTACTCCATAAATATATGAATTTTTAACAATAATAGAAATTCTAGAATCCGCATTTTGAACTAATTTAATCATTTTAACAACCTATATTAGTCATGGACTGATTCATCTTCCCACTGAACCTACAATCTAAGTATAGCTAATAATTAGTAAGCTATATGAAATCTTCTGAATGGCTGATTAATTTATATGCCCATATTTCTAGTTTTCGACCTGCGCTGCTGGAAATAGGCGTATTCCTTTAGAAGTTATTATGGCCTATCACCTTAATAACCGGCGCAGCTTTGCTACCCCGCCTCCTGAAATGCGCGAAGTTAATTGATTTATAACAAGGAATTTTGCTCAGCCTCGTGGGCTACTTTTTTAAGTGTTTCATTATAGGCTTGTGCGTCATTGGAAAAATGTGCACGCCTATGACAGTTAGGGCAAAGAGCCACCACATTCTTAGGGTGGTCCGGTCCTCCATCTGCGAGCCTATGAACATGATGACACTCAAGATATGGCCCGCTTTTAGTCTGAAAGGGAGCGCTTGCTCCACACCCTTCGCAT
Source organism: Pseudoalteromonas sp. DY56-GL22 (assembly GCF_041414715.1). Classification (NCBI taxonomy): domain Bacteria; kingdom Pseudomonadati; phylum Pseudomonadota; class Gammaproteobacteria; order Alteromonadales; family Pseudoalteromonadaceae; genus Pseudoalteromonas; species Pseudoalteromonas sp. DY56-GL22. The sequence goes on along the minus strand of NZ_JANHZR010000004.1, from coordinate 360,782 downwards.
ATTCCCTTTGATCTAGCGATAACGTAAAGCTTTAGTGCTAGTGAGCGATAAACAGCAATTTCTTGTTTTTCTTTGGGTGTACTTGTTCTAGAGCTTTTGTTTAAGGCTGCTTTACGTAAATCTTTAATTCTTTTGTTCTTAAGCTGCTTCGGACTCTCTGGAGAAAAGATAGCTTTCGGTTCTGCGGCGGTATTTTCTTTGTAAGATGAATCTATATCCAGATGAAAGACGAAGGCTGTTCTATTGTTCCCTTCTCGGTCAGGACGATCTTCCTCATGATAGCCCAAACATTCTGCTGAACCAATGTAACGCACGTATGCTTTTCGAATATATTCAAATACGTGAATGGTTTTACCACTTATTGCATGCTCAAAAATGGCTTTATTACCAGACACCATTTTCATGTCACCGATTTGCCCTTCGCCTGTATACCAGAATAAACCATCGTCGTGATACTCATCTCGATAGCCATGCTGTTCGCCGGAGTCAGAGGTGAAAATAAAAACCACTGGGTGATTTTTCGGTGTAGATATTCCACCTTGAGCCTGGCCACCATATACACCATGAATTTCTTCTTTTCTTTTATATTCTTTGCCAATTTCAAACACGGTACTTCCTTAAGTCTTGTAATAAATTAATAGCTTGCTAATTGCTTAATTACTTGGCACTTATCCAAAACTTTTCAACGTAATTTTGATTAATTGCTAATTCAAGTTCATGAGTGTGTTTTTTGTTAGCTAGTTCCGTTTGTTTCAACTGTTTTAATAGCTTCTCGTTTCTTGAATTCAATCGTTCAATATCAAGTTGGGAGGGGATAACATTTAGTTTTTGAGAGTTACATCCTTTATGGGCATAAACTAAATTCCACAAATCATCGCTATACATAAATGACCAAGGGATCACATGATCGATACTCACTTGATCTTTAGGAATTGGGTTGCCACAAAGAAAACATATTTTTTTACTACTTATAACATCAAGATAAGGTCTAAAAGGCTTCAAAGACTTCCGCCTAATTGACTCTCCTAAATCCATTGATTTCACTTTTTTGGCAACTCGAGGTGATGTATTAAACTGCTCTAAGATCTGAGTCCAACGAAAGTTAATAGAATCAAACAAGAGTGAAGAGTTTTGAGCAAGGACCTGTATATTTTCTAATAAGATAAAGTCAGCTTCTTGTTCATAAAAATATAGCTCAGCCTTTTCATTGCCTAGATTTAAAAAACGCCAACTAACATCCCTTTTCAAAATGCTCACCAATTTTTTATAGTTGATGTCTAATAAGTGCTCTACAAGCTCAAATCGTTTGGGAATTTGCGTTCCTTGAATCACATAAAAAGAGTTAATTAAGTATTTTACTTCTTTAATAAACTTGGGTGGTTTTGATGGGTTACTCCCTTGTATTAAATCAAAGAAAATTGTTTGATTCCAGTAATTCCGAAGCATCACCTTAGCTATTTCTTCTAAATAGATCCGAGGGTCGGTTCTATTAATTGACAACTCAACAATTGCTCTGGCCCAAGCCATTTTATAGGTATTATCGACGCTGCTACTTTGAATAACTAATAAAAATTGGTTCAGAAAATTAGTCACTTAATTAAATCCTTATATTTCACTATATAATTTGATGGTTTTTGAGCAATCGCATTTAGCACTTGCCATTTCGTCCAGGTCTATTAACTTCTGCCATCCATAAAATATCTTTTGAACCACGATTTTGTAGCTCATACACACAAGATTGGATTCATTTATATCTGTAAATTATCCCTTTCACTTCTCTGTAACCAGAACCATATTTAAAAGAGATATAAATCAATCCACCAGCATTTACATGGGTTATCAACACCTCATTAAGGTGTGAGCCAAATGACCACTGTTCTCAAATTGAACGCTATAAATACAAAAACTGACCCAAACCAATAATGCCAAGCGTTTGAATCACTCTTAAATTGTTTGCTTAGTTTATGACTTCCCAGTCGCTGGAAGTAGCCCAGAAAAAATTGGAGTTTACTTAAGCTTACTCAATTTTAACTTCAAATATTCAGCGTTTGGCTGGTTATCTAGATCCGAAGGTGCGCGAAAAAACAAAGCTGTTTCACTTATACTACTACTATGAACAACTGAATAATCAGGCTCTATTAGAATTAAACCTCTATCAAATGCAATTTCATGATTTACACACAAACAAATACCGTTACTCACACAGTCAGGGCCCCCATTTACTACATCCATAATGTGCGCAGCACGCAATAAAGATGCCTCCTCGATTGAACACAATGCACATTTATTACCGTATGCTTCAAGAACTTGTTTTCTAAATGAAGCCTGTTTTCTGACTGGTTTCTTTACTACAGATTCCTGCCATTCTCTTCCATTTGGATAAGGACGTCGTTTTAGAAGTTCTTCCTCTGACTCATATGTGTAGTTTCCGTCCTCATCGACAGTAGCACGGGGGAAGCTTTGGAATCGTATTCTACTTACATCTAAAAAGACTGGGGGCCCTCCGGGTGAAAGCATTAGCACCAGCCTTATTTCATCTCTAGTTTGATAGTGTTCAAACATCACTATGGCATTAAAGTTATCATCTAGCGCCTTTATCCATTTGGGTTCTAAGTTTTGATTTCTACCCTCTCGGATAGAAGCATCATTTGCTTCCTCAAGAATTTTCTTTGGCAAATATATAAATGTTTTATTCATATACTCCTCGATAGCTGATATGTAAACTTAACGCCCAATTAAGTCTTCTGACCTCAATAGCTATATTCCCGTAAATCACTTTAAACTGACGCATAGTAAAAATGCAACGCGTGTCGAATCACTCTAAAATTGTTTATTCTATTTCAAGTTCTCCACAAACTGTTTCATTATGGTAAGCAATACTATTTGGGGACAACTTGTGTCCTCGAACTTGATTTATTTCTTCATAGTTTAATTTAATTGAACCATAGTCACACATGACGTGATGATTTGAACACAAAACAATAATATTTTCGGCAACATCAGAACCATTATGAGGATTACCCAATGGTATTATATGATGAGCTTCTGAGTAGGACCCCCCCACCTTTTAACGATACAGTCCCACCACAAATTTGGCATTTATTTTTGTGTAAAGATTTCAATTTTCTAGCTAAAGAGGTGTCTCTTAATACTCGATAAGTCGAAATGTATTTTCTACCAGGTTCTTCTTCACCGTCTGGGAGGTCGAGAGCTTTTGGCGTTTGTTCCAAGCTATTACGTAGACCCCAAACTCCAGCACCTAAACCATTTACGGAATAAAATAGATCTTTACCTTGCTTAAAACCATTAGAGTCTGACGATAGATCCTGAATTCTTCGTCTGATCACCGCTTTCAATGTTTCCGGCAAATCTGTTATAATTCTCTCTATTTCATCATGAATATCATCATAGCTTGCAACACCACCAAGGTTCTCAAGGGCTGTGATAATATCTTGTTCCCATGAAGCCATACTTTCTCCTGAATTATAATTCTTTGTTAGGGTGAACAACGCAATACAGAAGCTCCCGCATGCCACCCTAAACACAACGAATAGAAAACATGCCTCACTATGCAAATCACTCTTAAGAAGTTTTTAGATAGCTTCAAATACGACAGCAAATTGACCATGCATTTTTTTAGCTAGGAAAAAAGCTATGTGGTTAAGGTCTTTGTCAGCACAAAGCTCTTGTATTTTTTTATGATTAGATCAGGAGAGTTAACACCAAAGCGAATCTCTTTAATTGCCTTTGGATTAACAGTGTACAAACCTGAGCCATTTTTATAGATTCTAATTTCCTTTTCATAACTCCATTCTGTTGACTTAACTTTCAACGTATCAGTTAACGCCTTACTTGGATCTTTCAAGTAATTTAAAACTTCGTATGTATCTCTATAATCGATTTTAATAGGCATTATAAAGAACTCTAGGTCTTTTCTTACTTCAAGCCCAATAACAGCTCCTCGATGGTAATCCGCATAGTGAGACCACATCAATATATCGTCGTAGCATGATGACAACGATAAAACTCCTTTATCATTTATAGTTTTGTCTTTGACCTTATTAACAAGTTCTTGTAACTCGCTTGGATCTTTACGGAACATTTCTATCGAATCATTAACTTGTTTTTCTGTCATGCCTAAAGAGAGAAAATGAGTACGTGCATCCTCTAATTTGTAAGAGTTGACCTCTGATAATGAACAATCAAAAGGATCATTAAAGGTATTAGGAGGAGCAAACCAAAAAGAGTTATTACTTAAAATCATTTCTAGCTGTTCTATTGTTCGGTACTTATACAAAACCTCTGGATAACTGCCGTTATCAAGACCTTTCATCAGCAGGGATTTCTTAGTTTCAATATCCATGTTCTTTCCAGAAATACTAAAGACAAACTAGGCGATGCAGCTTACTTGTTTAGTCACCTAATTAACTATTTCATGACAGCTTATATGGGGGTTTTTGTTTTTGATAAACGACGTCAAATGATTGAAATGCAATTCTTGTTGTTGTCACAATTATTTCTTTACCTTCAGGGAGAGAGCTGACTAACTTTTCTTTACTAGTACTATTGAGAGGACCAAGTACTAACCCTGTGACCCTTAAGTTATTGCCCAGCTTAACAAAATCATGCTCTCCTTTTGTGAAACACTCTTCTCTTAAAAACTGAACTCTGTATTCTTCTTCGTATGACCAATCAGAATACTTCGTAGTGTACATTTTAAACATCTCACGTTTGGCAGCTTCATCACGCTTATCCATAAGTGCATGTAAATCCAATGAACTGCGATCCTCTTCATATGTTATTGGATGTGCGTCCTTGCTTGGCACCTCAAGCTCTAGCGCTATACCTCTATGGTTGTCAGCATAATGCCCCCACAGCAACGGGTTTTTCCAACTTTTGCTAAAGCAAAGTATTCTTAGTTTTTCATTTATCTTTCTCTTATTTTCCAGCATAACAGTTCTTGAAACCTTATCTTCTAGAGACATAGCTAACAATTCAAAGGGATCATTTAAGTCATCGTATTTCGATACCTTTATAAATTGTTTTTCTAGAGCTTCAAGGGCCCATTTTTCAGAGAGAAAATGATATAGCTTCATATGATATTAATATTTTTGTATTTAGTGATATGCCGTTTGTGTTGCATAATCGCTTATTGGCCAGAGTCGCTACCTTCTCGGTGTCAGAGTAGGTGTTTTTTATGCTGTAAGAATTTGCTTTTTTGAAGCACTAGTCAAACTAGTTAGTTTGATCAGCTAATTTATTATTATCTAGGCTTTCCCTGCAAATATCAGCGCTTATTGCGTATCCATTACACCTAAGTTTGGCCAGATAAGCAATTGTATTTTTTGCTCGTATAAAGGCTGATAGCTTTATAAGAAGTTCATTAAGGCACAACATCCTACCCCAAAAAATGCGGCTGGTGAAATATCTCCCCTAGTACTCAGTCAATTTGAGCAGATGAGATTTCTAGTGATAAACATACTATAGTGCTCGCCATTAACCTTTGAAGACAAACCTAAAACTTTGCATATTCGATAAAAATTTTGCCTCCAACTTTGCTAGATTCTCGCTAGATTAGAAACGAACTCATGACTTACCAGTAGTGTATATTTAAAGGGTTTGGTTGCTAATAGGAAAAATAATAGGTAAAGACATTTTCTTAATTTACTGAATTTAGCCAAAAATGTTCAATTAACAAGCAGCAAAAGTGCGACAAAAACCTATCTTGACGTCACAAATTGAGAGGTTTTACATAACTATTTTAGATATCTAAAAATGTTCAAAACCTCGTCAACAACAATTTAAAAACTTATAAAACAGTAATTTAAAGTTAATCACTTCCGTGGAACATATGACATATGTGCGACATTAAATGAAATTGTCATAACCTTGTCGTCATACTTGGTTTTAAGTGAAAACAGTAAAAATTAGCTTGGTATGATAGAGATATTTGATCCCTTGGAATGAGTACGCGGAAAGAGTCACCAAAAACAAATTGACATTAATTGGCAACAAATGACGATGACTAACAAAACAATTTAATAAATACTCATTCCAACCTTAACCAGCGGAGAAATTTTATGGGTAGTTGTACTAAGCTTGAGTAACAGTTAATGGTTGTTCATTCGATCAAGGTTGCAGAAGAAGAGGCGAAGATATGCGAAAAGTATGTCATTAGAGGAGATCGCATAACTTGTATGCGAGGCCCGCTAAAAAAACAAGAAATATTCAGACTCTAATAAGTTTGTCAAAGAATATCGTTTAAAAGCAAACTTGAACTCATTAGCTTTCTTAAGTTCTGCAGAAAACATTAAAGACATAAAAGAATATGACTCTTGCTTGAGCTTAACTGGGTATCGTTTAAATATCTACCAAACTAGTGATTTAGATTATTACACTGAAATTAAAATTTTTTATTAAGCATAATTTCATGAACAAAAAAAGAGTGTGCCTGTAAAAATTTAGAGTACTAAATTATAGATTTCATAATAGATATCTATAAAAAAACCAACACGGAAAATGATATAGATAGATAAATTAGATTTAAAAATTAAATTACCTGAAGTTGGTGCATCTTTGCCAGAGGTAATATCATCAGATTGATAAAATAAGTCTTATTACTTGAAAAATGATAGCTCAACCTAAAGTTAAAAATATAAATTTAAAATAGGTTGAGCGTAATCTCTTTATTTTTGTAACAACTCAAAACGAGTAAAGATCACTGAAAAATAAACTTTTCTTTAGACTTTGATAGTTATAAAAATATTATTTTTAGATGGATATAAATTATAAATTGAAGTATCTCATGCCACCTTAAATGTGTCATGAGACTGCTAAGCTAATTATTGGTTAATTTAACCAATGATTCTGACCCTAATAAGTGAAATTTACTTAATTAATTATCCAACAATTTCCTCTTTTAATATCCTCTTGTATATACTTGTATTTCTTAGTCTGCATTAATCCGTCTTTGAACTGAACTTTTACTATCTCGTTTCTGCCGTATTGCTTTCCTTTACGAATGACTTGAGTTATTGGTGTTTCTGCAACAATTGTTGCTATCACTTCGCTTTTAAGAGACTCAAAATTACGTTCATCGATATGGGTTAAATGTAAATCTTCTTTTTTAACCTTATCAATTATCGACTTTAGCTCTTGAGCCTGCTCTAGCTTATGCTCACCCTTTTGCAAACACCTCATTTTCAACAATAGAATAGTCAACAACTGAACTTTTATATCATGGGAATAGAGACCTTTCTGATTTATAATCAAATCACAATACTTAACAGCTGTTCCAACATCTCCTCCATTTAATAAACTCATAATTTTTATTTCAAAAAGTAAAACATCTATACGATCTATAGAATCAGTATAATTTTGAAAACCTTTAAAGTAGAGTTCACCAGCCTTTGAGTTTTCTCTATCTATAAACAAAAGGTATTTACTTGAAAGGAAGGAGTCGTTAGGTGATACATAAATTCTGTCAAGGTCAGATATAAAGGTCAAAATAAATTTTGTAGCTCCCCTTTTATTTGAGTTTAGTAAATGGATAGCTATTTCCAGTAGTACAGTGGAAAAATTACTTTTTTCTTTTAAGCAATAACTTTTTATATTTTCTAAAAAATCATTTAAATCATCAACTTTATCGAGTTCTATAGCAATGTTAATCAAGCCAGAAATTTCGTATAATGATGTTTCCATTCCATAAGGCTCAATACCACTATCAAATATGATATCTCCTGAAGACAAAACATTGAGTATTTTTGGCCATAGCGAACTAAACTTACCATTATCTAGGTCTAAAGCATTAATAAGAGGTTTAAGTTTATAGGAGTTAGTAGCACTTTCGTAAGATTTTAAATAATAGTTAAATGATTCCTTTTCGTCTACGCTATCACTTAATGTGCCAAGATTATAATATGCACTACAAATTGCTTCTGGCGCCACAATATTGTCACCCAAACTTTGTTTTACAACCTCCTTATTTATTTCAATTATTTGTTCACGATGTTTTTCTATATCCATCTTACCTAAAGTTGATGCACGATTGATCAATGCTATAAAATAGTAATCATTCGGTTTTTCCTTAATTATTTGGTTAAAATATTCTTCTGATTTTTCATAATTTTTCTGTTTCAAATATGAAAGGCCAAGAATATATAGTTGTTCAATGTGAATATCCCTAAATCCAACTTTATCAAAAAGCTTATTTTCCATACAGTTGATAGCTTTTTGATTTTCACCCAGCTTCGAATAACATACCCCTAATTTGTAGCTCGAATTCAATTGATCGGCATTAGAGAACTCTGGATTATCAACAATATTCACATATATTTCCGAAGCTTTTCCGTATTCTCCATTAACGAAAAACTCTTCTGCTTTAACTAATGATAATGTATTTTGTTTGCTAATCTCTAGCAACCATGACATATCCAAACTTTCTTCTATAATTCTGTTTTTTATTTTGATATCTCCTGATTCATAATCAGAAGATAGTATTCCTGCCAAATACAACCTACTCTTTACTTTGTCACTCAGATCTTCCATACGCTGGTAATAAATAGATAACACAGCTTCTCTTAATTCTGTGTCCGATTGAATTAGAGTTCTAATATGATCTACTGGAGGCCTATTAAAGTTTGTTGTATATAAAATACTGACTATATTATCTATACTTTCACAATCAACCTTTTCATTTTCAATGATCATATCTTCGACTTTAGAACAAATTTCCCAGCTCAAGCGAGGGTTTCCATTAGCCCAGTAAAAAATCCTGCCTATTACATCTTCAGATAAAGATAGATTTGTTTTTTCGACTAACGAATTAAACTCTTTTAGACTAAAATCACCCAATAATATTTTTTGACCTATATTAAATGGTGAAATAGATTTATCTTTAATTATATCGCTAGGCTCAGCAACGCCTGAAAGTATGTAGCTTAAGCGTTCAAATTCACTATAATTAACTCTTTCAAAGTAAACACTTCTGACTTGAGCAAATATTTTGTCTGAATATTCAGCAGCTGTAAGCGAGTCGATTTCATCCAAGTTTATAATTAGTTTACCTGTAATTTCAGAAAGAATTAACCTCAACTCACTTACATGTTCACGATGCGCAACAGTTTTACGTTTCTCTCTATTCGAGTAGATTTTTTCAGATATACTTTCCAGCTTTTCATAATTAACATCTAAAATAGTGTCAACAATATTTCTAAAGCATTCTCTATCAGTCTCGAACTTGTTTGAAAGATCTATATAAGCGAATATATCGTTAACTCCTTCCAAGGCCCTTTTAGAGTTAATTAGAAGGTTAGTCTTTCCCATTTGCCTAGCGACAAGTATATAGCCAGGACGCCCCATATCCCTTATAATTTCTCTTAATTGGACATCAGCATTTCTTTCTACGTAAAGCTCTTCAGGGATTATAGTACTTGGAATTAATTTTTTACTCATAATCACTATGCCTTTAATGGTTGCTTAGATAATTCATCTTTGAAGTATTTTTTTACATGTCTAGGAATGCCACCAAATGTATCAATATCTACATCAACCAAACCTATTCCTGTATGCTTTTCAATCAAGTTTATTAAACTCCTTATTTCGTCAGTACTCCATGGAACCCATTCCTTAACTTTGAGTACCTCAGACGTTTTTGTTAACTCATTTGATAATGAGTTGGGTCTATATATTGAAGATAGAGCTATTTTGAAATCAATATTAATTAATGAATTAATTAAAGCGTATATATAATTTGAAAAGTCAATGAACATAACATTATTTGAAATTGGTATTTCTTCGATAAACAAGAAATACCCTTCCTCATCAGCTTTATTTGAAATAAAGCCAGATATTTTCTTTATACAATCTTGGATATTATGTGTTTCAACATACTCTCCCTCATTTAGCTCTGTAAGTATTCCATTAAAAAGCTCATGTACACCACTCCCTATATAACTCCCTAAACTTATATATTTAAAATCAATATCTTCTTCATATAATGCTCTGAATATCGATGTTGTTTTTCCTGTACCTGACTCACCGCAAACCCAAACACTATACTGGCTTATAGTTTGAACTAAATGAACATCTACGTCCCTGACAATTGTATAATCTTTATATTTAGGCTCATATCTGTTAAATAGGGAGCTTTGTATATCTGAAAGCTTTTTATTGATTGGCAAACAAACCCCCTCACTAGTCATATAATCTATTAAAAATTCGTGAGAGGCACAACATGCTGACTTTGGTTTAACTATTGATGAGTGATCAGAGTTCGGAATTAATTTTCTCTTATTAAAGTACCTTGCCGCAGATTCTTTATTTACTACCCTATAATTTATAAAAGGAATACGAAATGGCGCCCTATTTTCAAATGCTTCTATACCTGTAATATTAACGCTCTTCTCTGCTAACAATGTATTAAATCTATCATCTATATCTTTGAGAATATCACTTTCCCAATTCAACTCTTGTGCTAATTGATTATTTGTTAATTTAGAGAGAAGCCTTGCTAAGAAAGGAATCTTTGAACCATATGAAGGAGACGCGTATAAACATAAACCTACTTTTTTGTTTCTAAAAGTTGAACGATAAGAGTCGAGAATGTACCGAGCTACTATACCGCCGGTACTATGTGTAACAAATATAATATTCTCTTTAGAAATTGGAGGAGAATTTCCTTTTTCATCTGTTCTCACCAGCTGCGAATGAACCTCCTTCGCGCATTCGCTGATCCCGTAGTCATTTGAACCAGCTTCTGTATAGAATTCAGCTAGAAATATACTGGGTTTAAAAATTCTTTTCTCTTTCAGAATTAAGTCCGGCCAAAACACGTTACATTTACTAGTCCAGCACTTACTGCTATCTGAAAACAGTCCATGGATAAAAACTATAACAGTATCCGACTTATTTACTTCATACCAACCTTTCATATGACCCCGTAGGCTTTTTAAACTAACGCTCAATATTAAGCTTTCAAATATTCCAATCCTGTATTACACATTGATTTATTATAACTAACTTTTAATTTTTACTGTTCCATAAGTTTTTGCATTTCTTTTAATAAATTTCGCTGAGGGCTAAATGCTTCAAACAAGTTATCAACTGAACAATTATTTGAATCTAAGCAAGTAAAGCTAAATTTGCTTCAGAAAAAAAATCTTTCATTATGTGAATCTAACCAAGCTTTAGCTGCTCTATAGTAGGCCAAGCAGCCATGAACTTTTATGTCATTGTTTTCACTATGATTTCCTAGAGCCAAGTTCGCTAAATATTTAGCACCTTGCCCTGAACCTACACCTAGGTCAAGAATTCTAGCATTGTGGTTATTAATTATTGTTGGCTAAAATTTAGCCCTGCTTTGATGCACCTTCTCAAATATCTTCAAGAGGGGTTGCTGAGCTAAATAGCTTACATTTAGATTATAAAAATTTTCCGTCAATTAACTTTCCTTATACTTCACTAGTATGCCAACCTTGAATAGCCTTACAATTAATTTAATAACAAAATAAATTTGTACATATTTTTTATAATGCAATAAATTTGGAGTTTTGTCTGTAATTATCTTGTTGCTAATAACACCTTGCCATTAAACCTTATAATGATATGGTAAGATGATACACTTCAGGTTCGCCTCTGAGCTTTTCTGAATCCTCACAAATACTCAACCTTTGCTTGTAATACATCACTAGAGCTTTTCTTGTTTTAATACATAAACAGCCATCTATCATGTTGTAATCATTCGCAATAATTCTCTGCTGGGACTTAGATAAGTGTGGATTAGGAATTACTTTCAAAGTTTCATAGGTTATCCAGTCAACATCTAAATCACGGTTATTGTTAGCATGATCTAATAAATCTGGCTCATTTCGAAATCTGCTTAGTACAAAGTCTCTGTATTTTTTCTTTTCTTCGCAATACGCTCTTAAGTGCCAACGTACACCGTCATATACAATTGAATGGGGCACAATAATACGACCTCGAACTGACGGAGATGACAAAGAAATATAATCAACATCAACTCTTCTGCACTCTCTTGCCGCTAACAACAACTTTCGTATTATTTGAGGGGAAATAGATCTATCTGGTATCGATAAAATTTCACATTCTGCATTTTGCCAATTAAAAAATTCAAAACATGAATCCATAGTTTGTTGTTGATACAAAAAAGATAGGTATTCACCGGGAGTACCTTCAGTAAAGTGAGGAATAAAATCTTTTGCTGGTTTATATCCTCTTAGCTTTTGATCAAGAATTATTTGCTCCTGCTCAAATAGAGACTTGTATTTAGCAATGTCTCTAGAAGCTTGCTGACGCCCTATTTTAAATGCATCACAAAGATGATTAGTTGTTAGGCGTCCCTCCCAAAGAACTATTATTTCAATGAGTCTAAATCTTAATATTTGATCCCACTTAAAAGAACTCAAGCTCATAACCTGCTCTAAAATGTTACACACATATGTATACAGTATTTACATGTACCTAAAATGTACAGTACATTTAATTACATAGTAAATAGGGACGTTAATTAGTAGATAAAACCTAGGAAAGTGAGATTGAAAATATATAAGCGTTACTTAAATGCAATAAAAGAGTCAGCACCATTGCCATTGTTCGTCTTTAAAGACTGGTGCTCAAAGCAACTCGATATTGATAATGAGCTTTTCAGCAAAATTTTTAATGTAACTAACTCAATTTCAACTAAGCACTATTTGGTATCAATCAAAGATACCAGTTTGTATGAGCAATACTTTTCTCGTTTTGAATATTCGAGTAATGACGAAAAAGTTGAAGCAACTCTTCATGGGGATAGTAAGAAAGGGAAAATAGATGGTGGAGTTCTTAATTTTAAACACCATTATTTTGATCAACATGGTATTTCCATTTGTTTTAGAAATACAAAGACAGGTTTTAACCCCAGTTCGACCAGCCTGCTATTAATAGAAAATCTAAATAACTTTTTAAGCCCAAATAACGTGTTTGTTGGTATTGATGAAGACAAACTAACAAGCAATGTTATATGGAGTAAGGGCCAAGAAATAACATCAAAGCAATATGTTAATTTCTTAAACAAATATGATCAAATCATTTGTTTTTTTGACTTTGATCTAGGTGGCTTTGAAGCTTTTAAAAGGCTCAAATTAACATTACGTAGCGATATAAAATTGACATTCTATCATCCTGTGAATTTGGCTAAATATCTGAATTTTTTCGGCAAAAATGTAACTGACAAACAATATTTAGCATTAAGAAAATACAACAACATAACTGAGCTTAATGACATCATAAATGAGATAGTTTCCTTAAAAGTAAATGGACGTCGCTCGATTAGATTTTTAGAGCAAGAAGCATTGCAGATCGCATTAGAGAGTGAGATTAATGAATAATATTTTAAACTTTGAAGACCAAACCGAATTACTTTCTATTGATGATCAGCTTTGCTATCAATTGAGAAAAATCATGTTTCACAACTCGGCAGCTGCCAACTGCTTCTCTTTAGAAACAGATAAAAATACTTTACTTAATGGCACCAATGGTAAAGGTAAAACTTCAAAGCTTAATGCTATTCAAATTGGATTTTTACCGCATACTACATTTAAAAGTTCGGATAAGAAATTTTATTTTGTCGACTCTGAAGGTGAGCACTTTAGCGATCAAGACTGTTTTTACTACCACTTTCCTGACAGTAATAGTGTTATCGCTTATGAGTTCAAAAATACATATGGTGTTTTCACCCAACTTGTGTACCGAGGAGCCGCACCACTAACTATTGAAAGAGCATTTTTACCTGTCAGTATGGATGATATCTATGATTGGTTTTGGGTATTTTCAAAAAATGATGAACTTGGCACCCCAACAAAAATAACGTACCAACAATTAATAAGTAAAATAAAAGCTGTAAAGGGGCATAGGTTTTCAAAAACGGTTCAAGAGAACAAGAAAGTGATGTTCAATCGTACATTAGTTGATGAAGACTCAGCAAGGTTCTCAATAGCGCCTATTACCGAAAATAAGATAGATAACTTAATTGATGTTTTTAAGTTGGCTGTTAATGCCACATCTATTAACGATAAACTCATTAAGAAAACTGTCGTTAGCCTGATTGAAAGCACATATATCAACAACACAAGAGATAAAACCGACTTTTCGCCTACTCAACTTTTAGAAAAGTTTGATAGTTTGGAAAAAGACAGGCTAGTTCTGAATAACAGAAAAAACTTTGAAGATTACTACAAGTCTATTTGCAATGCATTCAACGAATTGAAAACAGTTTCTGATCAGCTAGATCATGATTTTATTCAGCTAGAAAGCTCTACTAAACATTTTATTAAAAATAAAATGGCTGAAATTCAAGCTTTAGAAGACGAGAAAAAACTAAAGGAAACTAAAAGGGATAGCTTTGATTTAAAAGCAACAAAGTTACAATCATCTTATGATCAAAAAACAGGCGCACTCAATGCAAAGTCAACTCAAGTTAACAGAAGAAAACCTAAAGTTGAACAATACCAAGCGCTTTTGTTTGGTGAAGATTCTGACTTGATCCTCTTTAACGGTGATGCAGAACATATAGAAAAATACTGGCAAGATTACTTAGATGGAGTTAAAGAAGAGTTAAAGCCTTATGAAAATATGGTTGAGACAGAAAAAAAACGTGAACAGTTTAAAGACGAATTAATAGAATACGAAACTGAAATTTCTGGTCTAAAAGCTGCACTCTCATCCAACAGTCAATTACTCATACGTAACTCTAAACTATCTCACCCTGAAATTTTATTGACTGTAAATAGTGCTTTTGGACTTACATCTGACAACTTTACAGACAAGCAAATTAGCTATCTAAATCAATTTTGTAACTTATTTGAAATAAAAGAAAACCAAGTATTTTTAGGTGAAATACCGTTTGGTCTATTACCCGAAGAAACAACATTTTCTCGTCAAGATATAGAGAAGAAGCTGGAAGCTAAAGAGCAGGCTAAAAGAAAAGTACTTGAAGACATTGCGAAGCTAGACAAAGTACTAAGTGCTAACTGGCAACAGTCGTATGAAGAACTCGTAACTAGTAGAGATAGAACCAAGAAAGATTTAAAGTTATTAAGGGAAGTCGCACCGTATTATGAGGAGCACTTAGCTGACTTGAGAGGGTTAGAAGAAGAGCAAAATCATAACATAGCTCTAAGCGAACAAATTACAATCATCAAAACACAAGCAAAGGAACACAATGAGATTATAAAAAGTATTCAAGGAAAGCTCGATTCATTAAATTCAATGAAAACAAGTGCAGAGTCGATTGAATCAAAATTAAATTCTCTAAAAACTATAGAGAAATACAAGCCTAAAAGTGAGCTACAGAGCGCTGATGCTATAGACCCCCCCCACCAAGGACATCTGCAAAATGTTGAGAGCCTATTTAAGCGCGTTACGGAGGCTAAAGGTGCGATTTTAAAGGGTCTTAACATACTAGTAACTAACAATATCGTAGAAGATGCTAACAGCTTATTGATGAATTCAAGTCCAAGTTTTAATAGTATTTACAGAGGTTTGTTTGCTGATTGCCAAGCAATTTATGAATCCTTAGAAGATGATGAAAGACAGCTAAATGAACTAGCAAAAGCGCATGGTCAAGTAACGCTTGATTTAACAAAAACGCTAAGCCATCAAATTAGTCACTTTGAAAATTATATAAAACGTTTAACTAAAGAACTTAACACGTTCAAGCTATCTAATATTGATGCAATGCGACTTGAGCTAACAATTGAGCCGGGAGTAACAGCCTTTATTGAAAGCGTAAACTCCCTTGGTGTTGGTGCTGATGATGCCCTTAATGTAATAGAAAAAGGACTATTTAACCAAGTGCGCAAATTTCTCACCTCAATGGAAATTCAAAACAAAGATGAGTTTGTGCTAACAGGATTAAAACTAGTAAAAAGTGTGCGTCTTGAGTATCAAATGAATGGTAAATGGGAGAAAAAAAGCGGCTCTACTGGAACCTCTTTAACCTCTAGCGCAATGCTATTAAGCTTGTTCATTCAGGAAATGATGGGTAAAGACTATTCACTAACAATACCGCTCAATATCGATGAGACCAGCAACTTAGACTTTTCTAACTTAGAAAATATTTATCAATTTATACAAGACAGAAATTTAATATTATTTTCTGCGTCGCCTGATATTCCACTTTGCGCAGATGAAATTTTTGAATGCTTTATAAACCTTGATGATACAGATGTTTTCGATGAAACAAAGCTTGTTTCAGATGAGTTTCGCTCAACATATCATTATCAGCTTGAGCAAGCTATTGAAGTTTAGGACTTAATTTGATGATTAATTATAAATCAACTATCAAGTACATAATCGATTATGACGAGCCAATTTCCGCTCTGGTGGAGTATATGGATCAGCAAAGTGTAACTAGAGTCCCAGTTGTCTTTTTTGAATTACAAGTCAAACAGTTGATCGATAAAGTTAAAAAAGGAACGGATAGACAAATAGTAGACGCTATTTCAAAAGCTTATGCCTTGAGGAACTTGAAGCAACATAATTTTGTCACACACGATGAAAGCAATGAAAGTATCACTTTGACAAAGTTTATAGAAGTGTTTGTTCGAAATATGTCTGAAAAAATGCGTGTTAAACCTATTACAGACAAACGCTTTAAAGCGCACGCATCTCAACTTGACGATATATTAAGTGAAGCGAACAGCTATGCCTCTAAAACAGCAACAGACAAAGTTAATTTCAGAGAATATTTGCAGGACTTTCTTTCTGAAGTAAAGCAAGACTTTGAATCCAATAAACGTGCAATTACGGTAAAAACAGATAATTTAAGCAAACTTTTGAATAGTTCCGAATCTCAAGGAGCTCAGCGGTTAATATATACAAAAATTGTAGAGCTATGTGAAAGGTACGTAGAGCCTTTTTTCCAATTTATTAGTCATACGCAAGATAAAAATGGTTTCATACCTACGATGGTGCGATTAAGGGATTTTTTTGCAGAACAAGAAATGCTCGACGAAGAGGCTGAAGTTGGACGCTTTATTTTAAATTTTTCCTCATATACAAAAGACATTCAGCACGTTTACGATCGAATAAATGACTACCGCAGAAAAGGACAGCAAGATTTAATTGTATTTAATGGTTTCGAAAAAGCATTTAACCACTTATCTGAAATAGTCATGGGAATGCAAGATGGTCTTTTAGTTAGAAATTATTTATATAATAACCAAGAATTCATAAGTACTTATAAGAAATTTGACAATGCTAAGGCTGATAATGAAAAGCACGGCAATGTTTCAATTAACTACACTGACTTTATAGAGCACTTTTCGAATATTGAGAAAGACATAGTGTTTTCATTTAAGGGGAGTTCTCAAAGCTCAACGTTATCGCAAGAAATTAATCTAGAACGGTTAGCATTAGACAAAGAGTCCGCAGCTTTATTAAGAGCTAGAAATAAAAAGAATAAACAACTCATTATGAAAATTTCTAAGCTGATAAAACAGCATTTTTCCTCATTTAACAAGTTTGAGGAACCTATTGATATAATAGGTAATATCCATCAAATATTGTCTGCAAATATTGATGACTACCGCCCTTTTTATACGCTATATGCCTATACAAACATACGTAAAAAACTACTAGCTTTTGAAAAACAAGGGCTGATTAGAGTAAGCGTTGGTTACGACCAAAGAAAAACCTTTGTTTACAAAAGCAACAGCTATAAATATCGCCCTATATTGATTCAGGACCTAACATGAATATCGAACAAATAAATTTAAAGAGAAGTATCCAAATATATGACGAGCTGACTAAAGGACGAGTTATTAATAGACATCTTTATAGCTCCAGTACTCATAGTTTAGTTGATAACCCTCTATTTCAAGAGCTACGTGAGAACTTAGATATTTATACTATTCAATATCAAATGTCTGGTCATCAATTAATTGATGATGGTGAATACTTCTATTTGATACATAAAAAGTTAGAAAACAATAACAATCAACTCATTAAAACAAAAGTATATAGTTCAATTATCGTGCTAGTTAGGTGTGTTACACATCTACAGTCTAGGCTTTATGAATCCATTAAGAATGTTAATTATGGCATTGAAATTAAAGAGTTAAACGAAATTAAATTACCTGAAGAGTATCTTTTGATATTAGAAAAAGGCAAACATGAAACCCTTCATAAAGCTATTGAGTTTTTAGCTGAACGAAACTTTTTAATAAAGACTAATAGAGATAAATATGTGTTAAGCAATGCTGGACTATCCATAGTGGATGAAATAATTGAGCGCCAAAATGTTTAATGCTTAGTTCTTCATTTATTATCTTCAATTATTTAATTCAACTTAGATACTTGAAAATATTTCCTAAATTTAGATTGTAAATATTTTCAAGTACCGAAAATACGCTTCAACTCAAATACAATCCATCAAATGCTCACTCCACCACTCCATCATTTCCTTTCTACGAGCCAAATATTGAGCTCGGTTATATGCTCGTCTAACCTCATTTTTATCAGTATGGGCCAATGCGCTTTCAATC
This sequence comes from Pseudoalteromonas sp. DY56-GL22, assembly GCF_041414715.1. Taxonomy (NCBI): domain Bacteria; kingdom Pseudomonadati; phylum Pseudomonadota; class Gammaproteobacteria; order Alteromonadales; family Pseudoalteromonadaceae; genus Pseudoalteromonas; species Pseudoalteromonas sp. DY56-GL22. The sequence continues at coordinate 342,240 of NZ_JANHZR010000004.1, read as the reverse complement.
AAATCAGGGTCGAAGCCCTTTTCATTCAGAATTGTACTACCTAAAGCTCTTAAGCCATGAGCGACTAGAATGTTTTGAAAGCCCATTCTTTTTAATGCTGCATTTGCCGTTTGTGGATTGGTATGAGTTCTAGGATTTCGGTCCGCAGGAAATATATATTCTAAATGAGCACTTATTGGTTTCATAAGCTCAAGTAAGTGTAGCGACTGCTTAGTTAAAGGAATTTTATGCTCCTTCCTTGCTTTCATTCTTTCTGCAGGAATAGTCCAAATTTCATTTCCAAAATCTATTTCAGACCATTTAGCACAAGCTGCTTCTGATGGCCTGCACAATGTGTGTAATTGCCACTCGATGAGGCATCGCGTTGTATATTTTATACTTGCACGATTTAATCGCTCTAATAATTCAGGTAATCTTTCTGGCTCAATGGTATTCATGTGATTACGTTTAGGAGACTGAAAGGCACTTTTAATTCCAGCTAATGGATTTGCATGGATAATTCCCGTATTAACGGCATACGTCATGATTTCATTTACACGTTGGCAAAGACGTCTTATTTGCTCATACACTCCTCGCGCTGCTAAAGGTTGCATCACTTCAATAACTAAAGGCGCTGATAGGTCTCTTATTGCTCTATCTCCTAGTCGAGGAAATAAGTGGTTTTCTAACGAGCTCCATAAATCCTCAGCATACCCTTCTGTCACAGTAGTCTTTTTTATTTCGAACCACTTTTGAGCCACCAGCCTAAAAGTGTTTTGAGCTTCGCTTATTTCAAATGCCTCAGCCTGTTTTTTGTGCTCTTTTGGATCAATGTTTTTTGCAAGTAATGTGCGAGCTTCTTCTCTTAATTGCCTTGCTTCTTTTAGCGTAATTAGTGGGTAAGTACCAAAGCTAATATTTGTTCTTTTTTTGGTATAGGGAGGACTATATCGAAAGATCCAAGATTTAGTTCCTGATGTAAGAACTCTTAAAATTAAACCTTCGCCATCTGATAACTCATAATTTTTATCTGATGCTTTAGCTCTTTTTATTTGAGTATCATTTAATCGAGTTGCTACTTTAGGCATTGTCTGCACCTGCTGAATGTGGTCACTTTGAATTTATGGCCCATGGCTTTTGGCCTATCAATTTGGTGGGCCACTCTATGGTACATCGTTACCCGAAAAGTGCAAAACAACGTCGAACAGTACAGATACAAAAAACCCCTCAAACCTAGAAGATTTAAGGGGTTTCAGGTCGTCTTCGATGGTAACCGAACACTGTATTGGTGGAGCTGGGGGGATTTGAACCCCCGTCCGAAAAGCCTCGACCTTTGGTACTACATGCTTAGTATCGTCTTTTAGTTAACCTTATACAGCTCGGACGAACACGATCTGCAAAGGCGAGGCCGCTTAGTTTTAGCCCTTCAACCCCGGCCAGGGTTTCCGTAGCGAGTCCGTGTAGGGTGACACTTCAGAACCGGGTCCACAGACATACACCGGAGAAGTGCTAGCGGGCTATTATGCCGCTAGAGCGTAGTTATCGTCGTTTGCGATTACTTTAAATTGCGGCTTTTTTACGAGGCCAACCGCACCTCGACATGCACCTCGGGCGTCTTGAATTCCGTCGAATCCTAATCAGCCCCTGAATTTGGTATCTCATTCAGAGTGTCTGTGCAGTATAACTGAGTAGCCTGTTCAGACTCAAGGCATTAATCGGGAAATTTTTGCTAAGTGCCTTTGACTGCTGAAATTTCAAGCAGGAAAAGTCAGTTTTATACATATTTTCACATTTTAATCATACAAATCCTTAACATAGTACAAAAGTTGTGCTGAAATAGGAAACGTTGTTACCCTTCTCCAAAAATAACCTGTAACAACACATAACTATAATAACAGGCAGTTTTTTACAGGGCTTTTCAGATGTCGATGTTTTCATTCGATGAACAAAGTGGCTATGTCTCTTTGTGTGAGCATCCTAGGGATGCGGGTTTTCCTACTACGAGTTCTCAATTAATTGAATTACTTGAGCAGTCGCCTTATGCCAACTACGAATATATTGATGCCAATATAGGTAAGCTGTTCATCCCTAGCAGCCAATATCAAAACCAATCTTTAGTGGTTGCTAAAGCCGTTGATGCTCACCTTGAAGTAAAAGTCGATGCTAAAAACATGGTGGTTGAAGCAAGCTTAACAACAGCCCGTGGCGGTAAAATTGTTAGCATGGATATGGCGCAAGAGGTGCTTGCAGAGGCGGGCGTGATTAAAGGCATTAGTTTACGTGCCCTTGATACCTTTTTAGGCCAACAATTTAAGCAACCACCCGGCGCCCATTACACCGCAATTGTTGCCCATGGCAGAATGCCTAAAGAAGGCACTGATGCTAAATTTGTACGCTTATGCTCTACAGCACAAGACCGCGTTCTTAGCCCGCAAGCGACCTCTGGCGGTAAAGTCGACATGCGTAATTTAGGTGCCATTATTACCGTTAAACCCGGCACGCCATTAATGCAACGAGTGCCTGCAACACCCGGCGAAGATGGCTTTACGGTGTTTGGTGATGTGATGCCAGCTAAGTCCGGTAAAGACTTACCTCTTGAGCCATTTGAAGGAACGCGTATCGATCCAAACAATAGCAATATGTTAATTGCCGATGCTAAAGGCGTGCCTGTTGCCCTACCCCGCGGTATGCGCGTGGACGATGTATTGTGCTTTCATCATGTTGATGTAAGTACGGGCCATGTCGAATTTGATGGTAGTGTCATTATCAGTGGTGATGTAAAAGATGGAATGCGCGTCAAAGCAACGGGTGATATCACAGTATTAGGCTTTGTTGAATCAGCCACAATTGAAAGTAAAAGTGAAGTCACCGTGATGCTTGGGGCTGTTGGCAGAAAACGTGAAAACGTTGAAAACTTTACCTGTAACATCACGGCTTCGCGCACTATCTCTGTTGGTTATGCTCAGTACTGCCATATAAAAACAGAGCAGGATTTATTCATTGAACGTCAGGCTTTGCATTGTGATTTAAGTGCTCGCCGCCTTATTCGAGTCGGCAAAGCTAATAACCCGCGAGGCAAAATCATTGGTGGCAATATTTTAGATGCGATGCGAATTGAAACCGGTGAGCTTGGTGCGCCGTCAGGCACTAAAACACGGGTTTTCATTGCTCAATACTGGCATGATTTACGCCAAAAGCAGCAGCAAATTAATGACTTTGAAAAACTATTAATGACGAAAGCAGCAGCTTTACAGCAAGCACGCAAAAAGGCCAATAAAATACCCGACCCAGCTCAACGTGCGCATTATATTAAAAAGATAACTGCCAGCGAACAGCAAATTAAAATTAAAACAGCCAGCACGAAGAAAAAGAAACACTTAGTGAAAATTAAGATTGCGCGCTTATTAGCAACAAGCCGCTTAAAAGTGAATGAATTAATGCATCCTGGGGTGGAGCTTAAGATAGCGCAAGAGAGTAAACAGTTCTCACGTATTTACCCTCCTAACATGGTGCGTTTTTTTGAAGGCAAAATTACTCAGTCGTTTTAGCGGCTGAGTCTTGCTCTTCTTCACTTGCTTCAGTTTCAGGCAATGGCCAACCGCCAAGTTGTTGCCAGCGATTAACGATTAAACAAAACAGTTCTGCTGTGCGTTCGGTATCATAAAGTGCTGAGTGAGCTTGTTTATTATCAAACTCAATCCCTGCCGCCCTACACGCTTTAGCTAATACTGTTTGCCCTAGTGCAAGGCCTGCCAATGATGTGGTATCAAAGCTAACAAATGGATGAAATGGCGTGCGCTTAATTTTACAACGCTCAATGGCGGCATTTAAAAAGCCGTGATCAAACGCTGCATTATGTGCTACTACCACTGAACGCTGACAACCCGCCGCTTTTTGTGCCTTGCGCACGACTTTACAAATTTCTTTAATCGCTTCTTCTTCAGGCACCGCACCACGCAGCGCAGAAAAAGGATCAATACCATTAAACTCAATGGCCGCTTGTTCAATATTCGCGCCTTCAAATGGCTCAACATGAAAATGCACAGTATGATCAATACTTAACACGCCGTCTTCATCCATTTTAAGGACAGATGCAGCAATTTCTAATAACGCATCGGTTTCTTTATTAAAACCTGCGGTTTCAACATCAATCACAACAGGAAAAAAGCCACGAAAGCGTTTTGCGAAAAGAGTTTGTTCAGTATTTTCCATAGTCTTCTTGGTTTGCCAGTGTAAGCTGGCTATTATGTCAAAAACCACGGCTACTCTGCTAGAGTAAATAGTGTGAAATCGCAGATTCTTACTGAGTTTTTAGGCACATTACTTGCTTTATATTAATCAGCTAGCCCTGTGTTTAGTATGCTGAAGCAATTAAACACAAAAATTGCCAATTATTTGGCATTGATGATTTGTTGGAGAATTACCGTGATGAAGCTTTCATTACTTCCTTTAAGCCTAGGCCTATTAACCTCAGTTGCAAGTATAAATGCGCATGCAGCCATGCGTGAGTATACCGCTAATGCTGATATGTCGAACTGGCAAATGGTTAAAACTTCTCGCTTAGAATGCCAATTAAATCATGAAGTTCCTTACTATGGTGAAGCAATTTTCAGCACCACTGCCAGTAAAAATAAAGACGTAAACTTCAACCTTGATATGGTCGTACGCCCAGACAATTACAGTATTGCTGGCCTAAAAGCCGTACCACCTAGCTGGCGTGCAGGTATGCCTGCTCGCGACTTAGCAAATATGAAGCTATTACGTAAGTTTGACGGCGAGCTTGGCAACAAAACCGCTTGGGAAATGCTCACCGAACTTGAAAAAGGTTACCAACCGACATTTTATTACCAAGACTGGCAAAACAGTGCCGATAAAATTGCCGTTGGTTTATCGAGTGTCAACTTTAAGCAAGCTTATTGGGCGTTTTTACAGTGCCGAGATGCGATGCTGCCTTACAGCTTTGAAGATATTTCGTTCACAGTGATGAACTATGAGCCTAATACCAGCAAACTGACTAAATCATCACAAAAACGCTTAGATAAAATTGGCGAATACTTAAAGTACGACACCAACATCGAATCTATTTCAATATCTTCTTACACCGATAGCTACGGTGGTCGCTGGAATAACCTCGAATTATCAAAAAAGCGTGCTAAAGCGATTAAAGATTACATTGTTAGCTTAGGGGTTGATGAAAGCAAAGTAGATACCGATGGTTACGGTGAAAAGCGCCATGTTGCCAGTAATGACAACATTTTGGACAGAAACAAAAACCGTCGTTTAGTCATTCAAATTGCAAAAATGTAGCCGCCGAAGCGGCTACTAGCTTTAACTCATTTCTATTGACTTCACACGCTTAAAGCGCTTAAGCCACTTATCGCCAAACTGAAAAAACGCGAGACTAATCATAATGATGGTCGCGCCAACAATCAGAGCTTGGTCAATGGGCTCATCATTAAGCAAACCACCAATCGCAATTGCAAAACTTGGTGTGATCAGGGTTGTTAATGCGACCGTGCTTGCGTTCAACTTCTGCAATACATGAAAATACGCCAGCGCACCAATTAATGAACCAAACACGCCTAAGTAAACAATTGAGTACAGTGATTTTGCACTCCACATCTGGCTATTAAGTTGGCCATCTACCAGCAACCAAGTAATAAAAAACAGTGGGGTTACAAAAACCAACGCACCAAATGTGGTGGCCATTGGATGAATAGCAATTCTTACCCGTTTGATCATCACACCGCTCAAACTAAAAAAGCACACTGCCATAAATACATATAACAGGCCACTAAGCTGCTCTACTCCCCCTTGAATATGGCGCTGGCTTACTAAAAATAAACCAATTAAGGCACAGCCAAGTGCGCCAAGCTTAATGGCGCTGAACTTAGGTTCGTTCAAGATCTTTTGCGCAAGTAAGCCCGATAAAATTGGCGCAAGACCAAACATCAATGATATTAACCCAGAAGGCACTGTTTTAGCGGCCATGTAGCTTAATAACATGCCGCCAAAAATACCTATGCTTGAATAGCCATAAAGGAATAAAGCACGGCGATGCCAGGGCACTCGGATATTGGCAACAGCAACGACAAACGAAGCCAACACCAGCCCCACCAGCATGCGTAAAAATACAGCCAGGGTTGGTGCTACCGTTTCACTACTCCAAACAATACCCAGTGGGGTTGTTGACCAAATCACCACCATTAAAAAATATGAGGCTTTAACAGGCACAAGCTTATTCCTTTAAAAAGGCGAAAAAAGCGGAAGAGAATTTAAAAGGGAAATAACCAACCGCTTAGAACGCGGTTAGTAAAACTTACTTAATTAACCGCAGCAAATAACAGACCATACGACTGATGAGGTCAGGCGCATACAATTGTTTGTTGGTCGTTGGTTTAGCTGCATCATGGTATTTAATAAAGTAAGTTGAAGAAGCTTAAGAAACCGCCTAAATGGTGATTTTGTCAACACGAATACTCATGCTATTTGGCAAAAAGTTTTTTGCTGATTTCAACAGCCTGTTTGCACATGTAAATCATAGGTTACATTTAATTTCTTTGATTTATAACAAAACTATTTAAGTTTTGTTAAACAAGTTATATCTTGCTTGCCTCTCACGAAGTTTAAGGGGCAAAAAGTGCTTAAAAATAAAACAATAGGTAGCATGTTAATTGTTGCTGGCACCACCATAGGTGCAGGGATGCTGGCATTGCCTATCGCCTCCGCAGGGCTTGGTTTCACAACAGCGTTATCACTTATCTTACTTACATGGGTTTTAATGACCTACACAGCATTACTGATGCTAGAGCTACATCAATATGCCGACAGAGATGCAACCCTCAATACGTTAGCTAAGTCATGGTTAGGTAAACGTGGCCAATGGGTTGCTAACTTTTCAGTGATGTTTTTGTTTTACGCATTATGCGCTGCGTATATCGCAGGTGGTGGTGCGCAATTACAAGAAAAGCTCAACAATGGTTTATCGCTTTCTTTAGCGCCGCAAGTTGGCTCAGTTATTCTGGCTGTTGTGATTGGTACTGTGGTAACACTCGGTACCAGCAAAGTCGATAAGCTTAACCGCGTACTGTTCACTATTAAAGTATGCGTACTAGCCAGCTTATTTTATATGCTGACACCTTATGTTCATGGCCAACACTTACTTGAAATGCCGATTGAACAAGGTCTGATTTTATCTGCAATCCCGGTGGTGTTTACCTCGTTTGGTTTTCATGGCTCTATTCCGTCGATAGTGAAATACGTGGGTTTAGATATCAAAACACTTCGTAAAGTAATGGTGGCCGGTGCAGCTCTGCCTTTAGTGATTTACATTTTTTGGCAATTACTTAGCCAAGGCATGATGAGTCAAAGCGACTTACTACAAAGCCAAGGGTTACCCGGTTTTGTAAGCAGTATTGCTAGCATTGCTCACAGCCCACATGTTGCCACCGCTGTGAACATTTTTGCTGATTTAGCGCTGGCCACGTCTTTCTTAGGGGTGAGTTTAGGTTTATTCGACTTTTTTGCTGATGCATTTAAAAAAGGTGATGGCAGTAAAGATCGTATCAAAACAGCCTTGATCACCTTTATTCCACCACTAGGTTTTGCGCTATTCTATCCACAAGGGTTTATTATGGCACTTGGCTACGCCGCCATTGCGCTGGTTATTTTAGCAGTGTTTTTACCGGTTGCTATGGTCTATAAGCAACGAAGCAGCAAACCTGATGCGGGTTACCAAGTTAAAGGCGGTAATATTGGCTTAGCATTGGCCGCCCTGTTTGGTGTGCTTATTATTAGTGCTCAAGGTTTACAAATGGCGGGGCTTATTCCAGCGATTGGTTAAACAGCTCATCAAAAAAAGCACCCGAGGGTGCTTTTTTGTACCTGTGTTTAAGGTGTAATGCCAATTCGCTTAATTAAGTAGTCAATTTTGAGGCAAGAAAACCTTGTTGATAACAAGGCAAAAATTTCGTTATTTAGTTGTTCAAAATGAGAAATTTTTAACGCAGGTAGCGACAGGTTTAATCCCTCAAAATGATTAAGTATTATTGCGGATTGGTATAATTAAAACACCATCGCCTTACCTCGGCCAGATGCTTCAGAAGCTGCATCTAATTTACCGTCTTTATTGATGATCACATGCATATCACCAAAATGGCGCTCATCAAGTGTATAACCCATCTTCTCAAGCGCTTTAACAACCTTTGGTTCAAGGCCTGTGTGGTATCTAATCACATTTTTAGGCCATAACTGGTGATGAAAGCGTGGGCTGTCTACCACTTGCTCTGCAGTCATATCAAATTCAACCGCATTTAAAATAGACTCATACACAGAGCTAATAATCGTGGTGCCACCCGGAGAACCAGTTACCATTTTCACTTGGTTATCCTGAAGTAGAATGGTGGGTGTCATTGAGCTCAACATGCGTTTATGGGGTTGGATTTCGTTAGCTTTGCCACCAATTGCACCAAATACATTCATCACACCGGGTTTGGCACTAAAGTCATCCATTTCATCATTCAAAATGAACCCTGCGCCCGATACAACCACGCCGCTACCAAAACTTAAGTTGATGGTCGTGGTATTCGCAACGGCATTGCCCCACTTATCTAGAATAGAAAAATGCGTTGTTTGCTCACTTTCGTGTAAACCTGGTTTGATGTTCTCAGTAGTTGAAATGGCATCTGGGCGAATTGTACTTGCGCGATTACTAAGATAATCATCTGCAAGTAGAGCTATTTTTGGCACCTCATAAAAATCTGGGTCACCTAAATATTCAGCTCTGTCGGCAAATACGTGTTTACCTACTTCAGCCAAAATATGAACATAGGTGGTCGAGTTGTGCTCAAGCGTTCCTTTTGGCTTTGCAAGGTCGTACATTTTTAGCCATTGTAAAATAGCAATACCGCCTGAACTTGGCGGTGGCGATGTGAGCACTTCGTAACCGCGCCAATTACCTTTAATCGGTGTACGCGATTTAGCTTGATAAGCTTTTAAGTCTTGCTCAGTAATAATGCCGCCGTGTTGCTTCATAAACGTCGCAATGATCTTCGCTGTCTCACCTTCGTAGAAACCTGCTTTACCTTGATCGCGAATACGTTTCAGTGTGGCTGCAAGTTCCGGCTGCTTAAATACCTTATTTGCTTTGGCATCGGCAAAGTAATCAGCAAAGTTAATGTTTACCGACTTTTTGGCCATTCGCGCAATGTAACGCTCGATACTCGCAGCTAGCTTAGGATGCACAATAAAGCCCTGCTCGGCTAATTTAACCGCGGGCTCTAGTAGAGTCTTCCACTCTAAGCTGCCGTGCTTTTGATGGGCAAGCCACATACCAGCAACACTGCCCGGAACACCACTTGCGTGAATACCGTACACAGACATGTTATCAATAACATCGCCTTTATCATCAAGGTACATATCGCGATGAGCTGCAGCAGGGGCTGTTTCGCGGTAATCAATAAAATCACCTTTGCCATCTTTTTGGATCAGCATAAAGCCACCACCACCGATATTTCCAGCTTCTGGTAAAGTAACCGCTAATACAAACTGTGCTGCAATTGCCGCATCAACGGCGTTGCCGCCTTGCTCTAAAATAGCGCGCGCCGTATCACTGCTGTAGCTATCTGGCATAGCGACGGCCGCTTGCTTTGCAAAGCTTGATGGATGAAAAAATATCGCGGTAACGATAAATAGATGTGCCGCGTATTTGAGTAAACTTGCCATGGTACTTCCTTTTTCTTGATGTTATTTTAACCATTTAGACATGTGAAACCCTTAAGGTCAATTAGTTACGATTAACTTAGCTAAGCTGCTCTTTAGGACATGAATAAAGTACTGCAGGTAATTCACCTTGCTCATCTTGATGGGTATAGTTTTTTACAAACTTAAGGCCTAGTTTTTCCATCACCTTTATTGAGCCTAGGTTAGCTTTAAGTGCTGTGGCACTGAGCGACTTTATTTCTTCTGGCTCGCTTACGGCTTTAGCAATGGCAAGTGCCGCCTCAGACGCATAGCCTTTGCCCCAGCTCATTCTTTTAAAGCGCCAGCCAATTTCTAAATCACTAAAATCAGGCTGTTCAAAAAAGCCCATAGGCCTGACTAATACCCAACCGATAAAGGTATTGCTCTCTATGATGTTTACTTGCCAAAGCCCCCAGCCTTTTTGCTCATTTCGATACGCATTCAAGCGTGGAATAAACACCTCTTTAATGGTCTGCATAGTGGATACTTTGCCGCGAGTGAGATGTTTCATTACTTCTGGGTCGTTATCGAGCTCATAAAGTAGCTCGGCATCATTTTCATCCATTAACCGAAAACTTAATCGTGCTGTTCTAGCTATATTCATTTTTTATTGCTTATACTGCTTAATAGTTAATTAACCATTAGAGAAAAATATGAACAAATTAGCAAGCTTAGTTTTATTAGGCTGTATTGCCTTAACAGGTTGTGATGACGCAGAGCAAGCCAAGAAAGATGCCAGCGAAGCAAAAGAGGAAGTAAAGCAAGCGCTAAATGATGCTTGGAGCGACGTAAAAGACGCCACCAATGAGTTTAACGACGACTCACTGCAAGAGTTACTCGAAGAAAGTAAAAAGATGGGCTTAAGCATGTATGATGACGGTAAAGAAATTGCCTTAGATGCATGGATTGAGAGTAAAGAAGCGGCTGGTGAACTGTCTGAGAAAACCAAGCAAAAAGCAAAAGAACTGGCTGAAGAATTAAGAGAAGCGCGCGAAAAACGCGAGCAAGAGAAAAATAATTAAAAAGAAAGGGCAAGTATTTACTTGCCCTTTTTTGTTAGTAATTAAAGCTCAAATTCTTTTTTGAATTTTAAGCCAAATTCACTGCGGTCATTGCTGCGCATTACGCCAACAAAACCAGATTGTTGTAAACGACCCACATCGTATACTTCGTTTAACACGTTCTCACCGTAAAGAGTCACTTCAAAGTCACCGTTCGGGTTTAAGTAAGAAATGTTGAAACCCACTAATTCACGAGAATCAATGTGTTCACTTTGGTTGTAAACTGATTGACCTTGCATATCGCTACGGTATGAATAGTTAGCGTTTACTGCCACTGTGCCACCGTTACTTAAATCAATGAAATAAGAAGGAGCGACCATCACAGTCCAACGTGGTGTTAGTGCTGGTGAGTCGCCTTTACCAATACCTAATACACCGTCATCTACTTCTGTGATTTCTGAATCTAGGTAACCAATCGCGCTACGTAGCGTAAAGTCATCTGTAAATGCAATTGTTGTTTCAAGCTCGATACCTTGTGCTTTAGACTCACCCGCATTTTCTACGATAGTAACGAAACCGCCACCTGCAGTTGGATCTGAGAATGGTAATGCTAGGTCTGTGTAATCAGTAACAAACACTGCAAGCATCATAGATACGTCTTCGTGTACTTGACCTTTAAGGCCTAGCTCGTAGTTAATTGCTTTTGTTTCATCGAAAGAAACAAATTGATCAGGACCACCAAATGGACGCGGTGGGAAACCACCTGTTTGATAACCTTTTTGGATTTGGCCATACACGTTCATGTTATTGCTAAGCTGGTAAGACGCATTTAAATCCCATGTTACTGCATCAAAATCAGCACTTACGTATTTGCGTGTTGCAAACGTTGGGAATAAGGCATCGGCTTCTTTTTTATCTTTCGAATAACGAAGACCACCGCCCACTGTTAAATCGTCGCTTAGGTCATAGCTTGCATTGATATAAGCTGCGTATGAGTTAGTCTCTTGGTTGATATCAAAGTAACCGTAATCACCAAAAGACGCAGTAGTACCGTCGTTCAAAAGGCCATCTGGTGTGTTGAATGGGCTAAATACAAACGGACCAGAACTTGTGAAGCCATCTTCATTAAAGAAGTATAAGCCAGACACAAAGTCCATATTATCGAAGCTACCATTTAACTGGATTTCGAATGAATATTGATCTGCACCGCCTTCTTCAGGGAACTCTGATAAGTTAAGGGCAACAGCGTCATCATCAAGACCCCCTTCGTATTCTGAGCTACGGTAGCTTGTGATAAACTTAGCTGTATAGGTGTTATTGATATCCCAATCAGCTGTTAATGAAGTACCCCAGCCTGAGTAAGCCGTCGACTCAATACTCGCTACCGTCGTTGCTAAATCATCAGGATCGCTCGGTAACATGTCTTCTGTAAGTAATGGGAAATCACCATTGAATGGGTCATTCGGGTCAAGTGGCGCCGTTAGCTCAATTGTGTATGGTGATTGGCCTGATTCGTTATCAACACCATCAATTGAGAACACAAAAGATAAGTCGCTGTTTGCTTGCCATTTAAGCGCCATACGACCACTTAACTCTTGCTCTTCACCAATTTCTTTCTCTGGGTTAGCAAGGTTAATCGCTTCACCTACACCATCGCGTTGTTTATAAGACACGCTTGCCGACATGCTTACAGTGTCTGTAAGGCTGTTATTAAAGTAAACGTCACCGGCTAAACGACCACGGCTACCTACTTTTGCATTTGTAGTCACAATGCCTTCATCACCCGGTTGCTTAGTAATAATATTTACTGCACCACCTAATGTGTTGCGACCGTACAAAGTACCTTGTGGACCACGTAATACCTCTACACGCTCAACATTTGGTAATGATAAGTTAGAGCCCATTTGGCGACCAAGGTAAACGCCATCTAAGTAAACACCTACACTCGGATCAGTTGTGATCACATGGTCTTGTAAACCAATACCACGAATGAATACAGATGCATGTGCCGCATTACCTACACCGTAACGAGTGATGTTTAGGTTAGGTACGTATTTGCCGATGTCTTCTAGGTTACTCATGTTCGCTTTATCAATCAGGTTTTCACCGATTGATGTCACTGCTGTTGGCGACTCAAAAATGCTTTCTGTACGCTTACGCGCTGTTACTTCGATTTTTTCGAAAGCATCTTGTTTAGCAGTGGTTTTTTCTTGCTCAGCAAAGGCTGAAGTAGATAATGCAGCAACAATAGCTACAGTTAACTGTGAGAGGTGACGTAATTTCAATTAAAACTCCAAAGGATACCGTGTGTGTGTATTTTTACCCGTAAATTTCAGGCATAAAAAAAGACGCTTAGGTGTAAGCATCTTTCCTCTGGAGGGGTATTATATGTCAGTTTTGTGAAAATATGTATAATTTTTTTAATTTAATGCTGATTATATTAATTTAAACAATTAAATGTATGACAATTTGAATAATCTCTTCAATTAAATGACTATTGCAATTAAAATTATTGCGCAAATTCAAAGAGTAACATAACAGCAGTATAAATTTATCCTATTCCCACGCATTTAGTAGTAGTTAGATTATTCTATCGTAACACTTCAATTTGATTGAATTTCAAACAAGTAATAGTCTATGCTTTTATTTGATCCCATTTTGCAAGGAGCAAATTTTGAAATTACACACCCCCTTACGTGCTGCAATTTTAATGGCAGTCGCTGGGGTCTCATTGACCGGTTGCCAGCTTTCTTCAAGCGAACTACCCGCAATCAGTGATTCAGGAACAAAGAACTCAGGTCACGTAGTGTGGCATGATTTGATCACACCTAATTTGGCACAATCTCAAGCATTTTATGCCAGCGTGTTTGGATGGCAATTTCAAGCCGTTAACGACAGCTACACGCTGGCATCATTAGATGGAAAATTAATTGCAGGTATGGCAGAACTCGATAATAAACAAAATGCCAGCCATTGGCTGAGCCTTATCAGTAGTAAAGACATCGCTGGCGTTAGTGAAAAAACTATCAAAGCCGGAGGTAAAGTCTTAGTAAGCAATACCGAAATTAAAGGCCGTGGCACTATTGCTGTATTAGAAGATCCACAAGGAGCTGTTTTTTCACTGATCAATGCCGTAAATGGTGACCCTGAAACTCAGCAAACTGATAACGGCTGGATTTGGCAAGAAGTATGGAGTGATAACCCAGAGCAGAGCAAAGCCTTTTACCAATCACTTGGTAATTATTCAGCACAAAGTAAACCGCTTAAAAATGGCAATTACAGCTACTTAGCCTTAAATGGCACACCTGCGATTGGCTTTGTAAAAAAACCAGATGCCGAGATTGGTAATACATGGGTGAATTACATTAAAGTAGCCGATATTGATGCAACCCTATTAAAAGTAACCTCGGCAGGCGGCATAGTTCTAATGGCACCAAATGACAAAGTACGAAGTGGCAGCGTCGCCATTATTCGTGATCCAGCGGGTGCTGGTATTGTAATTCAGGAGCAAATGTAATGAATAAAAAAATGATTCGCTTAGTTGCTCTTGCAACTGCAATGTTAGCTTTAAATGCCTGCACCCCCTATGCAAGCCTAGATATTAATGCGCCGTTTAAAGTAGGCCCTGTGTACGTTAACCCGAGTATTGGCATTGGCGGTACACTTTAATCAATTTCAGGGCGCTGCGCTTTAAACAAAGCGCCCTATTCATTAATGTTTTACTTTTAAGCGTTGCACCTGTGTCAGCACATCTTCAGCCTTGGCGCCTAGGAAAACGTAAATTGCCAGTGCAATCAACAGACCTACCACAGCAAACATCATCAATACAGCAGGTATAACGTACTCTGTTTGCCCGAGTGCAGCTTTAAACATGGTTAGTAAGGCTTCTATCGATACTGCAATCAAAATTGTTGAAATAAAACGTGTGATCGTACGTCTTGTTGAGCTGTGGCGAAAAATATCCTTATGCATGAGGATTTCTTCTTCTAGAATGGTTTTGCCTAAATCAAAAATGGCCAACGCTAAAGTAACAAAGATAATAATGGTAAATGGTTTAAGCGGATCTGACTGAGTGTCTTCGCTTATGACTAAATCCACCATTCCAGCAAACACTTTATATAACAGGTAAAGCACCAAACAGAACAAGCAAGCGACAATTAAGCCATAACCTACCTTAAAGTAAGGGGTCATTCTGGCTCGCTTGGTGTCTCCCATAATAAATTCAATCAGCTCTGTTAAACACACATCGATAACCAAAAACTGCTGTTCATCGTTGCTTGAAGGGATTGTTTTGATCACTGAGATACAAAGGTGCTTAGTCGCAGTCGAAATATATGGCGAAGTAAAATGCGGCACGGGTGTTGACGAAGCGAGTAAAAAATAAGGCCGAGCACTTAAGTCCTGCCCAGCCCCAATATGACCCAGTTTCTTGTTGTACTGACGCTTAAAGCAGACATTGTCACCTTGTTGAATGCCTTGTTCATTCAAGCAATATTGCAATTCTAGAAATGGATATTGATTGACAAGCTGTTGATACGCTTGCTTGTTAGTCAATGATGCCTGAACACTGGCAAGTATAGAAAGAAGCAGTTCATGAATGAGCTGTTGTTGCTCTTCATAGCGTTCTATAGCACTTAAATAACTCATTCTGGCCATCTTGCTTCCTCAAAGTAGTGATATCAACTCTAGTTAAGCAAGGAAGACTCCAATTTTTATTTCAATTAATAATCAATTAGTTAATTTCGTGCACGGGAATGACATTAGAATAAAAGCACTATAAAGGTGCGCATTTTGTTTTAGGAAGCACTAAAACGAAAAAAGCTGTAACTCAGTGAGTTACAGCTTTTTAATTTTGGTGCGGATGGGGGGACTTGAACCCCCACGGCCGAAGCCACCACCCCCTCAAGATGGCGTGTCTACCAATTCCACCACATCCGCATGCAATTCTGTATGTTGTTAAGCTTTAAGTTTACTTGAGGAATGAAAACTGCTTAACGCTAATTAGCAAAGCTAATTAGTTAGGTACGTCAGACGTTTTATCTTCTGTCGCAGGCACATCAGATTGTGCTGGCGTTACAGTTTCAACAGCTGGCGCAGCTTCTAGGTTTTCCCACTCATCAGTCTTTTTGATTTGACCTGCAGTAAGGTTACCTAGAACAATACTTAGTACGAAGAAGATCGTTGCTAAGATTGTTGTTGTTTTAGTCATGAAGTTACCAGCACCTGATGAGCCAAACACGGTACCAGAAGCGCCAGCACCAAATGATGAACCCATATCTGCGCCTTTACCTTGTTGGATTAAAACCATACCAACTAATGCTAAAGCAACAATTAAATAAACTACTAATAAAATTTCGTACATCTTATACGGTCCCTTTTGCACTTTCACAGATAGCAGTAAATGAATCTGCTTTAAGACTGGCACCACCAATAAGGCCGCCGTCTATATCTGGTTGTGCAAATAATAATTCGCTATTTTTTTCATTCACGCTACCACCATATAAGATGGTTAATTGCTGTGCTACATCGCTATCCGAAGAAGCAATCTTCTCGCGGATAAACTTGTGCACGGCTTGCGCTTGCTCAGGAGAGGCAGTCTTACCTGTGCCAATGGCCCAAACGGGCTCGTATGCTACCACAGAATTCTTCAGTGCTGCTACACCTAATTTGCTAATTACAGCATCAATTTGAGCTGCAACCACTAATTCAGTTTCGTTTGCTTCACGTTGCTGCTCGCTTTCACCCACACATAGGATAGGAGTTAAGCCAACTTGCTGCGCTCGCGCAAACTTATCTGCAACAACGTCATCTGACTCACCGTAAATGCTACGACGTTCAGAATGGCCAACTAACGTATAAGCTGCGCCTAGGTCTTTGACTAGCTGAGCATCTACTTCACCCGTAAATGCGCCTGCTTGATTTTCAGAGACTGTTTGCGAACCAAACGTGACGTTTTGTTGCTGCAAAGAACTCAACAATGGGAATGGTGGAAACACCACTATATCCAGTTCATCCGTTTGAACATTTTTAATAGCAGTTGATAACTGTTCAACAAGCTCTAAAGAGCCGTTCATTTTCCAATTACCTGCGACCATCGGCTTACGTGTTGCCATTATTCCACTCCACATTTGAAAGCGGGCAAGATACTAACTCGACTTGCCCGAAGTTACAAGAGGTTATTGTTATGCCTCGGTTTGTTTGCTCACAGTTTCGACAACTTCAGCTATTTTGCGAGCACTATCAAGTACAACTTTTTCTTGCTCAGCTTCAACCATTACTCGAACAACAGGCTCTGTACCTGATTTTCGAAGTAATACTCGGCCTGTATCACCTAATTGCTCTTCAACATGCGCTACCATCTCAACTACAGCTTGATCTTGCGTTGGATCGGTACCTTGTGGGTAGCGAACATTGATCATTTTCATTGGGTACTTTGTAAAACCTGCCCCTAAGTCTTGCAACGTTTTATTCTGTGCAACCATTGCCGCTAACACTTGCAAGCTTGAGATAATGCCGTCACCCGTGCTGATTAAATCAAGATTTAATACATGGCCTGAGCTCTCACCACCGATTTTCCAGCCATTTTCTTGCAGTAGTTCCATCACGTAGCGGTCGCCTACTTTACTACGAGCAAAGCCAATACCGCGCGCTTTTAATGCATTTTCAAGGCCCATGTTAGACATAACAGTGCCAACAACACCCCCACCTAAAATATCGTCATTAGCGGCTTGGCAAGCAATGATATAAACAATGTCATCACCATCAAATACACGACCATTGTGGTCAACCATCATTACTCGGTCACCATCACCATCGTAGGCAATACCAACATCAGCATTGTGTTCTAATACTTTGCGTTTAAGCGTTTCAACATGGGTTGCACCACACTCTAGGTTGATATTTACCCCGTTTGGCTCACAAGCATGACAGATAACGTCAGCACCTAACTCACGCATTACTGACGGTGCAATGTGGTATGTAGCACCATTTGCGCAATCGAGTACAATTTTTAAACCTTCAAGCGATAAGCCTTGTGGGAATTGGCTTTTACAAAATTCAATGTAACGACCATCAGCCGTTTCTAAACGACGCGCTTTACCAAGTTTGTCAGAGGCAACGCAGGTCATTGGCTCATCCATCATGGCTTCAATTTCAAGCTCAACATCATCTGGTAATTTTAAGCCTCTGCTTGAAAAGAATTTAATTCCGTTATCATGGTAAGGGTTATGAGATGCACTAATTACAATACCCGCTTCAGCACGGAACGTTTGCGTTAAATAAGCAACCGCCGGCGTTGGCATTGGGCCTAACAAAACAACATCGATACCAGCGGCGATTAAGCCAGCTTCAAGTGATGTTTCAAGCATATAGCCAGAAATACGGGTGTCTTTACCAATAATGACTTTTTTGGTACCAATTTTTGATAAAACGCGACCTGCAGCCCAACCAAGCTTAAGCGCAAACTCTGGAGTGATTGGGAATTCACCCACCATGCCACGTACACCGTCCGTGCCAAAATATTTTCTTGTTTTACTCATTTGTAATTCCTTTAGTACATGCTTGCCAAACGCTAAGCACATCAACTGTTTCTTGTACGTCATGAACGCGAATGATTTTTGCACCGTTTTGTGCTGCTATCAGCGCGCCTGCAAGGCTTCCCGCTAAGCGTTCATTGGTATCTCTATTTAATAAGTTACCGATCATTGATTTACGAGATAATCCCGCAAGAACCGGTAATTTGAATTGGTTAAATAGATCAAACTTATTTAAGATTTGGTAATTATGAGCCAGTGTTTTACCAAAGCCAAAACCTGGATCTAAAATAATACGTTCAGACTGAATGCCCGCTTGCTCACACACGGCTAAACGCTCTGCAAAGAATTCGTTAATATCAGCAAATAAATCATCATAATGTGGGTTACTTTGCATCGTACGAGGCTGACCTTGCATATGCATTAAACAAATTGCCACCTCAGGGTATTGTGCTAATACCTCTATTGCCCCTGGCTCTTGCAAAGCTCTGACATCATTAATGATATCAGCCCCTGCAATTATCGCTTGGCGCATTACCTCACTTTTGCTGGTATCAATAGAAATAATACAGTCGCTGGATGCTCTTAGCGCTTTAACTAAAGGGATAACGCGTTCAAGCTCATCCTCAAGAGATACATCAGGTGCCCCAGGGCGGGTTGACTCACCACCTATATCAATTATTTTTGCGCCTTGATTTAATAACGTTTTAGCTTGTTTGACAGCGCTGTCGAGTTGACAATAACTACCACCATCAGAGAATGAATCAGGAGTGACATTTAAAATCCCCATAACAACAGGGGAATCGAGGCGTAAAATGCGACCTCGCGGTAAGTTAAGAGCGGTCATTTTTACTTAAACTTCCATGCGTTTGCTTCACTGGACTCCACTGGAATAGTGAGCCAATTTTATGCTACAAAAAAGCCCCGGCATCCGGGGCTTTTGCTTTTTATATTCTAGCGATTATTCAGCTTTGTCATCAAGGCTTGTTTCATCCTTTTTTACTGAATCATCAGATTTAGTTTCATTAACTACAGGCTCAGCTTTCGCACTCGGCTTTTTATCATCTGAACGGCGGTCATGAACATCACGTGGCTCACGTACAGGCTGACGTGCCATTAAGTCATCAATTTGACCCGCATCGATCGTCTCGTACTTCATGAGTGCATCTTTCATCGCATGTAAGATATCAATGTTATCTTTAAGGATTTGCTCAGCACGTTGATAGTTACGGTCTGAGAATAAACGAACTTCGCTGTCGATAACTTTTGCTGTTTCATCAGACATGCTCATAGCACGGCTACCGCCGCCACCCATGTACATTTCGTTTTGATCTTCAGCGTAAAGTAATGGACCAAGTTTTTCACTTAGACCCCATTGGGTAACCATTTTACGAGCAATATCTGTTGCACGTTCAATATCGTTACTTGCACCAGTTGTCACTTTATCTTCACCGTAGATAAGTGCTTCAGCGATACGACCACCGTAAAGACTCGAGATCATTGACTCTAATAGCTCTTTTGAATGGCTTACACGATCTTGCTCAGGCAGGTACATAGTGACACCTAAAGCACGACCACGAGGAATGATAGACACTTTATACACTGGATCATGTTCAGGCACCATGCGACCAACAATCGCGTGACCCGCTTCATGGTAAGCAGTCATTTCTTTTTCCTGCTCACTCATCACCATGGTCTTGCGCTCTGCACCCATCATGATTTTATCTTTTGCAGCGTCAAACTCTGCCATGCTTACAACGCGTTTGTTACCACGAGCTGCATATAAAGCGGCTTCGTTAACTAAGTTTGCAAGGTCAGCACCAGAGAAACCAGGTGTACCACGTGCAATTACCGCAGCTTCAACGTTGTCACCTAATGGCACTTTACGCATGTGAACTTTAAGGATTTGTTCACGGCCTCGAATATCAGGAAGACCAACAACAACTTGACGGTCAAAACGGCCAGGACGTAATAACGCAGGGTCTAATACATCAGGGCGGTTCGTTGCAGCGATAACGATAATACCTTCATTACCTTCAAAGCCGTCCATTTCTACAAGCATCTGATTTAGCGTTTGCTCACGCTCATCGTGACCACCACCCATGCCAGCGCCACGTTTACGGCCTACTGCATCGATTTCATCAATAAAGATGATACAAGGTGCTGCTTTTTTAGCTTGTTCGAACATGTCACGTACACGTGATGCACCAACACCAACAAACATTTCTACGAAATCAGAGCCTGAAATTGTGAAAAACGGCACTTTAGCTTCACCAGCTACCGCTTTAGCTAGTAATGTTTTACCTGTACCAGGAGGACCAACCATCAACACACCTTTCGGGATGCTACCACCTAGCTTTTGGAATTTTGATGGGTCACGTAAGAAGTCTACAAGTTCAGTGACATCTTCTTTCGCTTCGTCACAACCAGCAACATCAGCAAACGTTGTTTTAACTTGGTCTTCACTCATCAGGCGCGCTTTACTCTTACCGAAAGACATCGCGCCTTTACCGCCACCGCCTTGCATTTGACGCATGAAGAAAATCCACACACCAATAAGCAGTAACATCGGGAACCAAGAGATTAAAATGCTGGCGAGGAATGACTGCTCTTCTGGCTTAACGCCTTTGACATTAACGTTGCTTTTTAAAAGATCATTCAAGATGTCTTTATCATACATAGGCATGATGGTTTGAAAGCGCTCACCATTTGTTTTAGTACCAGTAATCGTACCTGTGGTGCTTTCAATTGAGACTTCTTGGATAGCGCCACTGCGAGCGTCGCTAACAAATTGAGTGTAACTTGTTTGGCGATCTGCCTGATCACCACCATTAAAGCTCTGGAACACTGACATTAGCACTACTGCAATGACCAGCCAGAGTATTAGATTTTTCGCCATATCGCTCAAGGAGTTAACCTCTTGTATCCAATTAATTTAAATTCAACTTAACGCAGCACAACTGTACTACAGTTTGTAACCTGTCGCCACTATATATACTTCCCGAGAGCGGGCACGTGACGCATCGGGCTTTCTAATTTTCACTGCTTTAAAGCTATTACGTACTTCTTGTAAGTATTGATCAAACCCTTCACCTTGGAAGACTTTGACACAAAACGCACCATTTTTCTTTAAAACTTGGTGGCACATATCTAATGCTAATTCGACTAAATACATACTACCCGCTTGGTCCACTGATGTATTACCACTCATATTGGGTGCCATATCAGAAAAAACTACATCAACATTTTTTCCGTCGATACGTGTTAATAGTGCATCAAGTACCGCTTCTTCACGAAAGTCACCTTGCAAGAAATCAACACCTGCTAAGGAATCCATAGGCAAGATATCACAAGCAATAACCTGACCTTTATCACCAACCTTTTCAGCTAAATACTGTGACCAACTTCCTGGCGCAGCACCTAAATCAACCACCGTCATCGATGGTTTGATTAATTTATCTTTGTTTTGAATTTCGTCTAATTTGAATACCGCACGAGAGCGCCAACCTTTCTTTTGCGCTTCGTGAACATAAGGATCGTCGAAATGTTCCTTCAACCAACGCTTAGAACTGGCTGAATGTTTTTTATTTGCCATAAAATTAATACGTAACTAATTAGTAATATTCTCTAGATGGCGTTAGAATACCCTTAATTCAAGCCATATTCAGCAAAATTTGTAACATGATGAAATTATCGAACAAACAAAAGCAGTTTTTAAAAGGCCAAGCGCACAGTTTAAAACCTGTTGTATTACTTGGTGCAAACGGATTAACCGAAGGCGTTTTAGTTGAAATCGAAAGCGCTCTTGAAATCCATGAGTTAATCAAAGTTAAAGTTCCTACAGATGAACGTGAAACTAAAACATTGATTTTTGATGCAATTGTTCGCGAGACAGGCGCAACAAAACTACAAACAATTGGTCATACAATTGTACTGTATCGTCAAAGCGAAGAGAAAAAGATTCAATTACCGCGCGGTTAATCCTGCCTTGTGGAGTTTCGAATCAGAAAAAGCCAGCAAATTTGCTGGCTTTTTTGTAGGCAAAAATAATTTTCCATTAATTTGTAACTAAACTTTTTTACCTAAGCTATTTTTGCTCTCGCGTGAATTTAAGAACCCGATTGATAAACTCGGTAGTAAGCTCGTTAATTAACCCAGTTTCGGCATTAAGAACTAAGCTAAACCCGATGTTTAGATGCGGAAATACAACAATATCGCTGCGATAACCTTGTACCCAACCGCTATGGTAGTAAAGCACTTCATCATCATAATTATAAACACGCCAACCTAATCCATAATAAGCATCTTTTACATGTTCACGCCAAACCCTACGACGAGTTTCTTTTTTAGTATGTGTGTAAGGGCGGGTTTGTTTGATCAATGCCTCGAGTGGTAATACGTCAGGGTATTGCCCTAACTGTGCATTCAACCAAATCGCCATGTCATTTGCGCTGGCGTTCACTCCTGCAGCCGCAGGCACTTTATAATAGTTTTTCTTCAAGCGTGATGTATACCATCGTTTTCTGCCGCGCACATGAGGGTGAGCATAATTATCATCTTTCACCATCCCCTCAAAACCAACACTCGCATCCGCCATTTTTAATGGTGCAAAAATATACTCCGAAATCCAGTGTGAGTAATCCATCTGTGTTGATTGATAAATCACAGAATCAATCAAGCTAAACATCACATTTTGATAACCGTAACATTCACTTGGTTTGCAGATAGGCTCAACAGTCAATAGCCGCTCGACAATATCTGGGTAGCTCATACGCGACTCAATTAGGTTATCGTATGCGTTAGGTACCAAGCCACTAGAGTGACTCAATATGTGATAAATTTTTAAGTCATCTTTATAAGCAGTATTAGCAAAAGCAGGAATAAACTTACTAATAGGGTCATCAATATTAAACTCCCCTTGTGCTGCCAGTTTTGCGGTTAATGAACCCGCAAAGGTTTTTGAGACGGATGCCAATCGAAAGCGGGTATGTTTATCGACTCTGCGGCCTTTTTCTATTTTTGTTCGACCAATACCGTTAATAAAATCATCATGACCAATATTTACAATTGCCAATGAGCCACCTGGGATCCCTTTACTTTTTAGTTTTCGGGTGAGGTGTTTATTATAATCAGCAACGAATGTTTGCCATTGCTTATCACTCGAAGCAGCTTCACCACTAACAAAAAGCAGTGTTAAAGAAAAAAGAAAGGAAATTAAAAATAAGCTGTACTTCATTATTTATTTTTTTAAGTCTGTTTAGGAAGTTTCTTATAACATAATATCATGAACTTTTGCCTCGACTAACGTACAATACGCTTAATCTTAATTATTTATGGGTAGATTATTTTTTATGCGCTTATTCGTGCTTTTATTTTTTGTTTTAATTTCAGTCGGTTGCGCCCTTAAACCAGAGCCAGCGCCGTTACTTACAATGCCAAAAAAACCGAGCTTACAGAGCCAGCGTTTTCAAGTTGAGTATCAAACAGAGCATGCATCACCTAAAGTAAAATCGGTACAGCTACCAGCTCATACAGTAAGTAAAAATCAAACCGTCATGATAGTTGCCGACAAAACCAGTGTCACAGATACACTGTACTCTCAACTAACTGAGGCACTTACAGCTAAGCAGTTAAAAGTCGTAGCCGAAGGCGCACAAGCAGATTATACCCTATCTATCCATCAGCTTGATCTTGAGCTTATTGAAGAAACAGAATACCAATTGGTGAAACCCAAAAAGCCACTTTCTTTATTCGATGAAGTCGCCAAGCAATACCCTGTTCAACAATGTGCGACTATTTTAGGCCAAGTAAGTATGCGCCTAACTCATAAAAAAACAGGTGACGTTGTCTGGTTTGCAAAATCGTCAATTGATAGCGCAAGCTTTCACCGCGAGCCGCTAATCTACAGCTTTGAGCAACAACAACTAATAAAGAATGAACTTGAAGTAGCCAGTTTTGTGCATGAGCAAAATTCAGAGCAAGCACGTATGGCACGTGTGAATAAAGACGTGACGATACCTGAGTATCAGACCATTACACGCATGGACATGTTAAAAAAAGAACAAGGCCCGTGTACCCGTACTGAAGTTAGTGCTCTTACGCCTATGATGCAATACTATCTTAGCAGTATCTTAATCGATAAAATCAAAGTTCAATAAGTTACTTTCGCTGTTTGTCTGCCCATAGGCAAACAGCGCCCTTCACTATCTCCTCAACATCATTTCATTCGTCTGTTGCTACATTTTTTTACAGATTACAGGAACTCATTAACAATATACTATATGCTATTACCCTTTCTTACAGACAGACAAGGAAGCCACGTTGCGAGCTCAAAGTACCCTATTTTTAATATGTTTAACCTTGCTAAGTACCCCAAGCCTAGCAAGTAATCGCTATTATGCCGACAATACACTAGAGCCTAGCCAAGGGTTCGCGTGGGATTGGGGCATAGGCGCTGGGTATTACATTGAAGACTCGTATCTAATAGGCATGGACTCTTACAATGATGGCTTTGAACCAGATATTCACCTTGCCGTTACTTACAACAATTTTTACCTTGATTATGATCAAAGCCAACTTAGTGGTGGTTTGACTCTGGGTTATAGTGTTATCGACAAATTTGAATGGGGCTTAGACCTAGTAGGCACAAATGTTCAATCTGGTTTTGATGATACAGGCTTAACTTTTTACGGTGACGAAGTCATCGCAGAACTTGAAGGTATAAAAAGCCGTAATTATGATTTTGATGTTGGCCTTCGCCTATCACGCCGTTTCGAAAACTCACAAATCTCATTTGAGTATTTACATGATGTTTCTGGTACCCACAACGGCTGGGTTATGAATTCATTTTTTAGTCAGATTATCCCTTGGCGAAATTGGGAGTTCCGCTCTGGTGTTGGCTTAAGTGCTTACTCTAATGATTTTACTGACTATT
Source organism: Pseudoalteromonas sp. DY56-GL22 (assembly GCF_041414715.1). Lineage (NCBI taxonomy): Bacteria > Pseudomonadati > Pseudomonadota > Gammaproteobacteria > Alteromonadales > Pseudoalteromonadaceae > Pseudoalteromonas > Pseudoalteromonas sp. DY56-GL22. Next base: position 317,053 of record NZ_JANHZR010000004.1, on the reverse strand, counting down.
ACTTTGGAATTTCACCATCAGAATCTTTATTAACACGCCCTGTCTATGATCCTGATACCTCGTACAGTTTAATTTTTGAATTCCATGCTGAATACCCTATAAATAGGCATTGGGTGTTTCTAACTGGCTGGCTTTCAACCTGGTTTTCTAAAGACATTCATCAAAGCCCAATTATTTCGCAAGAGTATCAGCATAAAGCCAAGGTAGGCGTGCGTTATGTTTTTTAAGTATTGTGTAACGTTAACAATATTATTTGCAAAACCCGTGTTTGCCCAAGATCAAGCAAATACAGATAATGCGTTAGTTGCATTGCCTGATACATGCGTAGCCTTACGTGAAGGTAGAAATTGCTTTGCCGAGGTGGATATAACCTGGCAACAACATAATACTGGCAATTACTGCTTACGCAACGCTCAAAGTAAGCACATCATGCAATGCTGGTTAATGCAACAAAAAGGGCTATTTAGATACCAGTTTGATTCTGCTGAAAGTATTGGTTTCGAGCTAATAAATAGTAATAACGGTAAAGTTGTCGCAAGCACCGAAATACAATTGCAATGGGTCTATAAAAATCGTCAGAAGAAACGACGCTGGCGATTGTTTTAACTAGGAGTGAATAATGGAACATTATGGGACCATCTTATTGGTTGAAGATGATATATCTCTTGCCAACTGGGTTGCAGAATATTTAATCGAACAAGGCTTCCAAGCAACACTATGTCAACGCGGTGACCAAGTTGTTGAGCAAGTACGTAAAACAAACCCAGACTTGGTTTTGTTAGATATTATGCTACCAGGACAAGACGGTATTAGTGTGTGCCGAGACTTAAGGCAGTTTTATCAAGCCCCAATTATTATGCTAACCGCTCGTGATGATGAAATGGATGAAGTGATTGGCCTTGAAGTGGGTGCAAGCGATTATATGATGAAGCCCGTTCGTCCCCGTGCATTATTAGCACGTATTAAAGCGGCACTGCGCTCTAAAACTGATACGCAAGAGTCAACAGCCAACTCTGAACTAATAAATGTGGGTAAGTTATCAATTAATACTGAATCACGTACCGTTTACTTGGCAGATGAAGAAGTTCATATTTCAAGTGCTGAATACCTTCTACTCCATTACTTAGCAAGTAATGCAGGCCAAGTTGTATCCCGCGACTCTGTGTTTAAAGCGACGAAAGGTCGAGAGTATGATGGCTTAGACAGAAGTGTGGATGTGCTCATTTCATCGTTACGTAAAAAATTTAATGATGACCCACAACACCCTGAAAAAATTAAAACCATCTGGGGCAAAGGCTATTTACTTGTTGCCACGGCATGGCAATAGCATTGAGCGCCTGTGAAAAAGTTTTATCTTTCGCTACTTGGTAGTGCTTTACTTTCAATCATTGTTTTGGGTTGGCTAATTGATGCTTTCAGTCAGCAAACCCAAGCTCCTCAAGATGTGTTTTCTAGCGAAACACAAATGATTAAAGGTTTTGCAAAACAAATCGCCAAGCTTGACGCTAAACAGCGCGAGCAAGCTATCACGGATATTAATCAAGACTTTGCAGTGCAACTTGAGTATCGCCCGACGCAATCGCTTGCGCTACCTCATTCATTGTTAGCACAAATGACCCAACCTAGCGGTCTGATCCTCGAAGATCAACAAGGCTACTATTTACTTTATAGTGAAGCCGCTTTAGGCACGCACCACTTAAAAATGCGTTTAGATAAAGACTTAACACACGAACAAGGCAACGATGTGTTACTCACCTTGTTGTTCTACGCTGGGTTATGCGTATTTATGGGCTTTATCATTGCGCCACTAGCTAAGCGTTTAACCGTTTTAAACGAAGCAGCAAAACGCTTTGCCAAAGGCGATTTAAAAAGTCGTATTCACTTATCTCATTTTACCTATATCAAAGATGTTGAGCTAACATTCAACCGTATGGCTAGCCAAATCGAAAAACTGCTTGATGAGAATAAGTTGATGGCATCGAGTTTATCTCACGATATTCGCACACCTATCGCCTGCTTGCGGTTTGGTCTTGAAGCAGCGCAAGATTGTAGTAGTGAAGAAAAGCGCCTTGAGTATCTTGCTCGCATGGAAAACGACTTAGATCAAATGGAGTCAATGCTAAAAAGTTATCTGGCATTTGCTACCCTTGAGCAAAAAGCGAATCAATTGACCTTCAATCATTCTGATTTAGAAACCTACATCCTTACACTCATTCATCAAATTGAACCTAAAGTAGAACAACATGGCTTACGCATTAATCACCGCGTTGAAGGGGGTGAGATCTTTGCAGATTTACACTGGTTAGCACGCGCAATTGTTAATCTATTAAGTAATGCCTGCGACTTTGCTGAATCTGAAATTTTACTCAGTGCAACCAGTATCAGTGAATCCATTATCATTAAGATTGAAGATGACGGCCCGGGTGTTAGCGAGCAAAACTGGCAAAAAGTTTTTAGTCCATTTTTCCAAGAACAGACACACCGCAACCGAGATGGAGAAAGCTATGGGCTTGGCCTTGCTATCGCTGCGAAAGTGGTTGATTGGCATCATGGCACGGTCGAAGTATCAAAAAGTAAGCAGCTAGGTGGCGCGTGCTTTACTTTATGTATACCCAAACCACCTCAAGGTGCGAGTTTCAGTTGGAATTAAAAGCGATTTAGGCAAGGCATTGATTGCAAGTAATAGGGGTTCTATTGTTAGAATCAATTGCACGAAATCTAAGCTGACAACTCGCACATATCGAAGAACAACGAAAATGCGGATGATTAACCCTTTTTATTTAGCGTTAATTCAAGTAGATTGTCAGCGCCGTCACAAATAGAGAAGTAACAACAATATGAGCGCATCACGTGGGGAGTTCAGCTCCCGCTTTGGATTTATTATGGCTGCAGCAGGCTCTGCTGTTGGCTTAGGAAATATTTGGGGTTTCCCAACACAAACTGCAAGTAATGGCGGTGCCGCATTTTTAGTGGCTTATTTAGTGTTAGCATTTTGTCTTGCTTATCCTGCTTTAATGGCTGAGTTAGTGATTGGTCGTCATGGTCAAGCTAATGCAGTTACTTCACTTCGAAAAGTAACAAATCAAGCATGGCAAAAAAAGTTTGCCTTCATAGTTGGCTTTGGCGGTATTATTTGTGCGGGCCTAATCCTAAGCTTCTATGCGATAGTGGCTGGCTGGATGCTGAGCGCTACACTTGAACCCGCAGCACAATTAGTGGGGCAAGAGCAAGCTAGCACTTGGCTTAGTGAGCAGTCACTATCAAGAAACCTTATATTTACTGCTACATTTATTATTTTAACCGTTGCGATTATCTCTAAAGGCGTCGAAAACGGCATTGAAAAATGGTCGAAGCGCTTAATGCCTGCCCTGTTAGGTATTTTGTTTATGCTGATCATCTATGTAATGACTCAAGATGGCGCAATGGCAGGCCTAAAAGCGTATTTAGTGCCAGACTTTTCATCGATTTTAAACCCTGAGTTATTAGTGAATGCGTTAGGGCAAGCATTTTTCTCACTATCGCTTGGTACCAGCGTAATGATCATCTACGGCTCATACATCAGCAAAAAAGAGAACTTAGTATCGTTAGGCGCTTATGTGACTTTAATCGATGTGTTCATTGCATTTGTTGCCGGTTTACTCATTATTCCTGCGATGTATGTAGCACAGGCACAAGGTGTTGAGATTTTCTCTGCAGAAGGTGCACTACTTTCAGAAGATACCTTAGTATTCCAAGTTCTGCCGGCACTTTTCACCAGCATGGGTGATGTGGGTATTTTTGTTGGCTTTGCTTTTTTCGCGTTAATGAGTATTGCAGCGTTAACCTCATCGATTTCGATGCTAGAAGCACCTGTTTCCTATGCTGTTGAACGCTTTGCGTTAAAGCGTGTGCAAGCAACATGGATCATTGGCGGTATTATTGCGCTCATTAGTTTTACAATTGTCTTTAACTTAGGCACCTTGTTTGGCTTTGTGATCACCTTAACCACTAAGATTGGTCAACCGATTCTAGGCTTAATGTGTTGTATTTTTGTTGGTTGGATTTGGCATCGCGCGTCGTTACTAAAAGAAATTCAACAAGGGTGCCCTGAAGCTGCCAATAGCTTCTTCTGGAAAGTATGGCCATGGTATATCAAGTTTATTTGCCCACTAGCCATTTCACTGGTATTTGCTAACTCTCTGTTAAGCTAAAAATGTTTATGTTTGAAGTGGCCATTTAGGCTACTTCAAACACATATCTTGATGTGGAATGCCATCTTCTAGGTAATCATCGGCCACATTTTCAAAACCAAATTGCTGATAAAACCCTGTTAGATAACACTGAGCACCAATCATAATCGCTTTGTCAGGCCAATGCTCTTTACATGTGTCTATCGCAGTTTGCACCAACTTACTCGCCAAACCTTCACCACGAAATTGCTCTGCTACCAGCACACGACCAAATGCGCTAAATTGCTCATTCTTTTTATAGCATCGTGCATAGGCTGCCACCTTCAGGCCTTTGAACAAGAACACATGTTGGGTCAGTTCATTGTTATCTACTTCATCAATTTCTGGGTAAGGGCAAGTTTGCTCTACCACAAATACATCAACCCGCGCCCGTAAAATGGCAAATAACTCATCTTTACTGAGTTCGTTATAACTTTTAATAGAAAACATAATGCTCCTTAATGAAGACAAAAAACCCAGCCGTAGCTGGGTTTTAACTCGCTATTCAGTCGTTAATCTTTAAGCAAATAATCGCTCTAGCTGATCACACAGCTGCGACAGGTTTACATGATCATGCTCAATCGTTAAATCGACATAACCGTCCCCCCTAAAGGCACGGTCAAGCTCGATTAATACATGAGTTTTATGTGCTTCAGGCACAAACGACAACTCAATCTCTTGTAAGCCAAATAGGCTTCGGCTATTTGGGCGATATTCAAGTTCTTGATAACAGCCTGAATGCGATTGAAAAGTAGGTGCTTTTAAATAACCCTTTTCTACATCTGCTTTCACTAAGCTAAAACCAAGTCTATCCATCGCTTCCATTAACGTGCTTACAGCGTCATTAGGATAAATGTGTAATGCATCACGGTCAGTTGGATCAAGGGCTAGATCAATGTCTAAGCCTGTTTCAAGCCAAACATGCGATTGGTTATAACCAGCGTTAATTTCAGTGATCGGGGTTTCAGAATGTAGGCGAGCTTCAAATGGGATATGCTTTTCAGCGCCCGCTGCAATCATGCCAATATCTGTAATTCGCCATTTTTCTATCACATGGTTTGTAAAATACTCACCGTCATCACTTTCAACTTTCACACGGGTCATAAGTGCTAGGTCTAAACCCGAAATTTCTTGATCAACATCACCACCTTTGATGACTATCACGGCATTAAATTTTTGACCAGGTTGTAAATGCTCTGTCTCAAGTACAGTGTCAACTTTTGCTGCACCAATACCTACTGATGCAAGGATTTTCTTAAACATCTATTCTCCTTAAGCCAGCTTCTTAGTTATGGCTTAAATTCCTTTGTTAATGCATCTTAACCACAATTAAAAGCTATTGTCAGCGAAAAAATGTTGCTTTTGGCGGATTAATCAATAAATCATGGATAAGTGCTTATTTTTTGAACTCTTCTTGCTCAATATTGTTTTCCAATAACGAATATTTCGCTACACTGCTAGCAAATGAAGCTAAAAGAACAATTATGGAACTTATCTACTTTGCTACCGCTTTCGTGTTTGGCTTTGCCATTTATCAATTAAAGCTACCTCCTCTCATCGGCTTTTTATTAGCAGGCTTTGCGCTTAATCTTTATGGCTATAAAACAACCGAACTACTAAATACATTAGCAAACCTCGGTGTAACACTATTACTTTTTAGCATAGGTCTAAAACTTAAAGTGTCTAATTTAATGAAACCGCAAGTGTGGGCGCCTGCCTCAATGCACATTGTTCTGAGCAGCACGCTGTTTAGTGGTTTTATGTTACTGCTAGGTGCCCTTGCACTGCCTTTATTTAGTGAACTTACTTGGCAAAGTGCATTGTTAGTCGGCTTTGCTTTTAGCTTTTCAAGTACCGTATTTGCCGTAAAAGTATTGGAAGAACGCGGTGAGATGGCAAGCCTGCATGGTAAAATCGCCATTGGCATTCTAGTTATGCAAGATATCTTCGCTGTTATCTTCTTAGCCATCAGTACAGGTAAAGCACCGAACATGTGGGCACTGGCATTATTAGTGGGATTGCCTATTTTACGTCCAGTGATGTTTTGGGTATTAAATCGCTCAAAACACGGTGAACTATTACCTTTATTCGGGTTTTTCTTTGCACTAGTTTTAGGTTACCAAGCATTTGAATTTGCAGGTCTTAAAGGTGATTTAGGTGCGTTGATTATCGGTATGATGTTCGCATCACACAAAAAAGCAGGTGAGTTATCAAAGTCATTACTGAATTTAAAAGATGTGTTACTGGTTGGCTTTTTCTTAAATATTGGTTTGAATGCCGAACTGACAAGTCACGCAGTGATTGTTGCACTTATCATTATACTCGTCTTGCCACTAAAAGTTGCACTTTATTATGTACTGACAAACGCATTTAAGTTACGTGCTCGTACTTCGTTATTAAGTGCATTTAGCTTAGCCAATTACAGTGAGTTTGGCCTGATCGTTTGCGCAGTTGCAGCTACCAGCAATTTAATTACTTCTGAATGGCTGGCAGTTATGGCTATTGCAGTTTCAATCACATTTGTTTTAGCCTCGCCTCTTAACAAACGATCAAATGAGATTTATGTCAAAATCGAACATTGGCTACTTAAATTTGAAAGTGACAGCCGTCTTGCTGAGGAACTACCTGTTAATTTAAATGATACTAAAATCGTGATATTTGGCATGGGCCGTATTGGCACGGGTGCTTATGAAACGATTAGCCAAACCCATCCAAATCTTGTCGCGGGTATTGATATCAAACCTGATGTAGTAGAAAAGCACATCAAACGCGGTCGTCGGGTATTACTCGCTGATGCAACAGACCCTGATTTTTGGCAACGTGTAAATCATTCACATGTCGGTATGGTAATGCTCGCTATGCCTAAACATATGCAGAATATTTTTGCTTTGGAGCAACTACGAGCCTCAGGTTATCAAGGACAAGTTACTGCAATTGCCAATTATCCAGATCAGCAAAAAGAACTAGAAGATATGGGCGTTGACTCTACTTATAACTTTTATTTAGAGGCAGGAAGTGGTTTTGCAGAGCATGTAAAGCAAAAACTTTTTTCTTAGCACCTAAAATAATTATTGGTACTTAAGGATGGTGCCAATAATTATCTCTAAAATTTTCAGCAAGTTGCATAGTCAGGTTAAAATCACCTGTTTTTTAGTTCCCTTTATTAGGTCAACTCTATTTACAAAGCTTTACATGTAGATTAGCAATCACCAATAAAAAAAGAGTAGAATCCTAAGAGTACTAATAGCTTAGTATCTATTTTTAACACAAAGAAGTGACACAGTATAAGCATATTACGACTAGCATATGCGTAACTGTAAACTGATTAGGGTTGTTTAAATGAAGAATAAGTTTACCAACGAAGTTTTGGCAGACACGGATGATGCGCGTTCTGGGAAACTTTCAGACATTCAGCAGCAGCTTGATGAATTACAACAAAATGGCATGACCCCAATGGATATAAGGGCGGTGCTTTTTAACAAGATGCTCGATATCTATCAGGTACCTAATGATCACTTTCTGAGAGATGCAGAAACACCAGAAAGAATTGATGATCCGTCTATTGCATTGCAATTGCAACAGCTCGGTTTTTCAAAAAAACCTCGATATCAATTACACTAACTACTAGGCATTACTCTAGTAGTATCTATTCTGAGGGCCTACCTCCCTCACTAAATAGGCTGTTTCTTGCCCGTCACAGCCTATTTTCTCTCTTATTTTTACCGTATCATCTAACTTTAAAGTTTCTTTGAGATAAAGATGGATACAGCTGAACTCAAACGTGCCATAAATACTAAGATGCCATTTGGAAAGTATGCTGGCCGTCCTTTATTGTTACTCCCTGAGCCTTATTTAGTTTGGTTTAAACAGCAAGGATTTCCAGACTCTAAATTAGGAGCACAACTGGCGATGATGTATGAAGTGAAGCTAAATGGCCTAGAAAAAATGCTCATGCCATTATTAAATGAAAATAATTAAACTTTTTACGAACTTTTATAAATTGGTGCGGTCTATTACTTTGCTACTTGTTTATTTTTGGTTTTAATCTTTAAAAAGCGCCCTAGGCGCTTTTTTTATGCCTGCAATTTAAAGCGAGTTACTTTTAAATAAATGAATAGTAAATTTAGCTCCACCTAATGGTGAATCACACACCTCAGACTGCCCTTGATGCCAACTAACAATTTTAGCAACAATCGCAAGGCCTAAGCCAAAGCCGCCGGTTTTCTTGTCACGGCTTTTATCTAGACGAGTAAATGGCTTAAAAATACTTTGCCACTCAGACTTAGCTATCCCTGGGCCGTCGTCTTCAACACTTATTTGTATTGAATCACCCAACTCTTCAAGGCTGACATGAATTTTATGGTTTGCGTATTTTTGTGCATTGCCTAATAAATTTTGAATACAACGCGCCATAAAATGCTCGTCACACTCATAGTAAAGCTGCCTAGGCGCACTCACTGCTACATCGATATCAGTAGCAAATTCGAGCTTATTCACGACACTGTTAATAAGCGCTGTAAGGTCACACGAACGTGGCTTTAAGCTTGGTTGATGCGAATCAAGTCGTGCGTATTCAAGCATCTCAGACACTAGCGCTTCAAGCTCAGCAATATCAGCCTGCATATTATCTATATAACTATAAGATTTCTCATTTTCAATTTGCTCTTCAAGCATAGCAACGGCAAATTTTAAACGCGCCAACGGCGTTCTAAACTCATGAGAAACAGAAGAAGTCAGTTCTTGCTGCGCAGCTAGTAGGTACTGAATACGCTCTTGCATAGCATTAAGCGTGCCTGTAATTGGCAAAAAAAATGATTTAGATGCATCACGCAATTCGAAATCTTGCGAGCCGCCTACCGCCTCACAAGCTAAAGTGAGTTTGTTAAAGTCTCGCCAAAGTAACAAGCTCCAAAGACCAATAGGAAGACCAATAATGGCTAGTAATAAAAAATAGGGCCAAACAGAGCTAAAGTTAGGATTTGATATTGAGAGTGGACCAACTTGTAATAGCTGAGTCTCATTAATAGTAATGTACCAAATTACCTTCTGCTGCTGATTAAAAAGATACAGATAGTGATCATTTTGTAATTGTGTTTTGAGGTTTGTTGGTAGAGCGAGATCAGTTAAATCAATTAGCTCGCTATTAAACTCTTGCTGTAATTTAGCTAAGCCATTGTCAGTTTGACTTAATAGCCATAATGATTTACCAAACTCTTGATCTAGAGCGATTTGTTGCTGTGTGTCTTCATAGGGCCATAACTGCTCTATGACCCCACTAACAAGAAACAGAGAAACTATTATGTAAAGATATAAGCTAGCAAACAGTTTCCCCATTAATGATTACATATCCCATGCATCAGAAACGAACAGGTAACCTTGCCCCCAAACTGTTTTAATTCGGTATGGTTTATCACTGTTATCACCTAATTTCTTACGGATACGCGATACACGTACGTCAACGGTTCGGTCTAAACCATCATATTGACGACCAATCATATGTTGATGAACATGCTCACGACTTAATACTTCACCTGCATTTGAAGCAAGCAACCAAAGCAGCTCAAATTCATGAGAAGTCAGTGTAATTTCACTGCCTTTAAGTGTAACAATGCGGCTAGTTTTATCAATGGTTAAATCGCCAAAGCTAAGCTCTTCTGGTGCTTTGTTTGTAGCTTGACCACGGCGTAACAATGCGTTGATGCGCGCTAATAATACGCGTGGTTCTGCAGGCTTAATAACATAATCGTCTGCACCTAGTTCAAGCCCAATTACTTGATCAAAGTCTTCACCTTTTGCTGTAAGCATTAGAATTGGTAAGTTGAATTTATCGCGTACCTGACGGCAAACACTAAAGCCATCTTTACCCGGTAACATGACATCTAAAATCATTAAATCAACTGGATTGTTCTCAAGGTATTCGAAAACTTCATCGCCGCGTTCAAGGACCGCAACATCCAATCCATTATGCTGAAGGTAATCGCGTGTTAACTGCTGTAAGCCGAGATCATCTTCAACAAGTAAAATCTTTGCCATTGGTTGCTCCTGATTTAAAAAAAGCTCCACGGTGAACGTAACCTACGCCTCGTTGTTTTTGCTTCAGTGCTTTGCACTTCGACTTTTGTGGTCGCAACTTTGCTCCCCGTGTGCGGATTGACTAAGGAGTATATTGTTTCAACCTGAACCCGCGCTTTATGGCTATAAAGCCCATTATTACTATCAGTCCAGCATTGAATTTGCTGGTTATTTTGGTATAAACACAGATCTTGAGGTTGAGCAGTTTTCCAGCTAATTTTTAATTCAAGATCACAAAATTCGTGCTGTTGTAATACAACACACACTTTTGGTGTGATATCAAACTGAGTCGCTTGTGCATAGCTTGGGGGAGCCCAAATAACAGCAACAAACACACACAGACTAAAAACAAAATACTTCATATTAAAAAATATGATTGAATCCTATAAAAGCAGTCATCGAATACGTGTGTTCAAAAAGCGGACTGTCATCCACGGCTGAGTAGTCATAATATGCTAAATGAAAACGAAGAGAGTTAGTCTCACCTAGAGGCCAACGGGCGTCGATTTTAGCATAAGGTTGCCAGCTACTGCCAACCTCTATTTCTCCGTATGATGATTCTTCGGCCGATAAACCATAAAAATAATCATTTAATTCGTTCGATTTATACCAAACACCTAAGCTCGGTGCGATACTTAAACGACCTAACTGATGGTGAGATTGCCATTGTAAGGCACTGCGAGCCCCTTTATAAACCCCGGAGACATCAGCTAGAACCTGAACAGAGAATACATGATTACTGCGGATATAGTGATAGCTCAAGCCCGCATCTAAAGCCCAGCGTCTTTTTTTTACGTCATTTGTTGTGACAACAGACTTTTCAACTAATTCATCACTACTCGTTGATTCAATAACGAAGCTATTTGACGTTTGCAAGGCAAATACATTACTAGGATGAAAATCTATAAAAAAACGGGTCTCGGGGTTAAATTCAGTGACAATGTTAACAACATGTGTGTCGCTTTCATGAAGGGAATAGCCTAAGCGACCATTATCAAAAAACCATTGTTCACCATAAAAAGCAACCTCTGGTAGCAGTATTAAAGGTAAATTGTCACCTCCATGCAATGGGTTTGTAATTACCCCAGCCCCAGTATTAACACTTAAGTGCCACTGCTCAGTATCAATTTGTTGATTTGCCATACGGCTTTCACGTTCAGTGCGAGTAGAATCATCAGCATACGCTTGACCCACACATACTAGCGCCAAAGCATAGAAAACTACGCAGAACCTGATCGTTAGAAACTTCATTATTATTTTACGACCAAAGAAAATTTTGCAATGTCAGCATAATATCAAGATGTGAACAAACTGTCCTCAGCAGGTTACAAGTATTCACAAATTTGATACATATTTCGATTAAGTTTGTTACTCCTCGACAATCTCTATGCGATTGCGACCATGTTCTTTAGCTAAGTAAAGCGCCTTATCAGCTTTAGCAATGAGCTGTTCAGGGTTACTATTTTTAGCTTTTATCGCAATACCAAAACTAGCCGTTACTTGACTCAACACCTTATCAGAATTTGGCTTCTTGATTTGTAATTTAGCGATAGTTTGGCGAAGTAGCTGTGTGAAATTAGTCATATCACTAATACTTGCAAACTGGGCCGTAAAGCAAAACTCTTCACCACCGTAACGATAGACTTGGCCAATACTGGAAACATGCTTTAATAGCTTAGCAGACACTGCTCGTAAAACTTGGTCCCCTTTTTGATGTCCAAAGTTATCATTAAATGATTTGAAATGATCAATATCTATCATGGTTAATACTGATACTTGAGCTAATTCATTGTTTTTACAAAAACGCTTTATATCTTCATCAAACTTGCCACGATTCAATAACCCTGTTAATGGATCTCTTTGCGCTTTATCTTTCGATCTAATCAACTCTTGTTTTAAGTCGGTAATTTCTGCATAAGCTTGTGCTAGTTGATTTTGAAAGTCCTGTGCCCTACTTTGTAAGGTCGCTGACTCATCACTTAGACGTTCTACACAATCAAGTACATCATCAAAGCCTGTTTCTTGGCTGATATCTGCATTTTTTAGTTTCAAATGGCATTCTTGAAGCGTTTGGTTAAACTCTGTTGAGTAATTTATTGCTTCATTGATGTCTTGATGTACCTTTCCAACAACATCATTAAAACCACCTGATAACTGATAAAACAATGCTAAATCATCACTAGATAGAAACTGGTTGAACAGCGCTTTAGCATGCTCGTGGCTGCACGTTTTAAATTCATCAATAATTTTATCTAAAGCATCATTAAGTTCGGGGGTTTTATTGCTGACATACGCATACCAAATCGCATAATTTAGCGGTGTTATTGGCATCTTGTACTTAACCATGAGAGGAATAGCTTGTTTTAAACAGTGACTTGAATAACTTAGTGAATGCTCGGCTTGCGCAGAAAGTATCATGATTCTAGGCCATGAAAATTTTATTATTTTAAATTACGTTAACAACACCTTGAAAAAAAGCAATAAAAATGGATTTTATCCATTTAAAACCAGTAAAAAACACGAAAAATAAATGCAAAAACCAATACTAAATAACTATTAAAAATTAAACCTTTTATACCAACATCAAATCGTTAACGCTAAATAGCTTGCTGAGTAAGTGATTGAGCAATGCTCCAGATAGCATTGAGCGCAGGATCATGGCGCTCTTTATTCAAAACAGCTAAACCAATTTCGAAACCAGCAACAGTCTGCTCAGCATCACTTACGATTTGCACTTTATCTTTAAGCGGACTGTTGTCCAAAACTATCTTTGGCACCATGGCAATACCTAAACCTAAGCTCACCATAGACACCATCGCTTCATGGCCTGCAACCTGAGCGTAAATTCGGCCGTGAATATTCTTTTTACGCCACCACTGCTCAAGACGTTGCCTTGATAATCCTTGCTCAGCAACAATAAACTCTAAATCTGACCAATCAATTTGTTCACTGGCAGAAAGCTTTTCGCTGATCGGGCACGTTATTTTTGGTGCTATCAATACTAATGGTGAGTACCCGACACTGGTAAAGGCAATTTGCCCAGGTAGCTTTAAAGGTTTTGCGGCAATTGCCATATCTTCATGGCCATCTAAAACACGGTTTATTGCAAGAGCGGGATCACCGGTATTAAGGGTAATTTCAATATATGGATGTTGCATTCGCAATTGCTCGAGTATTTGATGTAAAAAACTATATGAGGCAGTTACAGAGCAATAAATACTGACATTGCCATAAACATGCTGTTGCGGCTCTTGCACATTAGCCTTAAAACGATGCCAGTTAGCCAGCGTCGCATTTGCGTACTCAATGAATGACTCACCTTCGCGAGTTAATTTGACAGTGCGATTATCCCGATTAAACAGTACCACCCCAACCTCTTCTTCGAGCTGTTTAATATTACGGCTCAAAGTTGGCGCACTGATATGGCAAAGCTCACTCGCTCTGGCAAAGTGTAGCGTCTTGGCTAACGCTAAAAAGTAATTAAGATGTTTGTGATCCATACCGCCACCATTTCATTTTATGAAATACTTTAATTCAAATATATCATTTTACGCAAGGTAAAAAATTGCATAGTGTTAATACATACAAAGAACATCACGTCGGTTCTTTGATTTTCTAACAAAATTGTATTTATAGGACACTAACAATGGCGAATTATTTTAATACTCTTCCTTTGAGAGAGCAGTTAGCGCAATTAGCGCAGTGTGAATTTATGGACCCAGCAGAGTTTGCTGATGGTGTAGACGCTTTAAAAGGGAAAAAACTCGTTATTGTCGGTTGTGGCGCACAAGGCCTTAACCAAGGTTTAAATTTACGTGACTCAGGCTTAGATGTTTCTTATACATTACGTGAATCAGCAATTACTGAGCGCCGTCAATCTTTCTTAAACGCATCTGAAAACGGTTTTACTGTAGGCACGTATGAAGAGCTTATTCCAACAGCAGATGTAGTTTTAAACTTAACACCTGATAAACAACATACGGCTGTTGTTAATGCCATCATGCCATTAATGAAACAAGGTGCAACACTTGCTTATTCACACGGCTTCAACATTGTTGAAGAAGGCATGCAAATCCGTGAAGATCTAACTGTTATTATGGTTGCACCTAAGTGCCCTGGTTCAGAAGTACGTGAAGAGTACAAACGTGGCTTTGGCGTACCAACATTAATCGCGGTTCACCCAGAAAACGACCCTCAAGGCCATGGTTTAGCGCAAGCTAAAGCGTATGCAGCAGGTACCGGTGGTCATCGTGCGGGTGTACTAAAATCATCATTCATTGCAGAAGTTAAATCTGACTTAATGGGTGAGCAGACGATTCTATGTGGCATGTTACAAACTGGTTCACTACTTTGCTTCGATAAAATGGTCGAAAAAGGCATTGATGCAAGTTACGCGTCAAAACTAATCCAATATGGTTGGGAAGTGATCACTGAAGCACTTAAGTATGGTGGTGTAACTAACATGCTTGACCGCTTATCAAACCCAGCAAAAGTGAAAGCATTTGAATTAAGTGAAGAGCTTAAAACAATCATGCGCCCACTTTATAACAAGCATATGGACGATATCATCAGTGGCGAATTCTCACGCGGTATGATGGCTGATTGGGCTGAAGATGACGCAAAATTACTCGCATGGCGCGCAGAAACTGCCGAAACTGCATTCGAAAAGCAACAAAATACCGACCAAGAAATCAGCGAGCAAGCATTCTTCGACCAAGGTATTTTAATGGTTGCAATGGTTAAAGCAGGTGTTGAGCTTGCCTTCGAAACCATGACTGCAGCAGGTATCATCGCAGAATCTGCTTACTATGAATCACTACACGAAACGCCGCTTATCGCAAACACTATTGCTCGTAAGAAGCTTTTCGAAATGAACCGAACTATTTCAGATACTGCAGAGTATGGCTGTTACTTATACAACCACGCGTGTTTACCACTTTTACAAGACTTTATGAAAGACATCGATACAGATGTGATTGGTAAAGGTCTTGATAGTGCAAGCAACCAAGTCGATAACCAAACCTTGATTGCCGTGAATAAAGCACTACGCGAGCACCCGGTTGAAATCATTGGTAGCAAACTACGTGGTTACATGTCAGCAATGAAGAAAATTGTTTAACCCTGGAAAGTAAGTTTCGCTTGTTAGAAACCAAGCCCAATTGCTTATATGCTTTGGGCTTTTTTTTTGTCCCTACATTGATTCGTCATCTGTAAAGTGTATGCTAAAATTACTGACTTAAATGTTGTAAACTAAGACACTTTCATGGCGTTAAATCAATTCACCATCACTAAAAAAATTACCCTACTTGGCAGTTCTATCGCCCTCATTGTTGCTGCGTTAATCGGCGCAACAGCGATATACAGTGCAAAACAAATCATTGAACAGCGAATGATTGAATCGGAACTACCGAGCAAACTACAAGCAATTGATAATTATATTACTCACGATATAAATCAAATGATCAGTGCAGCTGAGCAACTCTCCAGTAACGAGTTTGTATTAGAGTGGGCTAACTCTGGCAATACAGATGATAAAACACTGCTAAAAGAGCTTAACCGCCTTGTTACCCAGTACGATCTAGCAACGGCTTCTTGGGCTAACCGTGAAACAGCACAATATTGGAACCAAGACGGTTTCTTGCGCGTTTTAACTAAAGAGCAAGATGGTTGGTTTTTCGCGTTTACTAACACCGCACAACCCTTTTCGATCAGTATCTATCAAGAGTCACCGACTGATGTAAAAATGTTTGTGAACCACCAGCAAACTAATGGCATTGGTTTAGCAGGCCTTGCAAAAAGTATCGACGATATGCAGGGCATGCTTAAACGCTTTCAAATAGAAGAAACCGGTTTTGTATTTGTTGCAGATAAAAACGGCCTAATTCAGCTGCATAAAGACGAAAACAAAGTCGCTAAAGCTAAGTTGGATGACGTTTACAAAACGGACATCACACGGGCCCTACTAACGCAAAGCGACTTCAATTTACAAGAAATCAACCTTAATGGTGAAGCAACCTTAGTGGCGGCAAGCCCAATTAAAAACACTGATTTGTTTGTTATTGCCCAAGTGCCAAAGCACGAAGTGTTTTCGAGCATTCAAGTTTTACAATGGCAAATCATCAGCTTTGCGATTGTGATTGCGTTGATTGCAAGCTTTGCAGGTTTAGTACTGGCACGTACGCTTTCATCGCCGCTGTCGAAAATGGCTGAGTTGTTCACCCGTTTAGGCTCTGGTGATGCTAATTTAGCGTATAGACTTCCTGACTCTGAGCAACCTGAACTTGCAAACTTATCAGCGGGCTTTAACCAATTTATCTCTAAGATTGAAACTGCAATTAGCCAAGTTGCTCAAGAAAGTAGTGAAATTAGACAAAGCGCCGATCATGTGTTTCAGCAAGCACAAAAGAACTCAGTGGCGCTTGATAATCAAAAAGAGCAAACTATCTCGGTTGCTGCGGCGATTAATGAAATGGGTGCAACAGTGCAAGAAATTGCCTCAAGCGCAGCGAACACGGCTAAGCTCACTGAGAATAGCAAGCAGAACACTGAACAAAGCCATACTCAGGTAACGCAAAGTAAAGAAGCAATAATTGAATTGGCATGTGATATCGATAATATCACCGAGCAAGTAAACGAGCTGGCAAACAAAACACAAGCGATTGCCAGTATTGTCGACTCTATCAGAGGGATTTCGGAGCAAACCAACTTGTTAGCGCTCAACGCAGCGATTGAGTCTGCTCGTGCGGGTGAGCATGGTCGAGGCTTTGCTGTTGTAGCTGATGAAGTAAGAGCGCTTGCAAATCGCACGTCGCAATCAACAACTGAAATTCAAACCATGATCAGTGAACTAACAAATACGTCTGATTTAGTGGTTAATCATATCAATCATTCGAAATCACAAGCTCAATTGAGCGTTGATGCAATGCAGAGTTCTGTTGAATTACTTAATGCCATTAACGATGCTGCCAATGAAATAAACGATATGGCAACCTTAATCGCAACTGCAACTGAAGAGCAAAGTAATGTAGTGGCAGATGTCGGTCGTAACATTGAGCAAATAAGTGACATTAGTGATAACGTTATGCGTGAACAAATTGATAGTGAACAAGCAATCAAAGACTTAGCAAACAGTGCGCAAACCCTTGATGACCTTGTTGCAACTTTTGATAAACGCTGACACGTTTTGTAACAGTTAACCCTGACCCTTTTTCATTCACGGCCTATACTTTAATGGTATTAGGCCAAGAATTAAGAGGGTCAAATGAAATTACCTAGCATTGTTTTCGCCTCAACCTTTTGCTTATTAACAGCGTGTAGTAGTACAGAAAATAACACCGCCCCACCACCACTTGCTTTGGTGCAAAGTAATACGTTTACCCAAACCTCAGTTGAAACCCAACAAGAAATTTTTGCATTAAGCAAACATGTCAAACAACAACTTGACAGTACTTTTCCCAAAGATGGTCGATCATTGCAAAGTACTAAAGGCTTACTCAGGTTTCTATTACAAAATGGCGATGCGTCTTTATCTTATCAATCTGGTGCGACCTTAACGGCCAATCAAGCCTACGAAAATTTAAATGCTAACTGTTTATCGTTATCGATTTTAGCCTACAGCCTCGCTGACTATCTTGGCCTCGAAGGGCAATTTCAAAAAGTGCATATCCCAGAGTATTGGGCGCTGGATAATGGTTTTAACTTACTCACAGGGCATATCAATTTGAAAGTGAGTGAATCAACAAAACAAGTGTTAAATCGTAAAGTTATATACCCTCAAGAGCGCTCTTTGGTGATAGACTTTGACCCTAACAGTCGCCAAGAGGCGTTTAAAACCAGCAACATCAACAAAGCCCGCATCACAGCGATGTTTTATAACAATAAGGGCGCAGCTGCGATGTTAAAACATGATTACGACACTGCTTTTAGCTATTACAAAGCAGCAGTTGATATTGATAGCAACTACTCAGGTGCATGGGGCAACCTTGGGGTATTATTCAGATTAACGAGTGACTACCAAAGTGCTGAAACAGCCTATCAGTATGCGATTAGTTTAGATCCTGACAACAACACCGCGCTAGGCAATTTAGCAAGACTCTATAACCTGACCGATCGTAAAGAGCAAGGCCAAGCTATATTAGCCATGCTTGACAAGAAACGCCAAGCAAACCCTTATTACCATATTTCTTTAGGTAATGATGCCTATACAACCAGCCGTTACCAAGATGCCATAAAACACTACAAAAAAGCCCGTGACTTAAATTCAACCCTGCATGATACTGATTTTGGTTTAGCCAGAACCTATTATCAATTGGGTGACTTAAAACTGGCTAAAAAGTATTTAACTATGGCAAACAATAAAGCTGACTTTGATCATGATAAACAGCGTTACGAAAGTAAATTACAAGCGCTTCGCTCGCATACTGCAAAACTTATTGATTACCGCTAGTGCTGCACTGATAAGCACAGGGCACGCTTTTGCCCATACAAACTTAGTACAAGACGTTATAACGCTAACATCGCCTCAATTTGCTGGGCGAAAAACGAATACCGAGGGCGCTAAATTAGCCGCCGATTTCATAGCAGAGCGCTTTGTCGCTCTTGGCTATTCAGTAAATGAACAAATTTTTACTTATCAATCAGGTTTCTTTAGTGAGGCGGTTGGGAGAAACATTGTTGCGATAAAAAATAGCCCTTGTGAAAAGTGTAAAAAAATTATTTTTACAGCCCATTACGACCACCTTGGGCAACAAGGCAGTCGGCTTTACCCGGGTGCCAATGATAACGCCAGCGGCGTTGCAGCTTTACTTTATTTAGCTGACCACTTTGCACAAAGCCCTCAACGCTATCAGTTAGTCTTTGTTGCAACCGATGCCGAAGAAAATGGCCTACATGGTAGCGATTACTTGGTATCGACACTTAATACAGACAAAATAAAACTTAACATAAATTTAGATATGCTTGTTGTGAATCCACGAAAACCGCGTATCTATGCGTTTTTAGATAAGCAATCATTAGCGCACTATAAAGATGACATTAAAGCTTTGTCTGATGAGCAGCTAACCTTTATGGCAACTAGCTCGTCGGCGAGGCTGAATCGATTATTTGATCTCAAAGTTGATTGGCGCAGAGCAAGCGACCACTATTCATTCGCTAAAGCGAAGATCCCATACATTTACTTTGGTATCGGGCACGATAAACATCATCATCAAACTACCGATACAACGGAACATATCAACTTTATTTTATTTGAAGCTGCGATGAAGAAAATAGCTCTATTTATTGAAAAGCTTGCAAGTTAGCTATTTGGGTAGCTCAGAGGTTAAAACAAACTGCCTTTTTTGCGCTTTGCTAAGCTTTTTTACGCTTATTTCAAGTTTAGTTGCTTCACTACGGTTACCCACTTGCTGTTGATAGATAAGTGTTAAAGGCCCCTTGCCTTTGAGGTTTTTAGCCCCTTTTCCCGCTTGATGCTGCATAAATCGCTTTTCAACATTGGTGGTGATCCCCGTATACCAATGACCCAAACGTGTTTGCACTATGTACAAATGCCACAGACTCTCTGAATTATCATTGTTTTTTATAGGCTGCTGTAAACTTTCTGGGTTTGCTGTGGTCAAATTTGTGCCTCTTGATTGTTAATCGCATTTGTGTAAAAACAATTACTGAAAAGGGTTTTACCTTCAGTGACTAATCGGTATCATGCAGTGTATAAAAAATAAGGATTCAAACAAATAATGCAGTCGTTTAAAACTTTTTCTTTTTGGTTAGTACTTACCCTTACTTTAAGTGCTACAGCAGGGTGTTCAAGCTGGGTTTACCGAATCAACATTCCTCAAGGTAACTTCTTAGAGCAATCAGATGTAGATAAGCTACGTGTTAATATGACCCGCGAGCAAGTACTGTATGTACTAGGCAAGCCAGTCGCTGAAGACTCATTTGATAAAAATACCTGGCACTACCTTTACGTATTCAATCTTGGTCGTAGCAACGAGCAACGTAAATCACTCACTATTAACTTCGAAAACGATAAGCTTGTTTCGTTATCGGGTGACTATGAACAACCTAGCGAATTTAATACGCCGCTTGAACAAGAGTAATAGCAGCGCAAATTATTAAGGGTAGCCTAGGCTACCCTTTTTTATGCCTTATTAAGCGGACGCCCGCCTGTAATTTTATTAGCTCGGCCCTCTTCTTTGGCTTTTTCAGCACGGCGCCTGCGTGCATCCTTTGGATCAGCAATAAGCGGTCGATAAATCTCAATACGATCGCCATCTTTTACTTCTTGATTCAGTTTGCAAGTACGATTCCAAATCCCAAGCGTTAAATTATTTGCGTCTATTTCTGGGCACTTCTCGATAATGCCCGACTTAATCACCGCTTGCTCAGCGGTAGTACCTACAGGCACTTCGACCAGTAAACTGGTTGCTGTTGTTGGTAAGGCGAAAACCACTTCAACAGTGATCATGGGCGAACTCCATATACAGTTTTAGCGCGTTGAGTAAATGCATTAACCATATTCTTAGCGACTTCGTTAAATACTTTTCCGAAAGCCAGCTCAATAAGCTTACTAGCAAATTCAAACTCAAGATGCAGTTGCACTTTACAAGCTTTATCGTCCAGCGGTAAGAAATGCCATTTACCCTGTAGCTTTTTGAATGGGCCATCAACTAGGCGTAGCGCAACCGTTTGCTCATCAATAAAGGTATTTTCGGTAGTGAACCACTTTTTTAAACCTGCTTTCGATATTTCTAGACTAGCTGTCATACCACTGGCTTGTTGTGTAATGATTTTAGCATCAGAGCAATGTGGTAAAAACTCTGGATATGCATCTACATCATTCACTAAATCAAACATTTCTTTGCTGCTGTACATTACCAGCGCACTTTTTTCTATTTGCGGCATATTCACTCCCAACTTTGTCGGCGAATTTTAGCAAGCTTTGACTATTTACCCAAATATTAGTGACGCGAAAATTTCTGCAAAGCCTTAAAAAAGCGATGTAAAAACGCTGTTTTTACGTATAATATGAGCCACTATGGCTAAGAAAAAATCATCTAAATCGACAAGTAATACCATCGCGCTAAACAAAAAAGCGCGTCATGAGTATTTTTTACACGATAAGTTCGAAGCAGGGGTTGAACTACAGGGCTGGGAAGTAAAAAGTATCCGAGCTGGTAAAGTAAACATCTCTGAGACTTATATTCACATTAAAAACGGCGAAGCATTTTTACTTGGCAGTCAAATTCAGCCTCTCAACAGTGCTTCTACTCACGTAATTTGCGATCCTTTAAGGTATCGTAAGTTACTTTTAAATAAGCGCGAAATCGATCGTCTTATCGGTGCTACAGAACGCGAAGGTTTTTCATTAATCGCAACTGCAATGTACTGGAAAAAATGCTGGGTGAAGTTGGAGTTCCACCTTGCTAAAGGTAAAAAGATGCACGACAAACGTGAAGACGGAAAAAATAAAGACTGGGCACGTGAAAAAGAGCGCCTAATGAAACATAAAGCTTAATTTATGAAATGAGCCTAACCTTTTTGTTAGGCTCGTACCCCCTACCAGTCCTGACTCTTACCACTTAAGAACCTTGACACCTTAACAAACCCATACTTTTTTGCTATTTCATTCACCGCTATTTACATGGTATCAATCTTTGTCGTGATTAATTCACAACACTTTCACAATTATACAAGGATTGAAATATATGAAGAACACCCATCGCTTTATACAACGACCTCTCTACGCATTTACAGTTGCCGCATTAGCAGGCACCAGTTTTATGTCTGTTGCTGCACAAGAAGATGGAGCTGAAAAGGTCGAGCGTATTGAAGTTACAGGTTCTCGCATCAAGCGCTCGGACATTGAGGGGCCATCACCGGTTCAATCAATCAGTCGTGCAGACATCGATAACATGGGCTACGACAACCTACAACAACTATTAGAGCGTATGCCTGTTGCCGGTAATGGTACTTTTTCTACTCGCGGTAATAACCAAGACTCTACAGCCAATGGTGCTGCAGCTGTTAGCCTTAGAGGTTTAGGCTCAGACGCTACATTGGTACTTATTAATGGCCGTCGTGTATCTATTAGCGCTTTTGCTGAGAGCATTACCAATTCATTTGTTGATATCAACTCGATTCCAGTCTCTGCGATTGAACGTATTGATATTTTAAAAGATGGCGCATCAGCTATTTATGGTTCTGATGCAGTTGCTGGTGTAGTTAATATTATCTTAAAGAAAGATATTAACGGCCTAGAGGTAAACCTTGGATATGGCGGTACTGATGGTCCTAACTACGAAGAAAAAACAGCAAGTTTAGTATGGGGTACTAGTACAGAGAAAAGCAGCGCATCAATTATTATTGATTACTTTAACAACACAGCACTCTCATCTGATGAAATGGGCCGCCTAGGCACTGCCAACCAAGAACCATACGGTGGTATGGATTTTCGCTCATCGCGTGGCTTTCCGGGCTACTTCTATGTAGATGGTGAAAAAACCATTGATCCAGCCTGCCCAGCAGAAAATGCAACCGCAAGTGGCAGCTGCTTATTTGACTACGGCCCGTATGGGTACGTAACCCCAGCATCTGAGCGTGTCGGTGCTATCTCACAATTTGAATATAACTTCGACAATGGTATTTCAGCTTTCTTAGAGGTTGCAGTACAACATAATACGTCGCAAGCAGCAGGTGCACCGACCCCGCTTGATGAAGATGCAGGCCTTACAGTACCTGCAAGCCACCCCAACAACCCATTTGGCCAAGATATCGAAATTGGTCGCTACAGAACCGTAGATGCCGGCCCTCGCCAATGGGATATTGAATCTGATACGCTTCGCTTTGTTGCCGGTCTAAAAGGTGAGATCAGTGACTGGAGCTGGGAAGCTGCTGTTCAAAAAGGTCGCAGTGAATCAATGCAAACAGGTAATAGAAGCCAAGGTTGGGTGCGCACTGATTTCCTACAACAAGAAATCGATGCAGGTAACTATAATCCATTTGGTGGCACCTATAATGACCAGGCAGTGATTGACCGTATCACCACAAGCTTAGTGCGCCGTGGTGAGTCTCATATGACCTCATTTGATGCAAATATTAGTGGTGAAGCATTCAGCTTTGGCGATGATGTAGTAATGATGGCTGCAGGTATTGAATACCGTGAAGAAGATGTGAGCGATATTCCAGACGACCAATTCCAGCGTGGTTTAATTTTTGGTACTGAGTCTGTATCAGCCGCTGCTGAACGCGACCAATACGCAGCTTACATTGAGTTTTCAATTCCGCTGGCTGATAACCTAGAACTGCAACTAGCTGGTCGATACGATGACTACAGCGATTTTGGCTCAACTACAAACCCTAAAGTAGCTGTTCGCTGGGCACCAACTGATTCAATCACTGTTCGTGGTTCGTGGGCTCAAGGTTTCCGCGCGCCTTCACTGGCACAAATTGGTTTAGGTCCGTCGGAAGAAAGTCAATTCTTTGTAGATACTTACCGCTGTCAGGCAACAGGGCTTGACTGTAACGCTCTAGATTACAATATCCAATTTGCAGGTAACCCAAACCTTGAAGCTGAGGAGTCAGAGTCATGGAATGTTGGCTTTATCTGGGCACCAACCGCTGAATTTGGTTTTGGAATCGATGTATGGAGCATTACACAAGATAATAAGATTGACGAGCAAGAGTTCGGCCCTATCTATGATGAAAACTGTAATGATCAAAACAGCACAGTCTGCGTGCGTTTAGCACCACAAAATGGTCAAAGCTTAGGTGTGATCCAAAAAGTTTATAGCACCTTTGAAAACGTCTCATCACAAGAAGTATCAGGTGTCGATGTATCGGCTAACTACACACATGCGATGAACGATTACGGCTTCTTAAAATTCAATTTAGAATGGGCTTACCAAAACGAATTTAAGAAAGATGGCCGCGATTACACTGGCGAGTATCGTTATCCTGAAAACCGTTGGATTTTCTCAACAAACTGGGAAATGGGTGACTTCAACACGAATGTGAACGTTAGTTACACGGGCGAGTTTGAAGATACGCCAGATATCGACTTTGACGGTAATTTAGACTTTGATAGCAACACATCACGTATGGTTGATTCACAAACGCTGGTTGATTTACAAACAGCGTATAACTTCTCAGAGAAAATTAAACTTTCTGTGGGTGTGAATAACGTGTTTGATGAAGATCCTCCGTTTGCAATCGGTGATGGTGATGGCGACTTATATGGCTATGTATCAAGCGTACATAACCCACGTGGTCGTTATTTCTATACTAAGCTAACAATGCGCTTTAACTAAATCTCATTGAGCTTAAAAACAAAAACCCGCCAAATTGGCGGGTTTTTTAATTCTTTAACTAAGGCCTAAATTATAGGTCGCCTTCGTTTTCAGAAAGGAACTTAGCAACACCTTCAGGGCTTGCGTCCATACCTTTTTTGCCTTCAGTCCAACCAGCTGGACATACTTCACCGTGCTCGCTGTGGAACGCTAGCGCGTCAACCATGCGGATCATTTCGTCGATGTTACGGCCTAGAGGAAGGTCGTTAACTACTTGGTGACGTACGTTACCTTCTTCGTCGATAAGGAAAGAACCACGGAAAGCAACACCTGCTTCTGGGTGCTCAACATCGTATGCTTGACAGATTTCGTGTTTAACGTCTGCAACTAGTGCATATTTAACTTGACCAATACCACCGTCAGCAACGGCAGTGTTACGCCATGCATTGTGTGAGAATTGTGAATCGATAGAAACACCAATTACTTCAACGCCACGCTTTTGGAACTCTTCAAAACGCTTGTCGAAAGCGATTAACTCTGAAGGACAAACGAAAGTGAAGTCTAACGGGTAAAAGAAGATAACTGCTTTTTTACCTTTGATAGTTTCTTTTAGGTTGAAGTTTTCAACGATTTCACCGTTACCAAGAACAGCTGCTGCAGTAAAGTCTGGTGCCTGACGGCCAACTAATACACCCATTTTTATCTCCAAATATTTGAGTTTATTTCCAATTGCCTAAGCAATACTCACATAGATATGGTTACTAAAACGCAAAAACCAAGTGTAAGTATTGATAAATTGCAAGATAGTGTAATGAGGTTACAGACAAATGAACAATCGAAAAAAGCGATATGCCTAATCGGAAAAATTGATTTATTAAAATATTACGTAACTCTTGAAGCAAACAATCGCACAGAGCTGCAAAATCAGCAGCTAAAATCTGATAAAATATGCCTAGCTAAGCAACTAGGTAGAAAAATGAAAGTTTTGATCACAGGTTCAGCAGGTCGGGTTGGCCGTGCAATTTATATCAAGTTAATGAGCAATTATAATGTCGTTGGGATGGATAAAGCGCCCTGCTCTACAGCTGACTTTGTGGGTGATATTCGTGACCAACACTTAATTCAGCGAGCTCTTCAAGACATCGACGTGATAATCCATACAGCCGCTTTACATGCCCCTCATGTTGGCCTGCACTCTGACGACGATTTTTACACTATAAATGTGGAGGCGACAGAACAGCTGGCACTGTTAGGTATAGAAGCAGGCGTAAAACAGTTTATTTTTACCAGCACCACAGCGCTCTATGGTTCAGCTTCAACGCCATTAGGTCAAGCGGGTTGGGTAAACGAGGATATTATTCCAAAGCCAAAATCCATTTACCATAAAACTAAAATTGCCGCCGAAGCCAAGCTTGAAGCTATTTCAGTAAAGCACAAATTACCAATCACAGTATTACAGATGTCTCGCTGTTTTCCTGAACCTGCAGATACGATGGCGCTATTTCGTAATAGCCGTGGCATCGACGCTCGCGATGTTGCCAATGCTCATTTATGTGCAATCGAGAAAAAACTAAGTGGTTTTAATCGCTTTATTATTTCAGGCGTTACGCCTTATTCAAAAAAAGATTGCCAGTCGCTTTATAAGCAAGCAGATAAAGTCATTATTGAAAAAATCCCAGCATTAGCAGATGCATTCAAGGAGCGAGGCTGGCTATTACCAACGAGTTTAGACCGAGTATACGATTCAACTAGAGCGCAGCAGCAACTTGGCTGGCATCCCAAACATGATTTTAATAGTGTTTTAGCAATGCTTGATGATGAAAGCGCTGAAGTACTCCCGGTGCTTAAAAGTAACTAACAAAAAACCCAGCTTTTAGCTGGGTTCTTAAATGAATATTAATTACGGTCGCTTAGTCCATGATATCTTCTGGCATATCACCACGAATTTGTTGCCAAATTTCACCTGTTTGATGACCATATTTACGCATCATTGAAATCGCACCGTCGTGTTCACGACGCTCTGCCAGCTCTGTTAAATCTTTATAAAATTGACGCGCTAATTCACGAGTTCGAGAATCAGAGAAGTAGTGGCAGCCAATTTTTGAGTAGAAACCTTTAAAGCCATTTAGGATAAGAACGTAAATGCGGTTATTACCCGCAACTGCTAATTCATGGTGAACTTTATAATCGTAATCAGCAAATGCTTGCGCACTGTCTTCTAGCTCTTCACTTTGCGATAAAATTTCAATTACACGCTCAGGAGCAAGCTTAATAGCCGCACGGGTATAAATTGCGCTGATATTTGTGCGTGCAGAAAGTAATTGATCTGTAAGCTCTGGCATTTTGTCTTCATCTAGTCGCGCTAGCGTTTCTAAAATGTTCAGGCCCGAGGTTTCCCAGAAGTTATTTACACGGGTAGGTTTACCGTGCTGAATCGTTAGCCAGCCATCACGGGCTAGACGCTGAAGTACTTCACGTAAGGTTGTACGTGTAACACCTATCAGCTCAGATAATTCACGCTCAGCTGGAAGAATTGAGCCAGGCGGAAAGTCACCATTCCAAATAGATTCAACAATGTATTCTTCAGCAAAACCTGCTGGGCTTTTCGCTTTAAAAATTCTCATTCACTTTCCACTTGAGTTAGCAACTACTTTTACCGCATTTGGTGTTCAACTCACTGATTGTACCAGATGATAAGCAACTAACAAGTAAACTAACTCGGCAGTACATAAAAATCTATAAGATCTAGTTAAATAAATGGCCTTTTGGATTAAAAGTACATCAAATAACAATACTATCGATATAATCAATTTCTATTTATTAACAATAATAACCAGCACTGATATAGGTATGGCCATGCAGCAGCGCGTTTTACCAGCTCTATTTAAAAATTTTTTAGGAACTTCACCAAAGTGGTATAAATACACCATTATTGCGTTTTTACTAATCAACCCGGTGTTATTTCAACTTAACCCTTATCTGGCAGGATGGGTATTAGTGTTAGAGTTTATTTTTACACTCGCCATGGCACTTAAATGTTACCCGCTACAACCGGGTGGTTTACTGGCAATTGAAGCCTTGTTTATCGGCATGACAACAGCAGGTCAAGTTGAACATGAGATAGTACAGAATATCGATGTGATCCTGTTACTTATCTTTATGGTTGCTGGTATCTATTTTATGAAAGACTTACTTTTATATATCTTTACAAAGCTGGTTGTTTCGGTACGAAGTAAAACCGTATTATCCCTGTCGTTTACGATAGCTGCCGCATTTTTATCTGCCTTTTTAGATGCGTTAACGGTGATGGCCGTTGTTATTGCCGTCGCGATGGGCTTTTACAGTATTTACCACAAGGTAGCATCAGGCAAAGACTCCAGCAGTGAGCATGATATTAATGACGATAACCAAGTTCGCCCAGTCAATCGTCAAGAGCTTGAAGAGTTTCGTGCTTTTCTTCGTAATTTATTAATGCATGCATCCATAGGTACTGCCTTAGGCGGTGTTTGTACTATGGTAGGCGAGCCACAAAACTTGATCATTGCAGAGCGTGCAGGCTGGTTATTTGGCGAATTTTTCTTCCGAATGTTGCCTATTACTTTACCCGTTATGATTGCAGGTATTGCCACTACTTTCTTACTCGAAAAAACCAAAACCTTTGGTTACGGCGCAAAACTCCCTGCCCCCATCCACACGATTTTATCGGATCATGCTAAAAAGCTAGAGAAAAAACGCACTACACGCGACAAAGTAAACCTAGCGATTCAAGCTTTCATTGCTGTTTGGTTGATCATAGGTTTAGCCCTTCACTTAGCCACTGTTGGTTTAATTGGTTTGTCTGTTATTATTTTTGCCACGGCCAGTGCAGGTATTATTGAAGAGCACCAATTAGGTAAAGCATTTGAAGAAGCTCTACCATTCACAGCGTTACTTTGTGTATTCTTCTCAATTGTTGCAGTTATTATCGACCAGCATTTATTTACACCTGTGATCGCATGGGTACTTACTTTCGAAGGTCAGCTGCAACTGGTGATGTTCTTCATTGCCAACGGTATTCTGTCGATGGTCAGCGATAACGTGTTCGTGGGTACTGTGTATATCAATGAAGTGGCTGCTGCGTTACAGGCAGGTCAAATTACCCGTGATCAATTTGACCTATTAGCTGTGGCAATTAACACAGGTACTAATTTACCAAGTGTTGCTACGCCTAATGGACAAGCTGCCTTCTTATTCTTGCTTACATCAACATTAGCCCCTGTGTTAAGACTATCTTATGGACGCATGGTATACATGGCGCTACCTTATACCATAGTGTTGACGATTGTTGGCTTGAGCATGACCTTATTCAGCCTTTCAGATATGACTGACTTACTGTATCAATGGGGCTTAATCAATCACCATAGCGGTGCGTTACCTGGCTCATTAGGTGGTCATTAAAACGATTATTTAAAACAAAACATTTGAAACTAAAAAGCCCGCTTGATGCGGGCTTTTTTGATAGAGCTCTTTTTTGCTAGATTAGCTGTTTAATCAAGCACTTTCGCGTCGTTTGCTTTGTTGAGTAAGCTGCGGCTTTGCGTTAAGAAATGTGCAGTTGCATCAGAGAAGTATTCTTTTGCATCAGCAAATGCGGCAATCAATGATGCTTTATCCCCTGCTTTTAGCTTTTCTAGCGTGTCTGCAAAAGTACCTTGGTAGTTGGCAAGCAGTGCTTCTACATCGTCGAATTGTGCTAACATGATGTCAGAGTAAAGCTCTGGCGATTGGGCAAATAAGCGCCCGACCATCATTAACTCTAACTGATAAATGGGTGATGAGCAGCTGCGAAGCTCTGCAAGTGTATGGCTTTGCTTGGCAAGAAACTGGCCATATACAAAAGTTGTTAAGTGACGCATAACCTGAATGATCTGCATTGCTTCATCGTGTTTTTTAGCATCCATTTCAACTACTTGGCAGCCCCAAACTTGTAGTTGTGCCATTAACCCTTTAGCTACTTCATGATCTCGCCCTTCACACACGACCACCGTTTGTTTTACCCAATGTGAAATATCTGGGCCAAACATGGGGTGTAAGCCAACTACAGGGCCGCTATGAGCCGCCATAAGTGCTTTTAAAGGTTTTTGCTTAACAGAGGTAATATCAACCAGCAAACAGTCATCATCAAGTGTCGGTAGCGCTGCGACGACTTGCTCAAGTGCATTAATTGGCACACTGACAAGAACCAATTTTGCCCCTTTTAATATCGTCTCACTTTGTCCTTGCTGTGCTTTATCTAAAATACGCACTTCATAACCTGAACGAGTAAATTGTTGAGCAAATAACTGACCCATGGCACCTTCACCACCCACAATTACAATGGGTGATAATTGGGGTGCAACACAGGCAAGGCTACCTTGTTGGTTTTGATACGCTTCACGCATCATACGACGCAATATATCTTCAACTAACTCAGGGTTAACCCCTTGTGCGACAGCTTCTTGACGACGAGCTGCAAGTAACTCAGCCTCGCGATCTGGGGCATGTAATGGTGCTCCGATTTGTTGCTTAATTGCGCCTATTTTTTCTGTAATCCCATTACGCTTTGCCAGTAATGCCACCAATTGCGCATCACATTCATCTATTCCTGCTCTTAAATCAGCTAGATCATTCACTGTTACCACGTTACTACACCTCAAACCCTATAAACGTAAATATTTATATACAAAAAAGTAAAGCTTTTAATACAAATTATAGTAACAGGATAACAGCCAAAGCACAAAGCCCCAACGCTCTTGTAGCATAGCTTATAAAGGGATAAATAGGAGTAAGTAGATAAGTTAGAAGGGAGTATCTCTCAGAGGGGTAAATTATTTTTGTGGTATAAAAACCAAAACGGGTTGCAACCTAAGGCTGCAACCCGTTTTATTTTGCGTTGTAAAACAGCGCGTATTAGTTAAGTTTTTCTCTAATACGTGCAGATTTACCAGAACGCTCACGTAGATAGTAAAGTTTCGCACGGCGAACTGCACCGCGACGTTTAACTGAGATACTATCGATAAGAGGGCTGTGCGTTTGGAATACACGCTCAACACCTTCACCGCTCGAGATTTTACGAACTGTGAATGCTGAGTGAAGACCACGATTACGCTTAGCGATTACAACACCTTCAAAGGCCTGTAGACGCTCTTTGTTACCTTCTTTTACACGTACCTGTACAACTACTGTATCACCAGCGCCGAATGCTGGTACGTCTGTTTTAAGCTGCTCTTCTTCAAGCGCTTTAATAATATTTTGGTTTACTTTTGCCATTATATTTCTCACTTTCCTAGGTGTAACTGTCTTCTAGCCACAAGCTTGTTGGTACTCTTGCTGAAATTCAGCAAGGAGTGCCGCTTGCTCCTCAGTCAGAGCTAGGTTATGCAACAAGTCAGGACGACGAAGCCAAGTTCTACCAAGTGATTGCTTTGTGCGCCACTTAGCGATTTCTTGGTGGTTTCCGCTGAGTAATACAGCAGGCACCTGTTTATCATCCAATGTCTCTGGCCGTGTATAGTGAGGACAATCAAGCAAGCCATTCGAAAATGAATCCTGCTCAGCTGACTGGTTATGACCTAACACCCCTGGTACTAATCGTGCTACTGCATCAATTAGCGTCATCGCGGGTAGCTCACCACCACTTAAAATAAAATCACCAATTGACCATTCTTCGTCAACGTATGATTCTATGATTCGCTCATCTATACCTTCATAGCGACCTGCAATTAAAATCAGCTTTTCTGATTGTGCAAGCTCGCTTGCACCTTGCTGATCTAATTTGCGCCCTTGCGGGGACATATAAATTACTTTTGCACCATCACCTGCCGCTTTTTTGGCGTCAAGGATAGCTTGTTTCAATGGTTCAACCATCATTAACATGCCAGGACCGCCCCCGTAAGGACGATCATCCACAGTTCTATGCTTATCAGTGGCATAGTCACGTGGGTTCCAACAGTTAAAGTCGATTAGACCATTTTTAACTGCGCGACCTGTTACCCCTTGGGTGGTAATCGCATCAAACATGTCCGGGAAAAGGCTTATCACCCCTACCCATAGCGAACTCGTTTGTGACATTAAAACCCTGGGTCCCAGTCTACGGTAATTTCTCTTGCATCATGTTTAACTTCTTTAATAACAGAATCTGTTAAGAAAGGAATTAAACGCTCTGCTTGGCCAAATGCATCTTTTTTGTTTGCTTTCACAACCAAAACGTCATTTGACCCTGTCTCCATTAGGTCATCAACAGTGCCTAAGTTATAACCTTTATCAGTTATAACAGACATGCCGATCAGATCTCGCCAATAGAATTCACCTTGCGGTAATTCTGGTAGCTGCGCTGCATCTACTGAGATTTCTGCATTGGTTAAAGCCATTGCTTCGTCTCGGTCGTTTACTTGCGCAACTTTAGCGATAAAGCCTTTGTTGTGGCGACGCCAGTCGACCACTTCTAAGGTCTGCCATTTACCTTGTTGCCCTATCAACCATGGGCTGAAATCGAAGATCCCTTCGGGATCATCAGTAAATGAATGCACCTTAAGCCAGCCCTTTATACCATACGGGGCACCGAGCTTTCCTACTGTAATATACGAGGTGTTCTCTTGACTCATGGTTACTCTTACGCCTATTAAGCCGCTTTACGAGCGTCTTTAACTAACTTAGCTACGCGATCTGAAAGAGATGCGCCTTGACCTACCCAGTGATCAACACGAGATAAATCTAAACGTACTTTTTCTTCCTGACCAGAAGCGATTGGGTTAAAGAAACCTACTTTCTCGATGAAGCGACCGTCACGCGAGAAACGGCTATCCGCAACCACAATTTGATAGAAAGGGCGTTTTTTAGCGCCACCACGTTGCAAACGAATAGTTACCATACCGTCCTCTACATTAGATTGACTGTTTTCATTAATAAGATTTACTCCCCAATACGGGAAGCTGGGGAATTGTACGAGTTTTTTGCAACATTGCAAGTAAGAACTGCTGCAAAATGTAAGTTTAGTTGATTAAACACTGATCTGGGCTTTAAATCTTACATGCAGCTAACAACTACGCATAAATTATCTACAAAAAAAGGAGCTATATGCTCCTTTTTATACATTTAATAGACAGTACTATTAAAATTTAGGGCCACCACCCATCATCCCTGGTGGTAACATGCCTTTCATGCCGCGCATCATTTTCTTCATGCCACCTTTGCCTTTCATCTTCTTCATCATCTTCTGCATTTGCGTAAATTGCTTAAGCAGTTTATTGATTTCTTGCACCTGAGTACCAGAACCTGCTGCAATACGTTTTTTACGCGAGCCTTTGATGATTTCAGGACGGGCACGCTCTTTTGGCGTCATAGAGTTGATGATGGCTTCCATTTGTACGAAAGTTTTATCACCCATCTGGCCTTTTACAGCGTCTGGTAGGTTTTGCATGCCTGGCAGCTTATCAAGCATCGACATCATACCGCCCATGTTCTTCATCTGACGAAGTTGCTCAGCAAAGTCATCTAATGTGAAGCCATCACCTTTAAATACTTTTTCGGCAACTTTAGCTGCTTTCTCTTTATCTACTTTCATTTCGACTTCTTCGATTAATGAAAGTACATCACCCATACCTAGGATACGAGAAGCAATACGGTCAGGGTGGAATGGTTCAAGAGCATCAGTGCGTTCACCCACACCCATAAACTTAATTGGCTTACCAGTAATATGGCGAATCGATAATGCAGCACCACCACGGGCATCACCATCGGTCTTGGTTAAGATCACACCACTTAAAGGCAGTGCCTCATCAAATGCTTTTGCGGTGTTTGCCGCATCTTGACCTGTCATCGCATCAACAACGAATAAGGTTTCGATTGGGTTAATCGCGCTGTGAAGTGCTTTGATCTCGTCCATCATGTCGTTATCGACGTGTAAACGACCTGCAGTATCAACTAATACCACATCAATGAATTTTTTCTTCGCGTGAGAAATCGCATTGTTTGCGATATCAACCGGCTTTTGTGAAATGTCACTTGGGAAGAACTCAACACCCACTTCATCAGCCAGTGTTTCAAGCTGTTTGATTGCTGCCGGACGATAAACGTCGGCACTCACAACTAATACAGACTTCTTTTTACGCTCTTTTAAGAATTTAGCTAGTTTACCAACACTGGTCGTTTTACCAGCACCTTGTAAACCCGCCATCATCACTACCGCTGGCGGCTGTGCATTAAGGCTTAGCTCTTCGTTAGCTTCACCCATGGCTTTTTCAAGTTCTTCACGAACGATCTTAATAAAGACTTGGCCAGGGCTTAAGCTTTTTGTTACCTCAACACCTACGGCGCGTTCTTTAACTTGCTTAACGAATTCACGAACAACAGGTAATGCAACGTCCGCTTCCAAAAATGCCATGCGGACTTCGCGTAATGTATCTTTTATATTGTCTTCAGTTAGGCGTCCGCGGCCACTGATATTTTTTAAGGTTTTACCTAAGCGTTCTTGGAGATTCTCAAACATGTAAAGGTTCCGATAAAACGTGTTGCACCTGCAATGTACATAAATCAAACAAGTTTGGTGACAATACAGGCAATATTAAAATTTAATTCCTAGCAGTATACCGTAAATGGTGGTCGACAATACAGTGTTCAAGTGCGCAGTTTGAGTTTCTTTTTACAAACTCTATGCTTTTGCCTTGCTATAAAATACAATGGCATCAAAGAGACAAGGATTTATCGATATAAATTAAGTGGCCAAAACACGATGATTATTAGTTTAACTATTATTGCTAGTTTGTTTTATGTGTTAGCAACGTCACATGTGCTATCACGCCTTTTTCACAAACAAGGTCCAAGCCAAAAACTCACAGTCATTCTTAGCACTGTGGCTATCCTTGCTCATATGCTATTACTGGTTAATTCAGTTTTTCGTGCTGACGGCCAAGATTTAAGTATCGTCAACGTTGCTTTATTAACCTGTTGGGTCATTGTGGTGTCGGTAACTGCTGTGTCTCTCAAATTCCCTGCGACTTTATTGTTGCCAGTTGTTTATGGTTTTGCAGCCTTACTGACTCTTGCCAGCTTGTTTATACCACATCATGTGATTTTGCAATCAATCGATGTTGAGCTTGGTTTAGTTACTCACATATCGTTATCACTGCTAGCCTATTGTGTTTTGATAATCTCAACACTTTATGCTGTACAGTTCTACTTTATTGATAAGCGCCTCAAACGCAAAGACTTGGCAATTGTACACAGCCACCTCCCTCCTTTAATGGTGGTTGAGCGTCAGCTATATCAATTACTCACGCTGGGTACTATCTTACTGACTTTTGCTCTCCTTTCTGGGTTCATCTTCTTAGAGGGAATGTTTGCCAGTGAGTTTATCCACAAAACAGTCTTATCACTAATTGCTTGGCTCATTTTCACCGTGGTCACTGTAGGTCATTTACGCCAAGGCTGGCGTGGAAAGCCTGTGGTGTTTTCGATCATGATAGCCGCTTTTATCTTGTCACTTGCTTATTTTGGCAGCCGTTTCATCCAAGAAGTGGTTCTAAATAAGTTTTAACTTGACTCAGCAAGCTGTCTCTAGCTTAATATGCACTGATTTATAAAAAAAGGATCCATCCTTGGACGACATATCGACTAGTACCCTGTTTATTATATTGGGATTATTGATACTTATTTCTGCTTATTTTTCTGGTTCTGAAACTGGAATTATGTCAATCAACCGTATTCGCCTGCGTCATCTTGCTAAAGAAGATCACCGTGCAGCGAAGCGCGTCAGCAAACTATTAAGTCGCCCTGACAGACTCATTGGTCTGATCTTAATTGGTAATAACCTTGTAAATATCGCTGCAGCACAGGTTGCAACGATTATTGGTATTCGTTTGTATGGTGATCTCGGTATCGCTATTGCAACCGGCGCGCTAACGCTGGTTGTTTTAATCTTTGCCGAAGTAACGCCAAAAACACTTGCTGCGCTCTACCCAGAGAAGGTTGCTTTTCCAAGCTCAATTGTGCTTAAAGGCCTTTTGAAAATCCTTTTCCCGTTTGTGGTTATCGTAAACTGGATGACTAACGGCATGTTACGCTTGTTTGGTATTACCACAGCACAAATTGAAGAGCACAGCTTAAGCAAAGAAGAATTAAAAACTGTGGTGAACGAATCAGGTGCACTATTACCTGCTCGCCACCAAAGTATGCTGACTTCAATTTTAGATTTAGAGCAAGTCACTGTTGAAGATATCATGATCCCACGCAACGAAATTGTTGCTATCGATATCAATGATGACTGGAAGCTTATCAGCCGCCAACTTACTCATGCACAACACACTCGCGTTTTGTTGTATCGTGATCAAATTGATGATGCTGTTGGCTTTATTCACTCACGTGATGCACTGCGCCTACTAACTAAAGAGCAGTTTGATAAACCATCACTACTGCGTGCAGTACGTGAAATTTACTTTATCCCTGAAGGCACATCACTGAACACGCAACTACTTAAGTTCCAGCAATCAAAAGAGCGTATTGGCTTAGTCGTGGATGAGTATGGTGATATTCAAGGTCTAGTAACACTTGAAGATATTCTTGAAGAAGTTGTGGGTGATTTCACTACAACTCAAACGCGTACACCGAGTGAAGAAGTAACAGAGCAAGATGATGGCTCAGTACTTGTTGATGGCGGTGCTAATATTCGTGATTTAAATAAAGAAATGGGTTGGGAGCTACCGATTGATGGCCCGAAAACGCTAAGTGGTTTAATTGTTGAATACTTAGAGGACATCCCTGACTCAAACCTAAGCTTGCGTATTGCCGGCTACCCTATTGAAGTTATTGAGATAAAAGAAAATATGGTGAAGTTAGTTAAAGTTATTCCAAGTAAACGCACTGACTGACTGCTAACTAAACTTAAACAAAAGGAGTAGCTTACTACTCCTTTTTGTTACTTATAGCTCAATTACCTCTGAAGATTCACATTTTAAAAGCTAACCCGCACAACCAAACACAAATTCCTCTACTATTATTTTCTTTTGCATATATTGATATAAAAGGGAAAATAATGGACGAAATATCAATCGAGAAAATCTATAACCAAGCCATTGAATTACTGATGCTTTACGGGCCGAAGTTTATTCTGGCAATTCTGGTTCTAATCATAGGTTGGTGGCTAATTGGTCGTATTGCCAATATGGCTGAAAAATCAATGAATAAGGTCAAGTTCGAAGTTGGCCTTACGCACTTTTTAGTCTCTTTTATCTCAGTCATTCTAAAAATACTATTACTGATCTCTGTTGCTTCGATGATTGGTATAGAGACCACGTCATTTATTGCAATGCTAGGTGCTGCTGGCCTTGCGGTGGGCATGGCACTGCAAGGTAGCCTTGCTAACTTTGCAGGTGGCGTGCTTATTTTATTCTTTAAACCTTTTAAAGTGGGTGATGTAATCGAAGCACAAGGCTATATGGGGAAAGTTGTTGAAATACAAATTTTTGTCACCGTTTTACTCACCTACGACAATGAAAAAATCATTATCCCTAATGGCACGCTATCAAACGGCTGCGTTAAGAATAAGTTCGCAGAACCTCTACACCGTGTTGCAATCGAATTTGGTATTAGTTACGGAGATGATGTTCATAAAGCACGTGATGTGCTTATGAGCGTGCTTGATGATTATGATTTGGTATTAAAAGACATTGAAGATAAGAAACCATCTGTTCATGTTAGCCAGCACGGTGAAAGCCATATCGGCATGTTGGTATGGGCGTGGGTGGAGTCTGATAACTACTGGCCAGTGTATTTTGGCTTGTACGAGCGAGTTAAAATTGCCTTCGACGCTGCAGATATCACTATCCCATTCCCGCAAAGGGATGTTCATATTCACCAGTTTCCTGGTAAATAAAGAAAAAGAAGCCCGCTAATTGATGCGGGCTTTTTATTTATGTACTAACTAAATAAACGCTCAAACCAGTTCTTATCTAAATCTGCTTCACATTTTTTAAGTTGAGCGCCATAGCGGCTTGCTCGATGTTTAACTTTATTTGCAACACTCATTAGCCACTTCTTACTTTTGTAAGTGCCTCGCTTGTAGCCGCCCCACCCTTCGTGATAATTAAGGTACTGCGCATAGGCATCCCACTTTGATATACCATTTACTTTATGGGTTTTGTAAACGAACCAAGCCATAAAATCGATTGCATCGTCAAAATCATCTCTGTCTGCACCGCTATTACCTGTTTCGCGAATGTAATCAGACCATGTTGGGGTTTTTGCTTGTGAGTAGCCATATGCCGAGCTGGCACGGCCGATTGGAATTACCCACAAGAAGTACTCCATTGGCGGCGCTGCATCATGACGAAATGAACTTTCTTGATACATCATGCTCATCAGTACATGTTTTGGCGAGCCCCATTTTTCTTGTGCATCACGGGCATCGTAATACCAATCGGGTTTTTCTTCAAAAATTTTACAAATATCATGAGGTTGCTCAGGAGGAGCCGTTGCACAACCAGCCAATGATGCGGCCAGCGATAAAATAATTATACTTTTTTTCATTTTTTTATGGATCTCGCTGAACTTTTTCTCGTCAGGTCAGTCTGAACTTATGAATGCAGCAGTATAGCATTGTTTCATCCCTGAAGAATCTTTGACGCAGCCTCCCTAGGCTGCGTTTTTTTATGCCTACAACATACTAAGCTTTAGAAAAATAGTCATCTAAAAATGCAGTGAAAGATACACTGTCTGCCGCTTTAACTTCACGCTCTTTAAGCACCGAGTCAGCCGCTTGCTCTGCCAAAAATGCTTGATCATAAAATTGGTAATCTGCATCAAGGTGACTTTGCTTGTACTGCTGTGCAAGTGCTAAAGCGAAATGACCATTATCCTGGTTTTCATTTGCAAGTGCTGCTACATATCTACCAGAAAAGGTTTTACTAGGATCCTCGACCCAGGTTACCATTTCTTTTATAGTTTCAGAGTAATAGCTCACACCGTAAGCTTTATCCATGTACTGTGCTACTGGGTGTAATTTATCAAAAATAGCATGCGCCCACTCAGTTAAGCTAGTAGCCCGCCCTTCTTTTGTTAACATTAACTCTGGATCACGACCATCATTAACAACCGCATCTAAATTTGCAGTACTTAATTTTTGCTCTTGCCAATCCATTTCTGGAGATTCGCTTAATAGGCAATAGGTTAAGAAAACATCTAAGAAGCGGATTTGCTGTAGATCAATTCCAGTTTCACTAAACGGATTAACATCCAATGCACGTACTTCTATATATTCTATACCGCCACGTAACAACGCATCAGTGGGTGTTTCACCCGAAGCTGCATTACGCTTAGGACGAATTGGCGAGTAAAACTCGTTTTCGATTTGCAGTATGTTTTTGTTTAGCTGCTTTGGTTCGGCACTTTTATAATCATCAAGATGACCATACAAATCCGAAGATAAGTGGATTGCTTCTTTTAACCCAGCTACATATTCTTCTAATGAGTTATACATAACACGCAAAGACGATTGTGCACTATTTGTGTAGCCAAGATTTCCCAGACGTAGTGCTGTACCGACTTCTAAATAAAGCGTGCCTTTACCTAATTTTTTAAAGGGTAAATCTGTTTCACGCCCTTGTAGAAACGAATTACACAAAGCCGGTGAAGCACCAAACAAATAACTGATAAGCCAAAGCTCACGCTTAAAATTGCGGATCAGACCTAAATAACCTTGTGATATAAAGTCCGACAAGCTTACTTTACTTTCATTTAGCTGATATAAGCTCTGCCATAAGGTTTCAGGAAATGAAATATTAAAGTGAACACCAGCAATCGCTTGCATCATACTGCCATAACGATTTTTAAGGCCTTCACGATAAAGTGTTTTCATACGCCCTATATTTGAATCACCAAACTGCGCCAATACAATGTCGTCTTGATGCTCAATAAAACATGGCATACTAATCGGCCATAGAAGTTCATCATTCATATGTGACAATGTGAACTTTTGTAAGTCTTTTAGCTGGGCTAGGGTTTGCTCAGCTGATGTGCTCACTGGAGTGATAAATTCTAGCAAAGATTCAGAAAAGTCAGTCGTGATATGCTCATTAGTTAACGCACTCCCCACGCCTTTTGGATGCCCCAGCTTTGATATGTGACCACTTGGTTTGATCCTTAAAGCTTCTCGCTCGATACCACGTTTAATCCCATTAATTGCGTTAGGAAATTGAGCTGTTAACGCTGCTAGCGTTTTATTTAAATCATGTTTTATCAAAAATGCTTCCTCGAGCCAGGTGGCTTTAATCCTAAGTGTATGGGGGCTAAAAATAATTACTCAAGAGCCAATTATAAGTTTCTGAAAAGTCCTTACACTGAAAGTTAATCTTGCCACTGTAAGTCATATTATACAATTGCTTTAGTGACCGCTGTGACGAGTATAAATTTTATTAGTGCAAACAAAGACCGAAACAAGATAACAATTCTTTCATCCAATACTAAAGAACTAGAGCAACCATATTTTTTCTGCTTCGTTATTGTTCTAGATCAATTCTCTTAAACAATTTTTAAAAGTTTAACAAAGATCAATCTTCAAGCTCTTCCCTTACATTTTTCTGAGTTTATAATCCGCGCACCATAAAAAAGTATATTTCAAGGACTCATATGCGTCGTGGGCAAGAAATCATTAATCAGGAAGTAACATACTCTGACAATCAAGAGCTTGTCTCTACCACTGACTTACGTGGTGTTATCACATACGTAAATAAGGAATTTTGTGCTATTGCTGGTTACAGCGAAGAAGAACTCCTCGGAAAAAACCATAACATAGTACGCCACCCAGATATGCCTAAAGCGGCATTTAAAGAGATGTGGGAAAAACTAAAACAAGGTCACTCTTGGCGTGGCATGGTGAAGAACCGCTGCAAAGATGGTCGCTACTATTGGGTCGATGCGTTCGTAACGCCAATTTACGAACATGGGCAGTTAGTTGGCTATCAATCTGTACGTACCAAACCAACTGAGCAATTAAAGAGTCGTGCAAAAGCGCTCTACACTAAAATTAATGATGGTAAATCAATCGCATCATTGCGAGAGAATATTTCACTAAGACAAATAGTGTCTGCGATTTTATTAGTTGCAGGTATTGTTGGTTTAGCTGTGGCCGCGTCATGGATGATTGCTTTAGCCGCATGTGCGCTTATAGCGCTACTTTTTGCTCTAAATTATGACGAACTGGTTGTTACGCCTAGCCATTTAAAGCAGCAACGTGCAGAGTTTGATTCAGTATCAAGGTATGTCTATTCAGGATCACATCCATTTAGCATTGCTGCCTTTAATCAGCAAATGCTGTTTGCAAAGCTCAGAACGGTGCTCGGTCGTGTTAAAGACTCTACTTACTCGTTTAAAAATATTGCCACCAGCTTAGATAAACAATCGTCACTAACTGAGCAAGGCATTGCTGCACAAAGTCAACGTTTGAGTGATATTGCCACAGCAATGACGCAAATGAGCGCAACGATTGGCGAAATTTCTGCTAATACTCATCATACAGCTGATAAGGTTAAGACAACTTATCAAAGCTGTAACGATATCAAACTGCATATTGAAGATAACAGTAGCATGGTGTCTGATCTAGCTAACCAAGTAGAGCAAGCTGCCACTACTGCTAACTCTCTTGCTAGTGAAGCTGACAAAATAGGCCAAGTAATGAGTGAGATTGAAGGCATTGCTGAACAAACAAACTTATTAGCACTGAATGCAGCAATTGAAGCAGCACGTGCAGGTGAGCATGGCCGTGGTTTTGCAGTTGTAGCAGATGAAGTACGCGCACTTTCTTCACGTACTCAAAATGCAACTTCGCAAATTCACAGCTCAATTAAAGAAATTCAAGATACTTTATTTAGCTGGTCTAAAGTGATGCAATCAACTAAAGCGCAAGCAGATAGTTGTGTTGATACGACTGCTCACACTCAAACTGAGCTAGCGAGCATCTTCGCGCAAATTGATGAAATATCAGGCCTTGCGACTGAGATATCGACGGCTGCTGAGGAACAACAAGTTGTCAGCACCGATATTCGCGAAAATGTAGAAAGCATAAAAGGACACAGCGAAGAGAACTTAAAGCTTAGCTACAACGTGGCTAAAGATGCAGCGGGGCTAGTTGAAGGCTCACGCAAAGTTAACGATATGCTGTTAACCTTTAAAGTTTAAACTTAACTGATACAAAATGCCGCATCATAAATGATGCGGCTTTTGTTTTTTAGGCTAATTAACGACTCGAGAATACAAGTCCATTCTCATCAGCATCAATATGAATGATGGCACCTGGCTGGTAATCCCCGCCTAATAATCGC
The DNA here is from genome assembly GCF_041414715.1 of Pseudoalteromonas sp. DY56-GL22. Taxonomy (NCBI): domain Bacteria; kingdom Pseudomonadati; phylum Pseudomonadota; class Gammaproteobacteria; order Alteromonadales; family Pseudoalteromonadaceae; genus Pseudoalteromonas; species Pseudoalteromonas sp. DY56-GL22. Next base: position 275,161 of record NZ_JANHZR010000004.1, on the reverse strand, counting down.
TGTGCTAATGGGTTTTCAATGGTATGTTGAATAGCACGTTTTAAAGGCCTTGCACCATACACAGGATCAAAACCACTTTCTGCGATGCGGTCTAAAGCTGCATCTGTAACTTCAAGAATGTAGCCTTTTTCAGTTAATCGCTCACGTAGCTTACTTAACTGAATATCAGCAATTTCTTTAATGTGCTCATTAGCAAGTGGGTGGAATACCACGGTTTCGTCGATGCGGTTAATAAACTCAGGGCGGAACTGACTGACCAATACACCCATCACTTTTTCTTTCAACCCGGCATAATCATTTGAACCCGCTTGCTCTTGGATAATATCTGAACCCAAGTTAGAGGTCATGATGATCACCGTATTTTTAAAATCAACGGTGCGACCCTGACCATCTGTTAAGCGGCCATCATCAAGCACTTGCAGTAAGATGTTAAATACATCAGGGTGCGCTTTTTCGACCTCATCCAATAAAATGACTGAATACGGACGACGGCGTACAGCTTCAGTTAAATAGCCGCCCTCTTCATAGCCAACATAACCCGGAGGTGCACCGACTAAACGTGCCACCGAGTGTTTCTCCATAAACTCCGACATATCAATGCGCACCATGGCATCTTCAGTGTCAAACATAAAGCTGGCTAGTGCTTTTGTCAGCTCAGTTTTACCCACCCCTGTTGGGCCTAAGAATAGAAATGAACCGATTGGGCGATTTGGATCAGCAAGCCCAGCGCGAGAGCGACGAATTGCATTCGCAACAGCGACAACGGCTTCATCTTGACCAATCACTTTGTGATGTAATTGATCTTCCATTTGCAGTAGTTTTTCACGTTCACCTTGCAGCATTTTCGATACCGGAATGCCTGTCCAGCGCGATAAAATCTCCGCAATTTCGTCTTCACCTACTTGGTTTTTAAGCAAGCTCATTTCTTGCATTTCAGCTTGCGAAGCAAGGTCGAGTTTACGCTCAAGCTCAGGTATACGACCATATTGTAGTTCAGACATGCGCTGTAAATCACTAGCACGACGTGCCACTTCTAAATCAAGGCGCGCTTGCTCAAGCTCAGCTTTAATAACTTGCGTGCCTTGCAATGAGGCCTTCTCGGCATTCCACACTTCGTCTAGCTCGCGGTATTGTGCTTCAAGTTCAGTGATCAGCTCTTGCATTTCGGTGCGGCGCTTTTGACTCGCTTCGTCTTTTTCTTTCGCCAGCGCATTGTCTTCCAGTTTTAACTGAATAATACGACGTTCTAGCTTATCTAAAGACTCTGGTTTTGAGTCAATTTGCAAACGAATTGAAGAACCCGCTTCGTCAATTAAATCTATTGCCTTATCTGGTAATTGGCGATCGCTGATGTAACGGTGCGACAACTGCGCCGCAGCAACAATAGCCGGATCGGTAATATCAACTGAGTGATGCAGCTCATAACGCTCTTTTAAACCACGTAAAATCGCAATGGTGTCTTCAACCGATGGTTCATCAACAAATACCTTTTGGAAACGACGCTCAAGTGCCGCATCTTTTTCAATGTATTGACGATACTCATCAAGGGTTGTGGCACCCACGCAATGTAACTCACCACGGGCAAGTGCAGGCTTTAACATATTACCCGCATCCATTGCTCCGTCTGTTTTACCTGCGCCTACCATAGTATGAATTTCATCAATAAAGAGGATGACTTGGCCTTCTTCTTTGGCAAGTTCATTCAATACTGATTTTAAACGCTCTTCAAATTCACCACGGTATTTAGCACCCGCAACCAAAGCACCTAAATCAAGCGATAATACTCGCTTGTTTTTTAAGCCTTCAGGTACTTCTCCATTGATAATTCGTTGCGCAAGGCCTTCGGCAATTGCCGTTTTACCTACCCCCGGCTCACCAATTAACACCGGATTATTTTTAGTACGGCGTTGTAATACTTGGATAGTACGACGAATTTCGTCATCACGGCCAATGACTGGATCAAGCTTACCTTGCTCTGCTCGCTCAGTTAAATCGATGGTGAATTTTTTTAATGCCTGACGAGTTTCTTCAGCATTTGGATCTTCTACTTTTTGGCCGCCACGAATGGCTTCAATTGCAGGTTCAATCTTGCTAGAAGTAATATTCAGTGCTTTAAAAATTTCGCCTAATGGACCTTTATCATCACACGCGGCAAGGACAAATAACTCACTCGAAATGAATTTATCTTTTCGTTTTTGAGCGTATTTATCACATAAGTTAATTAACGAAATCAGGTTATTTGACAGCTGAACATCACCACCAATACCTTCAACTTTAAACAGTTTTTCGATTTCTTGGGATAACTTGGTGTTTAACTCATCAGCACTCACACCGGCTTGTGCGAGTAGTGCACGCACGCTTGAACCATTTTGCTGAAGCAATGAATACATTAAATGCACAGGCTCAATAAATTGATGATCGCGCCCAAGTGCTAATGACTGCGCATCTGAAAGCGCAGATTGAAATTTACTTGTAAATCTATCTAAACGCATAAGGGTTTACCTATTAAAAAATCTAATTGCTTAATTAATGGGTATGCTTAGTGATTTGTTCAAGTAAAAGAAGAAAATTTAATCGCAAAAAAGGCGTATTAATTGCGCCAGATCAAACTTGCCATACGGCCTGTTTGTCCGTCGCGTCGATAAGAGAAAAACTGTGATTTATCAGTGACGGTACAGTGCTCACCACCATGTATTTTGACCACGCCTAATTGTGCCAATTGCTGGCGTGCTAGTAAGTAGATATCAGCCAAGTATTTTTCATGTTTAGCTGTAAAGGCTTGTTGATGCAGTGGGTTTTGCGAACAAAAACAGTCTTTTACTTCTTGCCCGACTTCAAATTGCGAAGGACCAATGGCAGGGCCTAACCAAGCAATAATATCGCTCGCTGGCGCTTGAAAATGCGAAACCGTGTTTGCCACTATACCTTGTGCTAAACCACGCCAGCCACCATGTACTGCTGCGACTTCATCCCCTGAACTCGAACAAAGTAGTACCGGCAAACAGTCTGCAGTCATTATAGCAAGCGGCTGCTTTACTAAACGGGTGTAGAGCGCATCAGCAGAGCGCACGAGGCTTAAATCAGACTCTTCATCAATCACGACTACATCGCTGCTATGTGTTTGGTTTAACCACACAGCAGGGTTTGGCAGCTGATTTGTAAGTAACGCGCGATTTGCAAGCACTGCTTGCTCATCATCACCAACATGTAAACCCACATTAAAACTATCAAAGGGTGCAACTGATACACCGCCCTCTCGGGTCGTACTCAGTGCACTAACAGTGTTTGGGGCAGTCCATGCTGGTGTGATCATAACGCTTAAAACTCAATATTTGGGTTTGCTTTAGTATCAGCGCGTAATGCTTCTGTCATAGCTGCCATATCATCTGGAATAGGGGCTTGCCAAGTCATTAACTCACCCGTAATTGGGTGTGCAATTGATAGTTTTACAGCATGTAATGCTTGGCGTTTAAAGTCGCGTAGCATTTGAAACAACTCTGGCGTCGCACCTTTTGGCGGGCGCGGACGACCACCATACAGTTGATCGCCAACTAATGGGTGATTTAAATAAGCCATGTGTACACGGATTTGGTGTGTACGGCCTGTTTCTAGACGTAAACGTAAGCGTGTATGTGCACGGAATTTTTCTGCAACACGATAATGCGTAACCGCTGGTTTGCCCATTTCATGCACGGCCATGTGAGTACGTTTTGTTGCATGACGACCAATTGGTTTTTCAACCATGCCACCAGCAGTCATTGTGCCATTACAAATTGCTTCGTATTCACGGGTGAAGTTTTCACGCTTTTGTAACGCAGACACTAAATGTGTTTGTGCCGGAATAGTTTTCGCCACTACCATTAAACCTGTGGTGTCTTTATCTAGACGATGCACAATACCCGCACGAGGCACATTAATGATGTCTGGGTAATGGTGTAGCAAAGCATTTAATACCGTGCCATCTGGGTTACCCGCACCTGGATGAACGACTAATCCCATTGGTTTATTAATTACCAAAATATCATCGTCTTCATAAACGATGTTTAATTTGATATTTTGTGCCTCATATTCACGAGGGGCTTCGATGGTTGTTTCTACACTCACCATTTCGCCACCGAGTAGTTTTTCGCGCGGCGTGTTTAATATTTCGCCGTTTACAGTGATTTTATCATCCAAAATCCACGTTTTTATACGTGATCGAGAATAATCAGGGAACAATTGCGCTAATACTTGGTCTAGACGTTTACCGCCAAGGTCAATTGGAACCTCGGCTTGGAGAGAAATTTGCTCTGACATTAGTAACTTTACCCAATTTACCAGTGCAAGCTGTGCTCGACTGGGTTAGAATCGCTTTAATATAATACGTATAGTTTACTCGGTTTTCCTCACTTGGCCTAGCCGAAGACATCGAAGGTAAGAAATAAAATGATAAATAAAATAGGGAAACGTGCGTTCGCCATAGTTTTTTCAGTATCTGTACTTGGCTTAGGTGCCTGTTCATCAGCACCGGATCAAGAAGATATCCAACGCGTTCCTAATAAATCTGCGCAAGCTTTATATGAAGATGCAAAACAAACATTAGATTCTGGCTTATATGCCCGTGCAATTGAGCTATTAAGCGCTATTGATTCTCGCTACCCTTTTGGTCCTTTATCAAAACAAGTACAAATGGACTTAGTGTATGCGCATTATCAAGCAGGTAATACTGAGCAAGCACTCGCAACAATCGACCGTTTTATTCGCTTAAACCCAAACCATAAAGACTTAGACTACATGTACTACATGCGTGGCTTGGTAAACATCAAAGCGGATGAAAACGCATTCCAAGAATATTTTGGTGTAGACCGTGCTGACAGAGATGCAAACCGTACTCGTGTCGCATTTACAGACTTATCAACGCTATTAAAACGTTTTCCTAACAGTGCTTATGCGCCAGAAGCGAAAAAACGTTTAGTGTGGCTACTGAATAAAATGGCTCGCTATGAGTTAAAAGTTGCTGAATACTACTATGAGCGTGAGGCATACCTTGCTGCAGCAAACCGTGGTAAATACGTGGTTGAGCACTACTCACAAAGCAGCTACCTTGATCAAGCACTAGAGATCATGGAAAAAAGCTACAACAAACTTGGCTTACCTGAGCTAAGTGAACACGCTAAAGCAACACGTGAAGCTAATAAGCGTTAAAATAGACAAAAAGCAAAAAGGCGCCTGAGGCGCCTTTTTTAATGTTTGCGATCGAATATACCCAAACCACCTCAAGGTGCGAGTGTCAGTTGGAATTAAATCGCGTCTTCATCTTCTTCAGCAGTACGAATACGTACGACACGCTCAACGTCAGTGACAAAGATTTTACCGTCACCAATTTTACCTGTTTGCGATGTTTTAACGATAACATCGATAGCACGGTCAACATCTTCATCGCTTAATACGATATCTAATTTTACCTTAGGTAAAAAGTCCACCATATACTCAGCACCGCGATAAAGCTCGGTGTGTCCTTTTTGACGGCCAAAGCCTTTTACTTCGCTTACCGTCATACCTGTGATGCCCACATCTGATAATGCTTCGCGCACATCATCAAGCTTAAATGGTTTAATAATTGCTTCGATTTTTTTCATTTCGGATTACTTATTATTTCTCGATTGCCTCGATTTTAGACAATCCCATTGCTGATGGCAAACAAAGCTATGAATTACGGTGATTAAATCAGCAATCATGATATTATTAAACAAAGTGATTCAAAATAGAGACAACAATGAAATCATTACAACGGGGTTTTACATTATTAGAGCTAATGGTCACGCTTGCCATTGTGGGTATCGTTGCACTAATAGCACTATGGGATAGCTCAGACATGCTTGAAAATGACCGTGCAGAGAGCTATTTGTTAGAGTTAAAACGCACACTCAGTTTTGCACGCGCAAAAGCAACAAGTAGTGATGCAATTATTGTTGTTTGTAGTGGCAACACTTCAAGAGTTGAAAGTAACAGACGAGTTCCATGTTTAAACGATTGGAGCCAAGGTACTGTATTCGTCTTTTTTGATTCGAATCAAAATGGCGTTTATAACCCAAGAGTTGGCGATATCATTTTAAGAGTCATGGAAGAAGTTCCAGAAAGCAGTCAGTTAAATTTCACTGGAGATAATTCTATTATTTTTGATACCAGCGGTATGCTCACGTCAAGTCAAGGAAAGTTCACTTACTGCCCTTCAAAAGCTGATGACGATAATAACAAACAACTAGAAGTACTTACCTCAGGGACTGCTTTATATATTGGTACTACGACAGATGGCTGTAATTAAGCTTGGTAAATTGACAGCCCACACTCTCGAATTATAGTTAAATAAACAGTCGCAATTTTGGAGTCTTCAAGGATGAAGGCATTTACAACTCTGCGCAGCCTCAATGGAGCGACGTTAATTGAAAGCCTCGTAGTGCTATCAATTTTATCACTCCTGCTGCATATCGCCTTATTTGAATATAAGCCACTTCTAGCTAAAAACCGTTTAGAAAGCAACATGCAAACGGTGAAAAGAGCGCTGCAGTTTACTCGCCTAAAAGCGCAAACAAATAATGCCTATGTCACCTTCTGCGCCTTAAAACACAACAGATGCAACAAAGCTATATGGCACAAATCGTTAACCGTTTTTGTAGACAGAGGCGTGCTAGGTGTATTTGAAAGTGGTGATACCAAGTTAATGGAAATCGAAGCGATTAATAAATTTGATATGCTGACTTATCCGCGTCATTCAGTCACATTTAGCCCAGCAGGTATGCCGATGGGGCTAGGTAATGGTACTTTTATCTACTGCCCAGAATATAGTAAAGCAAGCCTCAAAGGGCTTGCTATAAGCGTTAGTCCATTTGGACGGGTCAGGTTAATTGATACTGATAAATGCCAAACTGATAATTGATAAAGCTTATTTACCCCAACAGGTGCTTGAGTCAGCAGAACCTGTTGACGTTTTTAAACCCGTATCAGAAATAGACAATGTTTTACATTCGGCATCTTGTAACGGCGGTCCAGACTCAGGTGTTGCCTTAAATGTAAATGTACCTGCGTCATTATCTACCTCGACACTAATGGTATAAAAGTTATTTTCTGTAGTACTAGAAACACCTAAATCAGCAATTGTGCTTGTATATTCTCGATTATCGACAAAATATTGCTCTTGCTTATTAGCTGCATCTAATAACGAAGTAATTGCCTCAGTTCGAGCAGTACGTTTTACGTGCTCAAAATAACTAGGAATAGCAATGCTAGCGATGATCCCTAAGATAGCTACAGTAATCATCAGCTCGATTAGCGTAAAACCGTTATGACCCTTTGTTCTTATAAAGTTCATTTTTTAAAAACCTATATAATTGTTTTTTTACAGGAATTACCCCTATTTGTTCTTATCTTAGATGGCTAACAATAATTATGCAATTAAGGCGAGTATTCAAATCGCTACCACATGCTCTGCCTTAACATCTAAGGCAGAGCATTCGCTTAGTGCTTTATTGGCTATTATCGTTTCGCTCTTGCTTGTAGATGAAAGTTTGTTGTGTTTTAAAGCCAAAGCCAATAGGCACTGCATCACTAACAAGCTTAATTTTACCGTCTTCAACAGTTATACCTGGACCTAAGATTTCTTGAACCTTAAATGGGTTTTCTTGCCCCTTAATACCAGGTCCAATTGTTAGAAATTGACTTAACTCTTCGACTTTATCTTCAGTATCTTTAATGACATCTGGGTTGTCAGGATCAGGTAAGTCATCACAATAGCCATTATTATTATTATCAACACAACTATTCCCCACGCCAAAATACAACTGAGGTGTGTCCGGAACATCATTGGAAGTAGTAAATTTCAGGCTATCGTAAACCTTTGTGCCATAGTGTAAATGAAAGGCATATACGCTTCCTGAGCCACCAGTTAACGAGCACTGGTTAGTTGTCTCGGTTGCAGAAGCAGGGGTATAGCTTGTGAAATAGGCAACACCCCCTATAACTGTACTCGCAGCAAGTGATTTTTCTCCCACTGACGGGAGGTTATAATACCAGCCTTTATAAGCTCCAAGTTCAACTTCTAGCTTGGTAAATTTATCAACATTATCCAGCGCATTACCAAATGGATCTGAATCCATATTCATTAAATCAGATTGAGTGATTACTTTGGGTACGTCACTACCTACAAAAGATTGAGTAACTGTATTAATATCTCGAATCATGAAAAGTTGATCCTTAGTTACTGTTGAAGTTGGCTTTGAACGATTACCACTGCCAACTAAAACTGCATCAAAGGGTGTATCTTTTCGAGAAAATATTTTTTTCCCATTAATAGTTGTTTCTGTTACCTTACTGAACATAGTTCTTGCTATCAGCGGCTTGTAGAAAAAACGCCTATCTTGCGTACTCAAAGAACTGCCCAAGCTTGCAAGTTTGAAGTGAGTCCAGGGACTATCAGAGCTATTTGGTTTTTCACTCGGCATATCTATTCGCCAAATATCACCACCTGTGTCAGTTGCATATAAACGGTCAACAAAGCCATCATAATCCGAATCAAGAACACTAACATCAGCCGCAATACTGTGCTTACCTTTAAAACCGTTTTCGGTTGGAGTTAGTGCCCAAATTTTATTTCCTGTTTGCGCATCAACAATATAGATCCCGCGGCCTTCGTTATCATCTGTTCGGATCACGTTATCCTTGTTGGTGTCGTAACCTGCACCAAAAATCAATACAGGGCGGTTTTTGTAACCTTCCATATTAATATAGGTAACCGTAGGCTTAGACCAAGTTTGACCTAACTCTTTGAAGTCACCGGAACCACCTTCAATAGGTTGATCCCACAGTAAACTAGGTGAGTCGGGGTTTGTAATATCTAAGCCATAGTAATAATTACCACCACGCCTCAAACCAAAAAATGCCCAAACACGATCACTCCCATTTACCACACCATCATTATTTTTGTCATCGAAAAATACAGATATTGGACCATCAACACCATATACTTTAGTGTTCGCTTGATTCTCTCGTAGCGGCCTAATTATTTTGTACAAACTACTTGGAATAAATGCCCAGCTTTCTTTAAGAACGTCCTTTTTATCTTGGAAAAAGTGTAAAAAGCCTGCATTTGTACCAATTAAAATGCGAATGTCATCATTACCATAATCAATTGTAACGGGTTTAGAATGTAGCGGATCACCGAAAATATCTTGTCGCTGGTCCACTGATGAAGAATCTCCATCCTCGTTATCAACATCTATCCCGCGCGCCCAATCAATTGTTTTTTGTAATTGTGACTTATCAACCCCAAACAACTTCGCGGCTTTTTCATCGCCACCTAAGGCACTCGAAACATTTGCTTTTGTAAAATCTACTAGACTAGACTTACCCGCGTCTGTGTATAACTTTCGCGATGCTAGTTTAGTTAAATGTAGATTTACGCCACCACGTTGCACTGTATTTCCATCAGCTTCTTCATTAGTTGGTAGCCAGAACGTTCTCGCTTTATTAGAAATCAAACCATCTTCATTAAGTGCAGATTTACCTGTTGAATCAACAATTTGATCACCAGAAACTTTTAATTTTTTCAAATTTCCACGCCAACGCGCACCCGTTTCAGGGTAAAACATAGCGTAGTAAATCGATTCGCGGCTACGGGTTTGATCAACATTGTTACTCGCGATTGACGGTGAAGTGAAACTATCATTTACTTCACGGATTTGGGTGATTGTATTTTTCAATGCCTCGGATAATTGCTCCGACGTATTCGCATGCAGGTACTGGCCACCGCCTAATCGAGCGGTTTCCGAAAGTAGAGTTTTACCGTTATTACTCATCCCACTACCAAAGCCGATGGTATATACACGCCCTGTTTCATGGATATCCGTTGTGGTTGGCCTTAAGTCGACTTCAACATCATCAGTGCCATGTATGATCTGAGCTAACTTGTGTAGGAGAACCCCTGCAATTTTATCTGAGTTATAAAGGTAGGTCCCAAAATGAGAGTAAAAAAGATTGCTAATATTTCCATCTTGTTGATTATCTGAACCTGCAGAAGGGTCACCATCGGTCATATAAATAATATTGACCGAGTTATCACAACGCTTAACTTCTTCGGAGTTATCAAATGGAGAAATATAGGTATAGTCGTATTTTGGATTCCACCAACTACCTGTCTGTTTCCTTTTCTCAATTGACGTATCTCTGAGCGCTTCATTAACTTTTTCACCGTAAAAAACATTTTGTCCTGTAATATACAGATATGCTTCCCAGAGGGTTTCTGTTAGAGGGGTCCCCCCATTTGCAGGTAAGGCGGCAATTGTTTGTTTTAAGAAGGAACTAGACGAACCTATCCCAGATAATACATAACCACCATCAGTACTATTAAAGCGCATCAAGCCAAAGTCAATATCGTCATTACCTTCAACTAAGCTTGTTATAGCACTTTGTGCAACACCTAACCGACTATCAGAACAAAGGATATAGCCTGAATAATTACTGTAACCACAGCTGTTACCAGTCGATGTTGAGAAGGCCATACTTCCAGAAGTATCGAATACAATTAATACGCGAGGTTTCTCATCGAGATCAACATTATGATTGACATAAAGCTCTATATCTTCGGCGTGGCCCAAAAAACTAATTACAGCTAATGAAGCTAGCAATATTCGTTGAGTAATTTTTTCTATATTCATTACTTTTCTCCACTAACCACCGGTATTGAGGCTAGCCATTTCTTGGGCAACGCCTGTGCTGATCGTTAAGGTATGTTTACTCTTAGTGCCATAAGTAATAGTGGTATCAACTTGGACCATGTTACATGATACACCGGCAGTAAAGTTAAATTTACGTGGGCATGGTAAATCTAGCACACCATTATTTAGGTTTGTCATAGTATTAGATGCGCCATCCATATCATCCATATCAAAACCTCCCTCAGGTATTTCAGATGCTTTCATTAAAAAAGCACTATTGCCACCTGCTGCCGCTTCATTAGCGATAACTTTTTGCACTATACCAATTAGACTATTTTCGGCCGTTTCTCGCTCTTGGGCTGAGTTTGCAACTTTAATATCTACACTACTGCTACTCATCAATGTAACAGCAATACCTGTTACAGCAACGACCATAATCAATGCTATAACTAGTACAATACCCTGCTGTTTATGCAAACTTGAAACGCTATATTTTTTATTTCTATTGATTAAAACTTTTTCCATAACCAACCCATTTAAAAATATCCACCCAACACCCTTAGCGAAAATTCAACTATCAAAAACAAAAGCACTATAAAAAGCTAGCAAATTAATACTAGTACAAGATTATTATAAAAAATATATAATATCAATCCAAAAATGTTAATCAGCAATGTTAAACAATGAGATAACAACGATTTAAAAAATAAGATCCAACATTTTCAAGAGTATAGAAGTATAAAAAGAATAAAATCATAAGCTAACCATAAAGAGGGAATGAAAATGCAAATCTATAAAAACAGAGCCTACAATTTAAAAATTTGAAGAAATTTATATTATTAATAAAAACCCATTTAAACAAAAAAAGCCCAAATAAATTTGGGCCATCTGAAATAAGAAAATAAGATTTTAATATATAACTACAAGCTATTATCATTCCTCTCTAGTTTATATATATAGCTTTGTTTGACTTTTAATTTAAGAGGTTCTTTATCATATAATTGAACTTTTCCATTTTCATCAATCGTCGGCATTGGGCCATTAATAGATCCAACCTCTATTTTCTCACAATCTTCAATGCAATTTATATCTTTTGGAGGTAATGGAAATAGGTAAACTTTTCCATCTTTCACATACATTGTCGGTGTATCGGGTAATTCTGAAGCAGTTGGGCTCCTCCACCAATCGTAAACTTTTGTTCCGTAATGAAGATGAAAAGCATAAAGGTAGCCTTGGCCAGCAGCAATAGAGCATTCAAAACGTGACTTTGAGCTTGTATCTGGTTTATGAGTAGTAAAATATGCAATCCCACCAATTACAGTTGCTTTGGCTGTGGCTTTTTCTCCCCACCCTAAATTGAAAAACCACCCATCTTTACCAGCTAGGTCTACTTCTAATTCTTGAAAGTCATGTATATTATCAGTCACTTTTGAAAAAGGATCACTGTTAACATTCATTAAATCTGTTTGTTTAATTGTCTCGGGTATCTCGCTATTTTTGAAGCTGCGAGTTACAGTATTTGCATCACGGATCATGTAGAGTTTGTCACTCACTTTTAAATTTAAAGGATCAGTACGATCTCCACTACCAATAAGTACCGCATCAAAAGGGGTATCAATTCTTGAAAAAGTTTTTTCACCATCGATTGTTGTTTCTGTTACTTTACTGAACAGAGTTCTAGATACATAAGGCTCATAAAAAAATCGACGGTTGTTATTGCCTAACTTTGCCAGTTGATAGTGCGTCCAGTTACGAGAATCATTTGTAGCTAAATCTACTCGCCAAATACCACCACCTGTGTCACTTGCATACAATCGGTCTGTATATCCATCATAGTCAGAATCAAGTAAATGTATGTCTGAAGCTATACTATGCTCACCTTTAAAGCCACCTTCTGAGTTTGTTAACGCCCATAATCTTTTACCTGTTTCTGCGTCAACAATATACAACCCTCGACCTATTGAGTCTGCTGAGATAGAGTTATCTTTGTTAGTGTCGTAACCCGCACCAAAAATCAGAACAGGTCTATTTTCATAGCCTTTAAGATTAATAAAGGTAACCTTTGGTTTAGACCAACTTTGCGCCAGCTCTTTAAAACCTGCAGCGCCACCAACAATGGGAGCACCCCACATTAACTTCGGCGAATTAGGGTTTGTAATATTGAGTGCATAATATTCATTACCACCCCGTCTTAAACCAAAAAATGCCCACACCCTATCAGCACCATTAACAACACCGTCGCTATTCTTGTCATCAAAGAATATTGAGATTGGGCCATCTACCCCATACACCTTACTTCGTTTTTCTTTATCTCTTAATGGCTTAATAATTTTATATAAACTTCTTGGTATAAATGCCCAGCTTTCACTCAATACATCATTTTTATCCTGAAACATATGTAAATAGCCTGCATTAGTGCCCACAAGTATGCGTACATCATCATTCCCATAATCTATTGTGGCAGGTTTAAAATGCAATACATCTCCAAAAATATCATGTCGAGTGTCATTAGTAAGGCCGTCTTGATTTTCATCATCAACATCACGGCCTCTAGACCAGTCTATAAGATCAAACACTTCATCTGGATCAGACTCAAAATCTTCAGCGGCTTTAAAACGATTTCCGTAATGGATAATGACTCTATAGTCAGTAAATGGAAGCATTCGACCACCAGAAACATTTGTCAAAACCTTCCTGTCTTTATTAGGGATACTAGATTGGGTTGATAAAAATAAATTAACACCTCCTTTATCAACAAACCCACCATCTGCTTTTAGATTCTCATTTGATTGCCAATATGTTTTAGCTTTAGATAAAATTGCGCCATTACTATCAAGAGCAGGTTTAGCATCCGCACCGATAATTACACCATTTGAAACTTTTAACTTTTTCAGATTTCCTCTCCAACGAGCATGATTTGAAGGCAAAAACATTGGAAAATATACTGCATCACGGTGTGATAATTTATCTGAATTATTTGATGCTACCGCTGGCGAAGAAAAAGTTGAGTTAACCTTTCTAATATTGTTGACAACATAAGAAAATGCCTCACTTAGCGCTTCTGGAGAGTCTGCGAAAATATAGTCACCACCACCATTATCAGCAGTCGCCTGTAAAATATCTCCTGCGTTTTTGGCTAAGCCTTTACCAAAACCTATCGTGTAAACATTTGCGCCATCTACAACACTTGTTGCAGGGTAAATATCCCTTTTTTCATTCTCTTTACCATGAAGAATTGTTGCCATTGATGGTAAATAACTCTTCCCAACTGCTCCTGGTTCAGTACCATAAATACTTTTGTACAAGCGTTTAATAAAGTCATCTTGATTAAAATCCCAATAAGGTTCACCGTCTGTCATCAAAATGATATTAACGCTATTATCGCAACGAATTGGATCACCTGAGTTCTGCTTGAAAGGAGAAACATACTTACCACTTTGCTCTATAGAAGTATCGCGTTCAACGGGGTCTACTAAATTAGCATAGAATATTTCATCGCCCGATAGGTATCGCCACGCTTCTGTAATGGTTTCAACAAGGGGTGTTCCTCCCTGTAAAGAATTTACATCCCAGTTTCTTATGGTATTTTTAATCGCCTTATGGTTTGTACCAATTCCATGAATAATATATCCACCAGTGCCTTTAATAAGCCGCATTAAACCAAACTCAATATCACTATTGTCGTTAATTAATTTAATCATCGCCTCCTGTGCGACTTCTAATCGACTTCCTTCGGGACATAGTATGAGTTTCCCCTTATTCATACAGACTCTGCCCGTCTCTATAGAGAATGCCATGCTATTTGATGTATCAAAAACGAGTAAAATTCGTAACTTTTCGTCTTCCGAAACATTATAATTTATATATAGATCAATATCTTCAGCAAAAATACTTGGGCTGAAAACACTAAAAAAAATAAAAAATAGGCCGCTTAATTTGATTTTCATACTAGCCTTACTCCATTAATTATCACTATTTAAGCTCAGCATTTGTTGAGCTATTCCTGTTGTAATAGTGAGGTTGTGCTTACTTTTCGAACCATATTTAATAACTGAATTTATCTCAATCATATTGCACTTTAAGCCTTCGGTATCGTCAAAGCGCCTAGGACAATTCAATGGCAGAGGGCCTTCATTCCTGTTAAACATCCTGTTTGTAGTATCACCTAGGTTACCTAAGTTAATACCAGCGTCACCAATTTGTTCCTTATTTAAGAAAAAGCGGCTGTTACCTCGCGCACTTGCTTCATTTGCTATAATATTTTGTACATCACCCATTAACACGTTTTCAGCTACTCCCCGCTCTTGAGCTGCATTAGTAATTTTTATATCAACACTACTGCTGCTTAACAGAGTTACTGCAATCCCCGTAACCGCCACCACCATGATCAAAGCAACGATTAACACCACCCCTTGTTGTTTCCTTTGCAAGGTTAGATGCGCCATAAATTTGCTCCAACATTATTCAAGCGTATTGTTGTTGTGAACACGGCTCGACGAAAATTATCGTTGAAACTCAGCTCTTTCTTACTGGCATCTTCACCCAATGTGTAAGTCTGGTTTTTTAGTTTTAAGTTTGAATCCGGTAAGAGCGATCTAACAAGTAAAAAAACTTGTACTGTTAAAATGCCTCTTCGATTTTCCCAGTCGCTGTTTGTCATTTGGTTTATGCTTTTGTAAGTATCTACTCGACTATTGTTCGTGGTATCTAGACCAAATACAAAATGCATATTCTCCACGCCTTCCATCACACTCTCAGTTCTCATATTTTGGTTAGTAGTTAACCTTTTTCGGCGTAAAACGGGGACTTTAACTGATTGATCATTTATTTTGAATGAGTCTTCAACAATATAATAAACATGGTGTCGATAACGCCATATAGTTGCATTACCATTGATAGATGCGGCCAAAATTGGACCTTTTCTAAATTCAGCCCGCTCTTGCTCAGCAATGAAGTAGTAATAGTCTTTGCTTGTCTGGTTAGGTTGGATCTGCAGCCCTTCAAGAAACTTCATCTGTAAAACATCAGTATTTTTCTTTGCATTGTTGATACAACTAAGCGCAGAACCATCTGAGGTTTCCACTGCATAAACCGAGCGAAAATTACTAGTTGCACTGTCAGCAGGGAAGCTCGCATTATTGAGGCCTTCTGAGCAGTCACCTGTAGGGTTATTTACAGTATCCGTATTAGTATTTTCATCTGAGAACGAGTCTTCATAGAATGTTCCCCAAAAGCCAATCTGTTCTATATCACGCTGCATGATATTTAAAGCTAACCGACCTGTTTCCTGCAATTCACCAATCGTCATGGTGTCTCGTGTTGTTACTTTCATACTTAAATAAGTAAACATCACCCCACCAAGCACTATGCCGCCAATGAATAAAGCGACCATCATCTCAACAAGTGTAAATCCAGTTTGCTTTTTCATCTTATGACCTTAAGTATATGTAGCTTTCAAGCACGACTAAACGGCGCTTGTCGTTTTGTGTTCCACAATCAATAGCAGCTGTCGCATTATTTGCTTTTTGCTCCTGCCTACCTTGCCAGCTGATCACCACCCTTATATTAAATTCACTCGCATTTCCTGCTGCGACTGGGGTGTTATTTATACACACAGTGGCATTATCTAAAGCACCCGTATTTTCACGAGCTTGAATTGCGCGGATCCATTGTTGTTTATCAAACTCAGCTATATTTTTTGCAGTACAAGCGGAGTTAAAACATGCCTGAGCTTTGTCGGCTGATGATTGACTACTAAACTCTCCATTGTATAAACCGGCAAAACCCGAAGAGTCATTTGCTCTCATACGTTGGATTATGTCATTACCAAGTGCCACAGCAGCTGCACGCTGCATTGAATCAAAGCTAGCTTGTTTTGCTTTAGCTTGTAAGGCCACGGCACCTAATAAACCAAAACTCAAAATAACAAAGGCAATAAGCACTTCAATAAGCGTAAAGCCTTTCTGCTCAGAATGTTTAATCATGGTGAAGTTCATTGATACTTTTACATACCATAAGAATATTACGACACAGATAAATAACAATCTGTATATGGACAAGCGGTCATAATGCGCGATAAACGGTACCGAAACTTTCTTCAGAGCAAAGTAATAAACAATAAAGAAGCTGGGACTTTAGGAGATAAGCTGCTGCATTGAGAGTTTTTATTATTTACCCATTACAGCTTTTACATTTTTAAGCTCTCGACGACTAACAGACAAAGGCTCTTTAAACTGGTTCATCGTGACTGTATGTCCACCAGAAGAAGGACTATTAAGGCTTACAATTTGTTGCTTATTGACAAGTGTATTACGATGAATTCTCAGTAGCTGCAGCGGATAGGTTTGCTCAAGTTGTTTTAAACTTTGCTCAACAAGTGCCTCACCTTCAAAAAACACCACCCGCGTGTATTTTTGCTCTGCAATACAGCAAATAACATCATCTATATTTACTCTTCTTAATACGCCTGCAAGTTGATAACAAATATAGTTATTTTCAGGTGTTAATACTTGAGTTCGGTTTAATTTACTAAGCTGCGCCATTGCTTTTGCTAAAGCTTGCTCGGATACAGGTTTAACTAAATAGCCATCTACTGCGAGCTCAAATGCAGTTAACGCATACTCAGGGTGCGCTGTTAAAAACATCACTGCTGGGGGGATCGAAAACAGTTTTAGTTCAGCAGCTACTTCAAGGCCCGACTGTTTGGGCATATTAATATCCAGCATCACTAAATCAGGCTGGAGCCGCTTACAAAGTTCAATCACCTGTTCGCCGTTACTGGCTTCACCTACAACTGTGCAAAGTTCGTTGGTAGCTAATAAACGTTTAATACGCGCCCTTGCTAAAGGCTCGTCATCAGCAATTAAAATTTTTATCATGCGCTTCTCTTCTTAGGTATCACCAGTTTCACCCTAAAGATCTCATCACGAACAGTCGTAGTCAGTTGCGCTTTTTGATGATAGAAAAGTGACAAACGCTGGCGGATGTTTTCAAGTGCCATACCGTTGCC
Source organism: Pseudoalteromonas sp. DY56-GL22 (assembly GCF_041414715.1). Taxonomy (NCBI): domain Bacteria; kingdom Pseudomonadati; phylum Pseudomonadota; class Gammaproteobacteria; order Alteromonadales; family Pseudoalteromonadaceae; genus Pseudoalteromonas; species Pseudoalteromonas sp. DY56-GL22. The sequence goes on along the minus strand of NZ_JANHZR010000004.1, from coordinate 257,464 downwards.
TGCTCGTGAATGGCTCCCTTGCTTCGCTACAGGGTTAGTTATAATGAAAGTATAAGCTTTGTTCGATTGATACATCTCGACAGAAATGTTGCCCTGCTCTGCTGGCTCTACGCCATAAAAAACCGCATTTTCAATAATCGGCTGTATTGTCAGACACGGAATATCTATATCTGGTAACTCATCAGGTAATTTCCAGCTTAATGCTAGGCGTTCGCCATAGCGCCAACGTTCAAGTGCCACATACTGCTGGCATAAAGTGATTTCATCAGCAAGCTTTATGGCTTTACCGCTGCGCATTGCGGCCTGCGACAGCGCCGCCAGCGCCAAAATTGCTTGTTCAGCCGCCTCAGAATCATAATGGGTAAGCTCAGCAGCAGTGTTTAAACTATTAAACAAAAAGTGAGGGCGTATTCTTGCTTGTAATGCATCAAGTTCAGCCTGCGCTAACGCTTTCGTTTGTTGCTCTTTTTGATTATGAATAAGCAGGAATTGGCTGAACAACGCGGTGACCAAAAATATGATCAGTAAATTACTGACAATAAAGTTAGCTCTCGACTCCATAGCGAACACATCTGAAAACACAGACAAAAACAGCCAGCTAAAAACAGACGTTAATGCCAGTAAAGTGGATATCAGAATGAATAACTGTTTAGAGTGCGACAGCTTTGTAAGTAGAGCCCGGCATACATACAGTAACGACAAGCTTGAAAGAAAAATTAGATGTAAAAAGCAGCTAAATATAGCTAGACGTAACCAAACATCACCTAAGCTCATTGGTGAAAAGGCGAGTAAAATAGCAATGACTTGGCTGACGATCAGTGTGGCAAGGACACCACGAGATTGAAAAAGAGCCGCAATCAGCAAGCCGTTTGAATTAGGCTGTTTGCTCATGGGCTCCTCTTTTAACTGTTGACTACTATTTGCTTAGATTAGCGTAGCTCAACAGGAACGGCAAATACTATGTTCTCTTCTTCGCCAGGATTTTCAACAACTTGATTGCCACCCAATTCTTTTAGACGAGCAATAACTTGTTGAACTAAAACTTCTGGTGCAGATGCACCTGCAGTAACACCCACCGCATTTACATTGTTGAACCAATCAGCTTCAACATTACTTGCATCATCAATCAAATAAGCCGTAGTGCCCATTTTATCGGCAAGCTCACGTAAACGATTAGAGTTAGAGCTATTTTTAGCCCCAACTACAAGCAATACATCCACTTTATCAGCTAAGTCACGCACTGCATCTTGACGGTTTTGCGTAGCATAACAAATGTCATCTTTACGCGGGCCATCAATTGCTGGAAACTTAGTGCGTAATGCATCAATCACATCTGCTGTATCATCTACAGATAACGTTGTTTGGCTACAGTAAAACAGGTTCTCAGGGTTTTTAACCGTTAAGTTTGCAACATCTTCTGGCGTTTCTACTAAGTAAATACCACCCGCTTCGTTGTCGTACTGCCCCATTGTACCTTCTACTTCTGGATGACCATGATGGCCAATTAACACACACTCAGTACCTTTACGGCTTGCACGTGTTACTTCCATATGTACTTTTGTTACCAACGGGCAGGTTGCATCAAATACTTTAAGGTCACGACGCTTTGCTTCGCTTCGAACAGCTTGTGATACACCATGCGCACTAAAGATAACAATGCTGTCGTCAGGAACCTGATCTAGCTCTTCAACAAAGACTGCACCGCGATTTTTTAAGCCATCAACAACATATCGGTTGTGAACGACTTCATGACGCACATAGATTGGCTTTTCAAAGATATCGAGTGCGCGCTCCACAATACTGATTGCACGGTCAACGCCTGCGCAAAAACCACGTGGGTTCGCTAATAAAATATCCATTAACCTGTTACCTCTAAAATATCGACTTCAAAGGTTAAGCGTTGCCCTGCAAGTGGGTGGTTAAAGTCAATAGTAACTGACTCACCTTGCACTTCACGAACAAGACCTGGTAACTCAGTACCATCAGGCTGAGTAAAGGCAATAATATTACCTACTTCAGCAGGCGTGTCTGCACCAAACTTGCTGCGGTCAACATAGTAGATGTTATCTGGATTTGGCTGACCAAATGCATCTTCTGGCTCTAATGCAAATGACTTACTGTCACCAGCCGCTAAACCGAGTAAGCACTTTTCAAAATTTGCTGTCAGACTGCCATCACCCATTCGCAATTTTGCAGGTTTATTATGTACTTTAGTTGAATCGGCTGCTGAGCCATCTTCTAACTTAATTGAGAAATGAAAGATCACTTCAGAGTTTTCACCAATTACAGCTTGGCTCATGCTTGTTGCTCCTTAGGACTTTCGCCTGTGAAGGCATCAAATAAAAGTAATGCGGCACCGATACAAATCGCACAATCGGCAATATTAAAAACAGGAAAGTGCCAGTTTTCGTAATATACATGCAGGAAGTCAATAACATAGCCATACGCGATTCGGTCGTATAAATTGCCTATTGCACCGGCTAAAACTAACGCATAAGCAGAACATAATACCTTGTTAGACGCAGGTAAACGTTTCAACCACCACACTAAAAGCACACTGATCGACACTGCAATCAAACTAAAGAACCAGCGCTGCCAGCCACCTGAATCACTCAAAAAGCTAAATGCCGCACCATAGTTGTGTACATAGGTGAAGTTAAAGAATGGCAGAATATCTATCGACTCTTGATAGGCCATGGTATTAACGACAAGTGATTTTGTCGCATAGTCTACTACCAAAAGCAGTAGACTAAGCCATAACCAAACCAAGCCACTTTTTCCGGCTAGTTTGCTCACAAACAACTCCTATGCGAACTGACGCTGTTCACCATCGCCGTCAACATTGCTTACACAACGGCCACAGATTTCAGGGTGTGCAGGATCAGCACCAACATCATCACAGTAATGCCAACAACGCTCACATTTTTCAGCGGTTGTTGCGGCAACTTTAATGTATAAGCCATCAATTTCTGTAGCTTGCGTATCCTCTGGCTGCGTAGTCACAGTTTCAACTGTCACGCCTGAAGTTAATAGTACAAAGCGCAGTTCATCACCTAATGCAGCTAATTTCGCACTTAACTCTTCACCTGCATAGATGCTTACGTTTGCTTGTAGAGTTGCACCAATAACTTCTTCTTTACGCGCCGCTTCTAGCACACGGTTTACTTCATCACGAACGTTTAGGATTGTTAACCAATCATCGTTGCTGAACTTACCTTGTGAAGAAGCTTGTAAGCCATCGTACCACACAGAAGTGAATACAAACTTGTCACGCTCACCTGGTAATGCTTCCCAGATTTCTTGCGCAGTGAAGCTTAAGATCGGCGCCATCCAACGAGTCATTGCTTCGGCAATGTGATAAAGCGCAGTTTGACATGAACGACGCGCATGGCTGTCGCTTTTCGCTGTGTATTGACGATCTTTGATTACGTCTAGGTAGAACGAACCAAGCTCACCAGTACAGAAGTTCATTAGCTTTTGCGTTACAAGTAGCATTTGGTACTTGTCGTAAGCCGCTAAGATTTCATCTTGCAGCTCAGCTGCACGGCCCACAATCCAACGGTCAAGCTCAACCATGTCTTCAATAGCAACTTGATCTGTTTTTGGATCAAAACCACTTAAGTTCGCAAGTAAATAACGGCTCGTATTACGAATACGACGATAACGGTCTGCTGAACGTTTAAAGATTTCATCAGATACAGTCATTTCAGCTGTAAAGTCAGTTGATGCAACCCATAAGCGTAAGATGTCAGCACCTAGTTTGTTCATCACATTTTGTGGTGAAATTACGTTGCCTAATGACTTAGACATCTTACGGCCATTTTCATCAACCGTGAAACCATGTGTTAGCACTTGCTTGTATGGCGCATGACCATTGATAGCAACCGATGTCATCATTGACGACATAAACCAACCACGGTGTTGATCAGAACCTTCTAGGTAAAGATCAGCAGGACCGGTTAAATCTTCACGTGCATCAACCACACACGCGTGAGTCACACCTGAGTCAAACCATACATCCAGCGTATCTTGAACTTTCATGTATTGCTCAGCGTCATCGCCAAGCAAAGTAGCTGGGTCTAAGTCATACCAAGCTTGAATACCTGACTTTTCAACTAATTTCGCCGCTTCTTCGATAAGTTCTTGTGTATTCGGGTGAAGCGCACCAGTGTCTTTATCAACGAATAATGCAATTGGCACACCCCATGTACGTTGACGTGAAATACACCAATCAGGACGCCCTTCAACCATGTTTGCAATGCGGCTCTCGCCCCACTCAGGTAACCACTCAGTCTTTTTGATTTCGTTTAATGAATCTTGACGAAGGTTAGCTTGGTCCATACTTACGAACCACTGTGGCGTAGCACGGAAGATAATAGGTGTTTTATGACGCCAGCAATGTGGGTAGCTGTGCGTAAGCGCATGATGATGCAATAACGCATTGTTTTCAGTTAATACGTCAATGACGCTCGCATTCGCTTTGAATACGTGCTGACCTGCAAACATTGGTGTGTCAGGTAAGTAAACACCGTTAGCACCAACAGGGTTAGCTACTTCTAAACCATAAGCAAGACCTGCCGCGAAATCTTCTTGACCGTGACCTGGTGCAGTATGAACAACACCAGTACCAGAATCAGTCGTTACGTGATCAGCCACAATCACAGGCACTGTGAAGTCATAGAACGGGTGAGCAACCTGTAAGTTCTCAAGTGCAGCACCTTTTACATAACCGAGTACGTGGTAATGTTTGAAGCCATAACGGTCCATAGCATCTTTAACTAGCTCAGAACCTAAAATTAGACGTTGCTGTGCACCTTCGTCATCAATTTGTACAAGGGCATACTCAAGCTTTTCGTGAACGGCTACTGCACGGTTAGCTGGTAATGTCCACGGTGTTGTCGTCCAGATAACAGTACTAACTGCACCGGTACCTTCATGGCCTTCAGCAAGTTCAAACGCATTGATTACAGCATCTTGATCAGCAAACTGAAAACGTACATCGATTGCTGGAGACTGTTTATCTTGGTATTCAACTTCTGCTTCAGCAAGTGCTGAACCACAATCTGTACACCAGTGAACAGGCTTAGCACCTTTGTGTAAGTGACCATTTTTAATGATGCGACCAAGCACGCGAATTGCGTTCGCTTCAAAGTCAAAGTTCATTGTTAAGTAAGGCTTGTCCCAGTCACCAAATACACCAAGACGTTTAAAGTCTGTTTTTTGACCCTCGACTTGTTTTTTAGCGTATGCGCGACATTTTTCACGGAACTCAGCAGCAGACACTTTCACGCCTGGCTTGCCTACTTTCTTTTCAACCATTAATTCAATTGGTAAACCGTGACAGTCCCAACCCGGCACGTAAGGTGCGTCGAAGTCAGACAAGGTTTTTGACTTAACAATAATATCTTTAAGAATTTTGTTTACCGAGTGGCCTAAATGGATATCACCGTTTGCATACGGAGGGCCGTCATGCAAAATGAAGGTTTTTTTACCTTTTTTAGCGCTGCGAATTTGACCGTAAAGATCGTCTTCATACCATGTCTTAAGCATCTTTGGTTCACGTTGTGCCAAATTGCCGCGCATTGGAAACGCTGTTTCCGGTAAATTCAAAGTATGTTTGTAGTCGCTCATTAATCCTACTTTCCGTATCGGCTACCTAATTTAAACCAAAACACTGCTTAGCGGCGGTTACATCATCTGCAATCTGCGCCGTCAGTTGTGTTAATGTCTCGAATTTTTTCTCATCGCGAAGCTTTTTAATTAGCTCCACGTGCATAAATTGTCCGTAAATGTCTTGCGCAAAGTCGAAAAGATGAACCTCTAACAATGCGCGTGTCCCATTAAATGTGGGTTTGTTGCCAATATTTGCAACCCCATATAATTCTTTATCACCCACTTTTGCTCTTACCGCAAATACCCCATTTACTGGGCATACTTGGCGTTTTAGCGCTATGTTGGCCGTTCTGAACCCTAATTCACGACCTTTCGCCCAGCCATGAATAACACGCCCAGAAATCGCATAACCATGACCTAACATGGCTTTTGCATCTTCCAATTGCCCTGCAGCAAGCGCATGGCGAATAAGGGTACTACTTACTCTATCATTGAGTCTGCGAAAACTTGCAGTACTTTTCACATCCATGTTCAGCTCAGCGCCCATGGTTTTTAGTAACGCAAAGTCGCCACGGCGACGTTTGCCAAAACAAAAGTCATCACCAACAGTTAATGCTTTAACGCCTAGCTTTTCAACCAGTACTTGGCTGACAAATTGTTCTGCTTCCATGTTGGCAAATTGCTGATTGAAGCTAATACAAATCACTCGTTCCACGCCTAATTTAGCAAGCAAACTGAGCTTATCACGTAGTCGAGTTAAACGCGCGGGTGCATTATCTTTGGCAAAAAACTCTTGTGGCTGAGGCTCAAATAACATCACGGTACTTGGCAATTGATGCTTTTCTGCGTCTTGCAGCAAGCCTTTAATCACTTCTGCATGACCTAAGTGCACGCCATCAAAATTACCAATGGTCAACACACAGCCATAATGCTGCGCGCGAATATTGTGAATACCTCTAATTAACTCCATGCCACCTTTTTGCCTTTATCAGCGAGCCCAAAACATTGATATCGGGCTTGAAGCGCCGATTATAATCTTTTTTTTAGTTTGATTCAGTAGTTGCAACACTTTTTATCGTATTTAGTCGCACACCTAGAATGAATAAGGCCGCAAAGTAAACAAAAACCGCCAGCACTAATAACCCACTCAACAGCAGCACTTGCTCAGTAAAGTGCCATGCTTTCCAGGCAAATTGCTGGCCCACATACCATACAGATGCGGCCATTAATAAACTTGAAAACAAACACTTAAAGGTGAAACCAAGGCTCATCGCAGAAAACTGATAAACGCCTTCTTTACGTAGTTGATGATACAACAAATAGGCATTACAACTGGCCGACATCGCGGTTGCTAACGCTAACCCCAAATAGCCAATAAATGGAGCTAGCATAATGTTAAACACCATATTTAACACCAGTGTTTTAATACCAATTTTTACGGGGGTTTTAGTATCTTGACGCGAATAAAAGCCCGGTGCTAACACCTTGATTAACATAAAGCTAACCAGTCCAACTGAGTAGGCCATGACACCGTAACTTACCGCTTTTACATGATCAATTTCACCGTCCTGAAATGCACCATGATCAAATAAAACCGTAATAATGAGCGGGCTTATCACCATTAAACCAAACATAGCAGGCAAGCCTAAGAAAATAACAAATCTCACCCCCCAATCCAGGGTTAGCTGAAAATCTTTTGTGCTTTTAGTGCTATGTAGCTTAGACAATGCGGGTAAAATTACCGTCGCGATACCGATACCGAATAAGCCAAGAGGAAACTCAATTAAACGGTCTGAGTAGTAAAGCCACGCGATAGAACCGGTCATCAACATTGAGGCAATCATGGTGTCGAGCAACAGGTTTATTTGACTGATAGACACGCCAAACAAGGCTGGTAGCATGAGTTTTCGCACTTTTTTAACGTTTTCATCTTGCCAGCCCCATTTTGGGCGGCTCAGCATACGGGCACGGTACAAAAATGGCAACTGGAACAATAACTGTACTAAGCCCCCTACAAACACGCCGATGGCAAGGGCATAAGCCCCAACTGAAAATTTATCGTGCAATAAAACTGCGCAGCTAATAATCGATATATTCAACAGCACAGGTGTAAACGCTGCAACAGCAAAGCGATTATAGACGTTCATGACCGCACCGCTCAGGGCAACCAAACTCACGAAGAATAAATAAGGGAAAGTCAGCTTTAACAGTGCACTGGCCAGTACGAACTTTTCGGCATTTTCGCCTCCTTGCCACCAATCAATAAACCAGCCTGTTCCAAATAAGGCCGCTATAACTGGAGAAGCAATAACTCCGAACAGGGTAACAATTAATAAAATAGTTCCTAACGTACCGGCTGCTTGAGCCACAAACAACCGGACTTTGTCATCGCCTTGTTGTTCTTTTATCTCAGATAAAACCGGCACAAATGCTTGGGCAAAGGCTCCTTCAGCAAATAAGCGTCTTAGGAAATTAGGAATTCGATTGGCAAATAAAAACACATCCGCAGCAGCACTGGCACCTAGGAGATTCGCCACAACCGCATCTCTTACTAACCCTAAAATACGCGAGATCATCGTCATTGCACTAACAATCATCCCAGAACGAAATAATCCTTTTGCCACCTTAAACCCATTATCAAAAAACTTCTAAGATGGGCGATTATGCCTAAAATATCTTTAAAGCACTAGGCTCGAACCCGACCCTTTGTTACAATGGCGATATTAACTGCTAAAGCGGCAAATTGATGTTCGTTATAAGGAGCAGTTTTTCTTGAGATGTCAAAATTTCGTTGACATTCATGATAAAAACAGGCATATTCCACGGCCTTTAAATTAAGCTTATTTTAAGATTGTTAGGAGCAAACCTTGGCTAACATCAAGTCTGCAAAAAAACGCGCTATTACGAGCGAAAAAAATCGTCAACATAACGCAAGCCGTCGTTCAATGATGCGTACTTACTTCAAAAAAGTAGTTGCTGCAATTGAAGCGGGCGACAAAGAAGCTGCACAAGCGGCATTCGCTGTTGCAACACCTATCCTAGACCGTTACGCAACTAAAGGTCTAATCCACAAGAACAAAGCAGCTCGTCATAAGAGCCGTTTAGCAGCTAAAATCAAAGCGCTATAATTTGTTTTTGATGAATATGAAAAACCGGCTTTTGCCGGTTTTTTTTTGTTTGTAATTTAACAAGGCACTTTTCTAAATGCCTCAATAGTTAATTAGCTAGACAATTTCTAGTTCTGGGTAAAACTTTTTCAGCATTGCCGCAATTTTCTTAGGTGTAAACGGTTTTACTACAAATCCTTTAGCGCCCTTTTCAATTGCTTCTTTAACGTTTTCTACTGTTGAATGAGCCGAAACCATCACGACATTCGCTTCGGGCGAAATTTCATTTATTTGCGTGATAATCTCTTTACCATCTCCATCGGGTAATTCAATATCTAGAAAAATTATATTGAACTCTTTCTCTTTACATGCGCTTAAACACTGTGCGGCTGTAGAAGCTTCACGTACATTATCGATACCAAGGTGCATTAATGTTTGATTTAGAAAACTGCGGACCGTACCTACGTCGTCCACAATTAGAATTGAAAGCTGCGTATCCATACTATTCCTCTTAAACTATGAAGATAAACACTCATTGCACTGTAGAGTGTAACGCATTTAAGCTATGAGTGATTTGAATTTGACTATTATATCAAAAACTTCGTTATAATCTCATTATAGAGACCTATATTTAAAAGGCCAGATAAGCTTTATGTCTAATAAAATAAAAAAACAATCTTTACTTGGTAAAGCTCCTGCACGAAAGAAACCAACACAAGCAAAGCGCCAAAGACCAGTAAACCAACAACAAGCGCGCGCACAAGCTGCTCAGCACAGTGCTCCTGAAGTAGAACTTAAGAAAAGCAAAACACGGTGGTATGCACTCGCAGCAGTTGTATTAATTCTGCTAATTACGCCAAAACCCGTGTTAATCACTTACGAAAAGCTAGGTATGGTCTCACAAAGTATATTTTGGCCCGGGGTTTTTGGTTATGGTGCAAACTTATTTGATTCTACTCTTAGCCCCCGTGCAGACCTAAGCCGCAACATTATTTACCTGTGCCAAGATAAGCGTAAACCAGACACCTGTCAGAAGTACCGAGTTACAGAACAAAATGGATTTTTTGCAGCGATGAAAAAACTGATAATGGATTAAAAAATCTAATCCGAAAATTTAAAATTACTTGGTTGAAAGCTGTGTAAAAGATCACCATAATGGCGCTCCTTTTTCAACACAGACACGATCAGATACGACCATGCTAAACGAGCTAGATTGGCTTTTAAACTTAACGTTACTTGCACTAGGACTAGGTGCATTTTTTATTAACCAGCTAACATTACTGCGTTTTGCAGCGATTAGCGCGTGTAGTTTATTATTTTTATCGTTTAGTTTAGATCTGATGTCATCAAGCGTAATATCAAACATGAGCTTGGTGTTGATCAACACATTTTATTTATTCAAGGTCTACACATTTGGCCAGTTGAATATTAATCAAGGTTAATCTTCCCCTAAGATAAATTGATAGAATAGGCTATATCATCTATCAGCATTTATGCCCAAGCAGTCCCCTGCTTGGGCTTTTTTTTACTTACAAAATGGTTGAACTGAGATACCATAAACGGCGTATATATACCCAAGCCACCTCAAGATGCAGAATTCAGCGTTTCACAGGTGCTTAATATCAAGGCGTTACTTTGCAAGAATGGTGGTCCCTTTTAAGAAGTAACAACGATGAGAGTAAGTGCCTGTGAAACGCCCAGAGGGTTGGCTTAAAAGCGATTTATACTGCGTTATTGATTTTAACAATAGAACCACTATTATTTGCAATCAATGCCTTGCCTAAATCGCTTTTAATTCCAACTGAAACTCGCACCTTGAGGTGGTTTGGGTATAATTAATTTGGAGGTACCTTATGTCATTAAACGACTTCGACTTATTTCTCTCATCTATGGAAGACGTAAAACCTCTTAAGCATGACACTGTTCAATTTGATTCCACCAAGCAAGGCCCTTCTTTAGCGCAACAAGAAAAACGTAAAGCAGCTGAGTGTGATTTAGCAATTGATGAAAACTATTTGCGCAGCGAGTTCGTCGAGCTGTTAGATCCTCATGCCATATTGGCATTTAAAAAAGATGGCGTACAAGGCCAAGTATATAAAAACTTACGTTTAGCTAAATATCAACTCGATGCCACGCTTGATTTGCATGGTCAGCCTCTTCAACGTGCACGTAGTACGTTATTTAATTTTATCGATGACTGTCATAAACGAAATATTCGTGTCGTACTTATTCGCCATGGGATTGGTATCAAAAATAAATCACAGCCAGGTATTTTAAAGAGCTATACCAATAAGTGGCTGCAAGAAATTCCAGCGGTTTTAGCCTTTCACAGTGCTCTTAAGCATCATGGTGGTAGTGGTGCAACGTATGTGATGATTAAAAAATCTGACGAGAAGAAACACGAGAACAGAGAAATCCACTCAAAAAGAAGTTAGTTGAATAAGCGATTAAAGTGCAGCATCTAAACGTGCTGCACTCGATGAGCATGCTGTGTGGTTATGATTGACTAACTTCAATGTCCTGAACTGGTTGCTCCGATGCATTAGCTTGGTTAAACCATGCTGACACACCTAAAACGATAACTGACACGACGACCAGACTAAATTTAGCTCCACTTTGATTAGATTTCATAACGCCTCTTTTATTATTGTTTTTTTATTGAGCAACTCCAGAATAGCAAAATTACAGATGTTAACAAGACGTTTATTAAACAAATTTACAATGTGTCAATAACCTTTTGTTCTATCAACCTGATTTATTAGTTCTTTACCTTCAGTTAATCTTTTAGCATTACCTGCAATTTGCAACGAGACAGACTCTAAATCTGAAATTGCAGCACAGTGAGGCGTTAAGGTCACCTTTTGATGAGACCAGTAAGGGTGCGCCTGAGGTAAAGGCTCTTCGCTGAATACATCAAGGGTGGCGCCACGTAATTGCTCACTATTAAGTGCCTCGAGTAAATCTTCATCGACAACATGTTTGCCTCTGGCAACATTAATTAGCACCGCATGGCTTTGTAGTTTACCCAGCAGTGATTTATTGATAATGCCCTGAGTGTGTTGGTTAAGTGGTAGTAAGCACACGAGATAATCAATTTGACCAAGCATGTCATCTAACCCCTGCTGTGAGTAATAGGTGCTTACTTCAACGTCGTGTTTTTCACTATTAGACCAAGCACTCACTTGAAAACCATTTGCGAGTAAACGCTTTGCACAGGCTTTGCCTAGTTCACCGTAACCTAAGATACCCACATGTTGATGTGAATACGCTCGCTTTGGCTTCCAAGTACCCGCTGATTGTTTTAAATAATATTCTTTGAGTCTCAGCTTGTGCGCCAATACATGACCCAATACATACTCTGCCATATCATTAGCAAGGTTATCATCAACAATTCTAACAACAGGAACATGCGCTGCTATCTTTGTTAAGTCGATGCTATCAACGCCTGCACCAAATGAAGAAACTGCTTTTAAATTTACCAGCTTAGGCCATAAATCAGCGGGCGCATTCCAGGCCAGTACAAACTCTACGGCTTCGTAGTCTGTGCACTCAGACCAAAGCTGTACGTCAATCTCTGGTAATAACGCTTGTAATCGGGCAATTAATTGGCTGCAATCTCGGCCTGTTACAGCTACAAGTAAAATCATTGTCTTCTCCATTTTAGCCTCGAACACGAAGCGCTCTTTAAAAAGTCACACAACTGCAACCTAACTGTCACAGCGAACTCTTACCCTAACCTCATCGCTAAATGCGTTTATGTTTGAGGTTTGTATGATCAGTGTTGATAAAGTAATAGAAGCAAATTTACCACAATTAGAAAATTCGCCAAAAGTAAAAGGTTTAGTAAAGAAAGGCCTAGGTTATTTATTACATGAGCAAGAGTTTGTTGCCTTTGGTGATGCATACCCACACTTACAGGGGCTTGAATTTGTAGAGCAAGTGCTTGATGAGCTTGACTTTGACACGCGCTACAAGCCAAAACAAATGGAACATATACCAAGTGAAGGTAATGTCGTTATTGTCGCTAACCACCCTATCGGCTCTCTTGATGCATTAGCGCTGATAAAAGTCTTATCAAGTGTACGCCCCGACTTAAAAGTCGTTGCAAACCGCATGCTGATGTCAATCACTCCGATGCACTCGTTACTCCTTCCCGTTGATAACCTCTCTGGTACGAGTAAAAAGAAAGAACTCGCTAATATCCAGCAACACTTAAAATCAGACGGTGCATTATTAATCTTTCCTGCAGGTGAGGTATCGCGCTTAAGTCCAACGGGCATTAAAGACTGTAAGTGGAACAGCGGTTTTTTACGTATGGCAAAAAAAGCCAACGCACCTATTTTGCCTATTTATATCAAAGCGAAAAACAGCCCGTTATTCTACGGCACCTCAATGATCTACAAACCCTTAGCCAGTTTGTTATTAGTCAAAGAGATGTTCAAACAACGACAAAAATCATTAGAGTTTGAAATTGGCGCGTCCATCCCACCTGAGTCATATTTAATCGAAAATTTAAAAGATAAAGAAATAGCTCAGTTGATAAGAAAACAACTGTATCGACTTATCACAAAAAAACCTCTGCCGTTAAAAACGCAAACCCCCATTGCCAGTCCTGAAGCAACGAAAGACCTTAAAAAAGCCATTGAAGAGTGTGAGCTATTAGGTGAAACCTCTGATGGTATGAAAATTTATTTATATCAATACTGTGGTAGCTCACCGATTTTCCGTGAACTAGGACGACTTCGTGAAATTGCGTTTCGGGCAGTCGGTGAAGGCAGTGGTAAACGCCGTGATATAGATAAATACGACATGGATTATCAACACCTCGTTCTGTGGGATGCTAAGCAACTTGAACTAGTCGGCGCATACCGACTTGCCTGCGCACAAGACATTATAGAAAAACATGGCCGCAAAGGTTTATATACTGACAGCCTATTTAGCTTCAGCGATGATATGGCGCCGTATTTTGAAAAGGGCATTGAGCTCGGTCGCAGCTTTGTGCAACCCAAATACTGGGGTAGAAAGAGCCTAGACTATTTGTGGTTTGGCATTGGCGCATTTGTGAACCGGTACCCGCAATACCGCTATTTGTTTGGCGCAGTTAGCGTATCTAACGCGCTCCCCGAGCAAGCTAAATCGCTATTGGTTCACTATTACCAGCATTATTATGGTGCTAAAAAAGTGTTAGCTATCCCCAATAATGAATATCGCCATACCGAATCACAAAAAGAACAATGTGCTCAGTTATTTGCTGGGGATGATATTAAAGAAGATTTTGTTGAACTTAAGCATGTGCTTGCCAATATTGGTGCGCAAGTCCCAACCTTATTCAAACAATACACAGAGCTTTGCGAGCCAGGAGGCGTACAGTTTTTAAGTTTTAGCATCGACCCTGAGTTCAATAATTGCATTGATGGATTAGTGCTTGTCGACTTAGATAAAGTAAAAGCGAGTAAAGCCAAACGATACTTAGGGCAGCCACGCGAATAGTCGTTAAAAATAGCTTAAAAAAGTCGGCATATTCGCCGACTTTTTCTTTTTAATTAAAGATATTTCTAAGCGCAGCTAAGTATATTTGCTCAATAGTTTTTAAATCTGCGATAGGAACATGCTCATTAACTTGATGAATGGTATGGTTTCGCACACCACATTCAATCACTTGCGTGTGCTCATTGGCAAAAAATCGCCCATCTGATGTGCCACCACTGGTACTAAGCATAGGGAAGCTGCCTGTTACTTCATGCACGGCTTGTTCAAGCTGCTGCAACAAGCAATTGCTCGCCTGATGCAAGGTATAAAATGATTCGCACGGACGCTCCCAAACAAGCGTTAGCCGCAATGCTAAATCTGCCAATGCAAACTGAATTTCTTCTTTAACGTCTTTACTTTTGTAGCCATGACTATAACGTACGTTAAACGTGATCTCACATTGAGCAGGCACAAGATTATCGACCACATTGGCTATATTAATGCCGGTCACTTGCAGTGTTGTTGCCGAGCTTGTTTCATCTTTGTGCCAGCTAATTGCCGTTAAGCGCTTTACGACCTCTGCACTTAAATGTGCAGCGTTTATGGTGTTTTCAGGGTAGGCAACATGCCCTGCTTTACCTTGAATAGATAATCGAGCAGACAACGCGCCTCGCCTGCCATTTTTAATGGTATCACCCACATGCTGATGACTCGTCGGCTCGCCAACTAGGCAACCATCAAGCACAACACCTTGTTTGGCTAGACGCTCAGCAATTAACAAGGATCCGTATTCAGCTTCGCCCTCTTCATCTGAGGTTATTAACCAGTAAAATGTGCCGCCTTTATTGCTATTTTGCGCTAAAAAACGTTTTGTTGCGCAAAGCATCGCAGCAACACCGCCTTTCATATCTGCTGCGCCACGGCCATAGACACTGCCATCTACTATCTCGCCACTAAAAGGATCAACTCGCCAATCACCTTCTGCAGCAGGGACCACATCAATATGGCCAGAAAAAGCAACGATAGGGCCTTCACCAAAGGTGATTTTAGCAATTAAATTAGTAACATGATTAAAGCTAAATACCTCACAATCAAAGCCGAGCTGGCTTAAGTTACCTTCAAGCCAATCAATTGCACCAGCTTGAGCGGGCGTTACCGATTTAAATCGGAGCAAGGTTTGTAATGTTTCAACCACCTCAGATTGCACCGACTGGTGCGTTACTAACTCTGCATTTGATATCAAACTCATAATAACCCTAATCAGTTAGAAAGCTTAGGTTATTACAACGAGAGATTATGACCGCAGTGTGAAACTTAAATTAATGATTTCCTTCTTCAATAAGGGTTTCTTGAGTTACCTTGGCAATGTCTTTGTCTTCTTTGGTTAATTGTGTTCGTTGCCAACGACCAGCTGCGAACCAAAGATAAGTAATGATTGCCACAAGTACATTGGTGATAGCAAAGGAATACCATATGCCCTGTGGTCCCAGTGAAGTATGCTTAGACAAAATATACGCGGCAGGAAATTGAATAACACATTGTGAAAGCAGTGACACAACCATCGCATTTAGCATGTTGCCTGAAGCCCTAAATGCAGCGACTACACAAAGCTGCACGCCTATTCCGCCCCAAGTTAAGCACATAACCCGAATGAACTCTGCACCACCCGCTATCACAGACTCATCATCAGGAATGAAAAAGGCCACCAAGTATTCAGCAAACAGATAAGCAACAACACCCACTATTGTCAGGCCCAGCAGTCCCCAAAGTGAGGCTAATCGAGTTATTTGTGCTGCACGCTGTGGATTTCCCGCCCCCATGTTTTGACCAACCAAAGTCGAAACAGCCATTGAAAGACCCATTGCCGGGATCATCACCATTTGTAAAATATTAGATCCAACACCATAAGAGGCAATCGTGTGCGTACCAAAGCTAGCTACCAAAAACGACATAATAATTAAACCAAAGGCTCGCGCAGAGAGTTCAACCGAGCCAGGCGCTCCTAAAAAGAAGGCTTGCTTCATATACTGCCAGTCTGGTTTAAAACTAGAGAGTTTAAGTTGAATGCCGTGACGCCCTCGCAAAAACACCCATACCCCGATTGCAGCCGCTAAGCTTTGCGTGATAAGTGTGGCTAGTGCAGCGCCCATTACGCCAAAACCCGAAAAGTCACCAAAACCAAAAATCAGTAAGGGGTCAAGCACAAAATTGAGTAACACAGTACCGCTTACAATATAGAGCGGCACCTTGGTTTGCCCGATACCACGCATTAAGGCTTGAAACATGGCATAAATAAATACAAACACAACGCCGATAAAAGATACATGCATAAATTTAAGGGCATCACCAAACACTTGATCTTCAACACCTAATAAAGTCAAAAAATATGGTGAAAGCATATAGCCTATTAAGCCAAGTATGGTTGCGGTAATTGTCACCATTAACATAGTTTGGGCAGCAACGTGATTAACCTTATCTTGCTGACCCGCTCCCATGTATTGAGCGGATAAAATAGCGCCCGCCATTGCCAACCCAGAGCCAATAGCAATCACTAAAAAAGTGACCGGCATACTGACAGAAACGGCAGCTACTTGCTCTGCCCCTAAGCGGCCTACCCAAAATGCATCGGTCAGTTGATAAGCCGACTGCAAAATATTGATTAAGATGATCGGGATACCTAATTTAAGTAGCGCTTTTGAAATCGAGCCATGAAGAAATAAGTGCTGAGGATCAGCCATGCAAAACACCTAATAAGCAAATAACACCGTTAGTTTACCAGCCGCAACTGAATATAGAGTCAATAAGAGTCAATCTTTTTTTGATCTTCCCATTTAAAAACTTAATCTAAATCAAAAAATGGCTTCACTTAGTTCAAACATTTTTGAAACTTTGATCTAGAACAGGTTTTGTCCGCTGCAACTTAGTAATAATAGCCTCAACCAAATAAAACAAGTAGTTCGCGGAGAACAACATGAAAACTAAATTAAGCATTGCATTACTTACTTCACTATTAGCACTCTCTCCTGTTGCAAACGCAAACTTAAGCGTGAATGTAGGTGCAATTAATGTAAACCCTGATAACGACAGCTCAAAAATCAATGAAGCGCCAACGTTAGGACTTCGTGGCGATGACAATACCCAATTAGGTATTACGATTGATTACTCTTTTAATGACAACTGGGTTCTTGAATTAGTTGCAGCGACACCATTTAGCCATGATGTTCAAGGAACTGGTGGCTTAGCGGGCAATAAAATTGCCGATATTAAGCAATTACCACCATCACTAATCGCCCAGTACCACTTCTTAGACTCAACTTATAAGTTCCGTCCTTTTGTGGGTGTAGGTATTAACTATACAACCTTCTTTGATGAGAAACCTTCTGCGGCTTTAAAAGCAACATTAGGTACTGACGATGTAGAAGTGAAACTAGATGATTCATTTGGCTTTGCAGCTCAAGCTGGTTTTAACTATATGATGAGTGAAAACTGGGGCCTACATGGCATGGTTTCACTAATCGACATCGATACAGACGCAACAGTTTATGCTGACGGCGCAAAGGCATTAACTTCAACGGTAGAAATTGACCCAGTTGTTGCTATGTTCGGTGTTAAATACAAATTCTAACTTTCATTTTGTGAAAGCCCATACGCACAAAAAGGCCATTTAATGGCCTTTTTTTTCATCTTCATTTAGTCGATTACAAATTTATTCTTTAACTCTGGCATCATATTTGTTAAACCCTAGTAAACAAATTATATTTTTGAAAAAAAACATTTTTTTGAGCTAAACTTCAATTTAAGACGTATTTATTTTGCTAAATTTCAACGGACTAAGAAATATCTGAATTTTCAGAGTCAGCGGTTATTGTTCCCAATAACCAACAAAGATACAATACAGCAATAATAATATTGACCTATACAATGTAAAAAAAATGATAACGAGGCTTGCCTTTTGAAAAAGATTATCAACTATTTACTTATAATTTCATGTTTAACCTTAACAGCATGTAAAGTGAAAGACCCTGATGAAGATAAGCCGCAAGAGCAAAAGCAAGATTCCATCAGTGCTAGAGAAACTTTACTTGCTGGTAAGGCTGATTTATCCCTATCAGTGGTGGATGAGAGTAAAGCCAATTTAAGCAATGTTGTCATAAAAGTCGCAGGACAAAGCTACACATCAGATGCCAATGGCAAAGTTAACATTAGCGATTTGCCTTATGGTAACCATGCCTTAATGGTGCAACAAAACGGTTACTTTGCAAAAGCAGGGGTTATCGTTAATCAACCAAATTATGCAACTTCTCAAGTACAATTAGAAACAAAAGCTCAAAACAGTAAAAGCCTGATTTTTGCTGGAGATACTATGTTTGGACGCCGTTATTTAGATCCAAGCTTATCGACTATGGGAACAAACATCCCCGATGTTAAAAATGCACTTATTCGCCCTGAAACAGCTGGGGCAGATAGTGTTGCAATTACTGCCGATGTTGCTGAGCTATTTTTAAATGCAGACTTTGCTTCCGTTAACTTTGAATCACCAGTAACAAGCAATCCTAGTACCGTTCATCCAACAAAAGAGTTTAGCTTTTTTTCTTTACCTGATTCACTCCAAGGACTTTCAGCCATAGGCGTTGACTATTTGGGGCTCGGTAATAACCATGTGTATGACTATTTACAATCGGGTCTTGAAGACACACTTATAGAAGTAGCAAATGCGGGGTTCTTACACAGTGGTGCTGGAATAAATGACACTGATGCTCTTGCACCTGTGAATGCTAGTCTTGGGGACATTAACTTAACACTCTTTGCTGCAACCTCTATCACTGGAGATGAGCATGAATTTAATTATGTTGCAGAGCAGAGTAAAGGAGGAGCGGCAGATCTTACCAATGCAAATGCAGTAAATGATACTCTACAAGCGCTTGATACTAATAATTTTATAATTGCACAAATGCATGGCGGTGATGAATATAGTTACTCGCCAACAAGTTATATAGACGGTCGGTTCCAAGCACTTTCTTCGCAAAATACTGATTTATTAATAGCTCATCACCCTCACGTTGCTCAGGGTTTTGCTGTTTATAATGATATTCCTGCAGTACTCGGCTTAGGTAACTTTGTGTTTGATCAACCTAGATTAGACACTCTATTAGGTGTTGCGGTGATGATTGACCTAAACGCAGACACACAAACAGTAAATCGTGCCTTTGCTTACCCTATTTACATTGAAGACTACAAGCCTCGTTTTACCACTGGCTTTTTAAGTAACTATTTAGTGCGCCGTCTAGCAGAGTTCTCAGATGACTCGGTAACGTTAATACCGCGTGACAATTATGCTGAAGTATATTTCTCTAAAGACCAAGCAACAAAGCGTACTTCACAAGTGACCGTTACACTCGATAGTAGCAGTGACATAATTGACTTACGTCAATATGCACCATCATCCGCTGCATACTTGTCTAATATTGAAGTGACTAGTGGTGAGCTTAGCAATAGTATTTTAGGCCGAGACATCATGGTATTCGGCGATTTCGAAGACTGGGATAACGACTCAGAAGCTTTTGAGGTAAGTCGCTGGGATCATACTAGTGATAGCGTTTTTCCTTGCACCGATAAACCCTACACTGGGATTCAAGCTCTTTGCTCTAGCCGCGATGAGTTTGACAATACCCCTTCAATCATTCCTTTTAGACACACTATGCGAGTGATGGAATTGATTGACGAAAATGGAGCGCCATTATTGAGTAAAGATTTCTCATTATATGGCTACTTACAATCTGAGAATGGTGGCAAGCTAGAAAGCTTGTTAACTTATACAACCGAAATTGATGATCTTACTTTTTCGGAAAATGAAGTAGTTATCAGCAACGGAGGTGATAACTCGTGGCAAGTATTTAGCCATGATTTCAGCTTACCTTCTGACGACTTTACCCTTGGCCCAAAAAACTTACCGCCTCGTGGTATTAAGCTTCAATTTAGACAATATGCGCCAAGTAATGGCGAAGCAATAACGCGCTTAGACAATATCGCGATGATCACTTGGCAAAACCCAATCAGTCTTGAAAATAAGCAATGGCAAACCAGTAAAATGCATGGATTTGACTTTTTAAAAGTCTCTGCAAGTAATGATACGAGTATAAAGCTCACTTTCACTTTACTTGACTAAGGAGGAGCAGTGGCTGTATTTCAACAATTGTTACGATTGAGGCACCAACGTGCGTTTTGGTTAACAGTTAGCTTATTTGCGATTGTAATGTTCAGCAATTTACTGAACCTATTTCAGGCAAGTAATGCTTTTTTATACCAAGCACTTGAGCCATTAGGTCAAACACAGCAAACTAATATCGTATTAGTCAACAGTGATAATTTGAGCAATAATCACCAGCAGCTGGTAAGTAAACTTCATGATTATAAACCAAAAGCGATTATTGTCTTAGCCGATGAACCTTTGCAGCCCTTACCGATAGACAATGTATTCTATCCATACTCAAACAAAAGCTATTGTGTCCCTCATGTAATTGCTTGGGCAACCTATCAGATTCAAATTCCTTCTCAAGAGGGTTTGAATTGCATAAGTATTTGGCAAGAAATATTTGATTATGAAAATAATCAAATAGCCTTGATTGACTTTAAGCTCGCCGTGGCCGCTTTACCAAAATTTAGTGCTCAAAGAGTGCTTAACTTTGATGTTATGAGTGAACAATTAGAAAATAAAGTCATCATTGTGGGTCAAAAAGCTTCCTCATTTAACGTGCAAATACACGCGCCAAAACTTAACGGCTTACATGACCCACTATTACTCACGGCTTACATGGCTGACAGTATTGATAAGAACACTGTAGTAACACTGCTAAAACCAACCTACTCTATTGTTATTGAATTAATTTTAGTGGTGGTTCTGCTTTTTAGTTTTCAGAAACTATCACTCTTTTACTCATTTTTCATTGCCTTCATGAGTATTTTTGTCTGGTGCACAATTGGTTATTTTTTCGTTGAATCAATGCAGATTTATATCCCAATAGGCCAGTACATTATACTTACCTTTATCACCCTTCTCTGGATCCTAGTTGTCCGCAAAGTAACAGAGGATGCAGAGCTTAATGTTGTGGTAAATAATATCCAACAAAAGATGATGGGACGCTTCATACCACAAAGCTTTATAGATCAAGCTTCGCCTTGGGACCCTATTATTCAGTTAATTAGTCAACAATTAGACTTAGAGAAATCAATTTTCCTTGCTCGCAAAGAAGATGATCACCGAGTTGTAGAAATTCGTGCAATGAATTGTAATTTAGATGACATACAAGAAATGCGCAGAGATTATCAACGAACGCCCTACAGTAATGCGTTAAAGTCATTGGGGATAGTGCAAATAACTCGACCTTTTTTTAAACATGTTAGTGCGAATGAAATTGAATTTATGGTACCGCTTGTTTATGCCGGTGATGTACGCGGTTTCTGGGCACTTTCAGTGATCCCAAATACGCAGTTCAATCAACAAGCCTTTGAAAAGAATGTTAATAGATTTGCTGCTCAAGTCGCTGAATTGCTATTCCATTACCATATTTTTAAAGCCACTGAGAGAAAAAATAAAACTCTAATTAACCAACTACTTAACTTGAGACTGCATGAGCCTACGAGCCAGCGAGTTAAGCGCTCTATTGATGAAATGGAGCAAAAAATGACAACTTTAGAAATGGTATTCAGCCACACTCGTTCTGCTAATATTTTGTTTAACTTATTTGGCCAAGTTATTCAGACGAATGCCGCATTAGAGCAATTTGCAAAACAACATCAAATTGCTGTCTTTGAGATGACTGCATTAGATCTATTATGCCGCTGTTGCAAACTGGATACTGAGGTTGCCAAGGGCAAACTTCGTTATGTGACGTTAAACAAAGCTGAGATAAGTTTACCTGCCAAACTTAATAACCGAAACTATACGCTAAGTATTAAAGCACTGAACACCGACAGTTCGCAAACTGCCTCAGGCGAACCATTTCAAGTATCAGGTATCTTATTTGAATTTATTGATAACCATGCTGTCATAGACGAGCAAGAAGCCACTAAAGAGGACCAAAGTTAATGGACTTTGTACTCGCGCTTTTTCCTGCAGGCACAGGCTTAGGCCAGTCTGTTATTACTACCGTATGGGTAGGTACTGCGGTCGTCTGCTTGTTAAATTTGCGTTTTGGTTTCCCTCTGACGGGGCTTGTTGTACCAGGCTACCTAGTCCCTTTACTGATTATTAGCCCAACCTCAGCTGCGGTTATTATTATCGAGGCAATCGTTGTTTATGCATTAATGCGCTTTAGTGCTCATTATATGATGGAAAAGTTTGGCTATGGAGAAATGTTTGGGCGGGATCGCTTTTTCGCCATAATCTTGCTTAGTATTCTTGTGCGTGTCTGCATGGACACATTGTTTTGGCCTTTAATTGCCGCTCAGTTAAGCCAATGGGATATTACTTTTGATTATGCATCTCAGCTTTATTCTTTAGGCCTTATTATTATCGCACTAACAGCGAACGTGATGTGGAACGGAGGGTTTAAGTACGGGCTTAAAGTAACTTTCATTCAATTACTTATCACTTTCTTGCTAGTTCGTTTTGTCTTAATGCCTTTTACTAATTTTAGTATTGCTAATTTGGGTATTATGTACGAAGCCGTTGCCGCTTCAATCATCGCGGCACCAAAAGCATATATCATACTAGTCATCACTGCATTTATTGCTTCCAGAGCAAATATAAAGTACGGCTGGGAGTTCAATGGAATAATGCTACCGGCATTACTTGCACTGCAATTAACACAGCCTTCAAAGCTTTTAACTTCTTTTATAGAAACGGCCGTTATTTTAATAATTGGTAGCTCATTGGTGCATTTTACTCGGCTAAGACATGCGAACATTGAGGGTGCCAGACTATTAATGTTCTTCTTCACTATAGGCTTTGTCTATAAGTTAATACTGAATTATGTCGTTGTTTGGTATTTTCCTACGCTAAAAGTGACAGACACATTTGCATTTGGCTACATGCTTGCAACTCTACTGGCACTAAAAATATATCAAAAGAATGCGCTTGGATTAGTAATCAGAGCAACATTTCAAACTTCGGTAATTGGCGGCATTTTCGCTATAACTGTAGGTTTCTTAGTGATGTTAGTGCCCTCTTTGCTGTCTAATCAGGATGTACATTCAGATATCGACAATCCACATGTCATCACCTTAAATCAACAAGTAAGCCAATATAAGAGCTACTTATACACAACTCGGACAGATAAAGTAACAGTCAGTAGTTATAAAGCTAATCAAGCAATTAATGATTTCAAGTATGCTGTTTACCAGTTAAATCAAGCACTTGAGAACAAGCAATCCATAGCAAAGTTTGGTTATTTATTTAGCGAGCTGGGTTTTTCGCTTGAAAGTGATGAGCAATATGTTTACTTGGTAGATACCTACGAAAGTCAGCAAAGAGGGCTATTTATTTTTAATAAAACGCCAAAGTCTCCTTTGTTGATAACTATTCCCTATCCAATTACAGAAAGTCTAGCGAGTGACTCTGCAAGCTTGATTTTTCAACATATGAATAATAAAGCAATGTTATTTGGCACTGCTAAAACGCCACAAAAGACGATTGCAACGGAAGATCAACAAAGCTTTTATTATCAAGCTTTCATAGACGCACTACAAAGTGACGAAATCTTACAAATTCGAGAAGCTAATCGCTTCACGGCAGCACTAGTTGAAAAGCCTTCTAATAAATTCGACAGCCAATATTGGATATATAACCAACTACCAACTTCAATTAGCCAAAGAGACATTCACCAATTTGTAGGCAGTGAGGCAACTTATTTTGGTGCAGCAACACAAAGCAGTTTGCCAACAGCGAATTACTCGGGCTCTATGCTTGAACTATTTTTAGATAGTGCTAACTATACTAATATTTTGGCTAACATTTATCGCGATAACTATAAGTACAATACCCCCCAAATTAGCGTTATCAATGAAGAAATAAATACTATTGTTGACGAGTTTGCTTATCAAATTAGTAAAAAAGGTAGTTTTGAGTATCAACCTCTATCAGAAAGCCAAATAGCGCTGTGGGAGTATGAAGTTTTAAAGCCACTCTATAAATTAATTACACAGATAGGTAATGCCCCACTGACAGAAGACAAGCTTAATCAGTTAAAGCAAATCAATGGCACAACCGAACTACTTAACTATCAATTGCAACTAATCAACAATAGCAGTGGTCGATATCTATTGTTAAGCCCACTTAAAAATAATGAAGCACGCTCACAAGGACAAGGGCTTTACGCTTTTAAATTGACTGCTCATGAAGCTATCACACTCAGTGTACCAAGGCCTTTATTTGAAAGTAATACGCTGAGTTTTGCAGCTGAATTATTCTCCGAGGCAAACACTGCCAATTTATTAATTGCGGGGGCTCACCCTTATGCGCACCCTAAAGCTAATGTACTTGGGGCTGATAATATTGACTCTTTATTTAATGTTATTCATCAAAGCTATTTGCGCTTTACAGCTAATCAGCCTAGTTTACACATTCAAATCCGCAGCCATAGCGCGCCGTCATGGGTACGCCCAAATGCAATTGCATTCTCAGCTACGCGCATCAGCGATGTGGCCTCGCCACTAATGAAACAAATCGACGGAAAACTGAATAACTTAGGGGTTGAATATCAAGTAGTATCAGGACAAAAATCAACGCGAGGTCTTGAAATAGGCAGCTCACCTCAATCAGGATACCAACAATTTAATAGCAATAGTGAGCTGGCAACATTATGGCTGGCATCAGACTTTAAAGAACAATTTTCAATCGACCAAAACAGCGTATTGCAACGATTATTGGCAATATCTACCAATACAAAGGTAAAAACTATAAATCTGGCTACCTTGTCGCCACTAAACTGGCAAGCAATCTCGACTAAAGAAAAGCAACGAATTCAAACTCTCGTTAAAAACTATATAGCTCATCAGCGTTTAACATCATTAAGCGGTTTCTGCGAGCAAATTAAAGACTGCTCTTTACACACCATTAAGCTGGAAAATGCAGACAAGTACGCGCTTATGATTAAGTACAATAACGATATTGTGGCAATCTACAATCCAACCAATAACCAGATTATTGATCTGAGCTTATTTAATAGCATTATGGCTGGAGGCGCATATGTACTTAATTAAACGCCTACTTGCTATTTTAGCAATCACAATTGCTTTAGTGGCACTTTTTTATTTCTCACGAAACATAATGGTATGGATCGATTCCGCTGAACCCATTGATGCGCGTACTAGTCAAGAAACACGTTCAAATGTACAGTGGCTTAGTAGTCAAAAGCCACTACAGTTTACGTTTTCAAATCAACGTACTCACTCACTACGCATTTTATCAAATGCCGTGTTTGATCAGTCAGTTGTACTTGATCAACCGGTTAATTATGCAATTAAATACGTGCTATATGATCAAGAAGGAGATGTCATTTTAGACAAGGTTTACCATCATGCATCTAAATTGGTTACAAACTCGCAAGAGCAACAAGTAAAACAAATAATTGAAAACAAACAATCATTGAACGTCGCATCTGGTCAATCTTTTTATTTACCTATTAAAGATTACCCTAATGCTGCGAGTCTCGATCTAACGCTTATCCCTGAACAAACTAACCTACAGGGTGTAGTTGTAAGGGTCCACGCTAAAACTCCTGAGCAAAGTATTGATCCGCTTAACAGCTGGCTTAAGCGTCCTTTAGAAAGACGCAGACGAGCAACTGATTACCTTACTATGGGAGAAAATACTTTAACTGATGGAGAGATTAGAAATGCGATGGCATTCTGGTGGCAAAAAATTGCACCACAGGGAATTCCTGACATAGATTTTAAATCAGACATATTGTATGAAAGTTTACCCTACAATGTAGTCACATATGACTTTAGTGAACAGCAACATGATCTAGGCTCTTATTTCACGAAACCGGGTCTTTGCGCGAGTATTCGCTTAGAGGAAACCGATAGCCTGATATTCAAAACAGACAAACAAGGGCTGCTTCCTTCGTTAATTTGGTATGACAAACTACAGTTTTCCCCTCCTTTACCTGTAAACTTTAGTGCAATAGACGAAGCTAATAGTTATCAAACTGAACCACTTAATCCGGGCTTAGTCACAATCTGCAGCGAAGATAATTTATTAACGCAATGGCGAACATTATCTGGTAATGCAATCTTAACTAGTTACTCAGGCAGTTACTTGGCTAACAGCCAATCCTCTGTCAGTTTTGATATTGAATCGCAAAGCCATTTAAATATTGAAGTTCGAGCTCTTGAGACAAGCCAACTAAATGTCACCTTGTTTGATGAAAGTAACGAGCAAATCGAGAGCTATTCTGTGACATTGAAAGGACAAGCTTCAGAGTTTGATCGTTTGATTGCCGAAAACACGCAACGTCAAGATGTTGGTATGTTAGTAACTTACTATTTGCGCTCGCCAAAGAATGCAAGGCGAGTCGAAGTCAAGGCAGATAAAGATGTCTATGTTCGTCTGAAATCCCGCTTTGCTGATTTTAACTACCAAAGAACCTTAACTCACGGCTTGGTGACAGAATCACCTACAAACTTTCATGATATCGCTGCGTGGTATGAACAGCGCGCCAATAATCATTATGAACTTACATTGATGGGGCACTTTTCGAATATTCGGACTTTCACGCCACCAGCAGAGTTAGATCCACAAGTCACATACTATCAATCTAGGGAACTATTTGATCAGCTACCAATTTCAAATGTAGCACTGACACTAAGCCCCAATAAGTACTATTTACCTAAACAACCCGCTCAGGTTTTTAACTACGGTATTTATAATAAGAATAATTATACGCCGTATATTAACTCTGAAGATAACAGCCTAATTTATCGTTTAAAGGGTAATAGTGCTAAAGAAACTAATATGGCGGATTTATCTGTTTCACAACTACAGCAAATCCAAGACAGTTCTCGCTCAATGTATCAAAATTGGTATGGTAATCGGCCTTGGGTTAAACAACGCCTGTACCAACTAAATAAAAAGACTCCTCTAACACTCAGATTTGATAAGTATCAGCGCCCTATTAGTCTTGTTTTCAAAGTTGCTAAATCAAATAATAAGGCTCCCGTTGAACTTAGTGTCAAACAAAGAGCAAAATACAAGTCAGGACTCACAAGCGAATACAGTATTAAAAAGCAAAAATATCAGCTTTATCCATCTGAACTAATTAATGCTTTTTTGATTCACCCAAAGAATAGCCGACTGAATAGCTATCCAAGTGTCACGCACTTAGTATCAAGTGATATAGATACTTTACACTCAATAACAATCGAGTCATCAGAAACAATCTGGCTATCTATTCTCGATGAATACCCTGCTCAAGAGCAAAAAGTAAGGTGGTGGAATAATGAAAATTAATGCTATGTTACTGGTTTTTTGCACTTTTATGGCGGCATGCAGTGCCGAGGAAACTAGCTTGCATGATTTAACAGAAGATTTTCATGCTTGGCTATTAAAACCGAACACTGAACTAACACACTTCAATTACAAGGATGGTGTTTTTAAAGCAAAAAAAACAATTACCTCCGGTGGCGAGATTCATTATAAGAAGACTGGTAATAACTGTATTGCTTATGCACCTCATCGCTATTTTGATAAACACACGCTAAAAATAGCCAAGGCAGTGTTTGCTGAATGTCAGGTGTTACTCACAAATTCAAAACATAGAAATACCCTTGATCAAAGTAATAATAAACTCGATTTTGGCAAATACAAAGTTAGTAGTGCGAATGCATTTATTCTTGCCTATGCTAAGACTGTAGAGTCTTTTTCTATTTATCAGGTACATGGGTTTGCAAAGGAAAAGCGAAAAACTTTACAAGGGCGTAATGCAGATATCATTGTTAGCAATGGCTCTAAAAAACCGTCAAAAGCAACTGTAAAAATATCTGAATGTTTAAATAATCAAGTAGGCTCTAATGTTATGCTATTTGGTCGTGATGTTTTTGAGCTTGGAGGGACAAAAAATATACTTACCGACATGGCGCCTGTTAATAGCCAGTTTTTTCATATCGAGTTAAGCCGTCAAATGCGTGAGCGTTTAATAACTAATAGCCAACTTTTAAAGCAGTTTAGCCAATGCCTTATATCATAATAGCCTTAGTCACTTTTACATTATTCAGCATCAACATGGTGTATGCTGCTAAGCCTGAGCATGCGGTTCTTGAGCCCCCTATTTGGTTACAAACAACGCCAAAACTGGCCCCTTTAACGTCTACTCAAGAGTTGCAATTTGATGCCAAGCAGCATCAGTATTTATGGCTACCAGAAGGCCATTGGCTTGAGATAAATCCCGATTTATTAAATCAATTTATTATCAGCGCCGGAAACACACAATACATTCAGCAGCGTTTACAAGTTCATCGGGATCTACTTTGTAATTCGAAACGATGCCAGCTTCCGGCAACAGGCCATAATCGTATAATTGCCATTCAGAATCACCTTGACGAAAGCGCTAGCTTTAGGGCTCTTGTCGGTCACTATCAAGCAAAAAGAGATAGTTTTCGACGTGCACTCAAACTAGCAAAACCATCTGTTTTATTGACCACACAGCAAGGCAATGAGCGTTATTATCAACTGCATAAAGATGAAGAAGTTACGCTGTTTTTTCCTGCAGCAAAAAAATTAAAGCTATCTGTTAGGCAGAATATGCAACTTCCTGATCGAAACGGTGTTGTGTACGCCTATGTTGATAACGTTTTAACAGCAAAAGTGAATACGATTAATAGTCTCGCTGTTGAATATTCAGATAAGAATGTTGGTTTAGTTAACTCAGATTATTTGGCTATCGACGCAGGCCAATACCTAACCATTAAAAGCGCAACAAATTCACTGGTTAAAATAGAGCAAAGCCACCGCGCAATTTATGATGATGGTGCAGCCGCAAAAGAACAAGAAAAGCAACTAATGCCATATTGGCTAAATACTGCCAATGATCATTTAAAATCAATTTACCAAGAGCACTCGTTGGGGCCGTTAAGTAACACTGTTTTTTCTGAAAATGACCCGCTTAACGTAAAGCGATACTATAACTTGCTTTCGATGATGAGCATCGATTCACAACTTGTTGGCAGCTATCGAAACCAATTGCCTGTAGAAAGTAAAAGTGAAACCATCACTGAGCTTGCTGAGCTGCGTTTAGTCGATCATCATTTTTACCCTCGTATCAATCATCAGACTAGACTTTTAACAGCTCTGTCTCAATCTGCACAAGTGTTTGATTTAACGGTAAAAGAACGAGCTACGCCTTGGCTTACCCTAATTGCAAAAAGTAACAATGACACACAATTAAAATTCACCGCAGGTGAGCAAAGCTGGCTAGTTAACCTGAAAGCGACAGAACACTTTCAAACATTAACACTCTCTGTGCCTTTAAAAGAAAAATCACTTTCTATACAAGCACTTAAAAACACAACGGAACATATTGATTTTGCACTATACGCAAGAACTCTAGCTGATATCCCCATGGATGAAGTACTCTACCATCAGCCGAACAAGTTAAGTGCAAAGAGCCCTACCACAGAGCTGATTATTAAAAACTACTTGCACAAGCAGCATGCGGACTATTTAGCTTCAATTGAACCTTATACACCCGCACAGCAGCAATTAAACATAACAGATTGGGAACAGTTGCTAATGACTGCTAATGATTTAGCAGAATCTGCGCCATTGGATGCCCTTCGCTTTTTGAAAAAGCTAAGCCAGCATAGTAACCATCAAGTTGCGGAAAAAGCATGGCAAGCAAGAATTGATATTTTGAGGCAGCAAAAACAATTCCATTTAGCAAATAGCTATCTAGAAGGTTTATACAAAAGTGCAAAACAGGCTCAATTGCAGCATTTTGCAAGTTTAGAGTTGATTAAAATTTACCAAGAGCAGCATCAAGACTACAAACTATTTGCCTTGTGCGCTGGTAATTTATCGTCAATTTCCAATTGTAGAAAAATCTTGATCAGGCTTGCTGTTAAACAGCAGAAAAATCGTTTAGCGACGTGGCTAGCTCATCAGTCTGATCAGCAAAACATCGCAGAACCAAGTTTCGCAGCACTAAATTTTCAAAGTTTGGTTTCAAATACTAAACAAAATGACCCTTTATACCACTTAGTAACAGCTGAGCAAGCAGGACTTATTGATGGACAAGGCAAAATACAAAATACCGTGCTAAGTGATAAGAAACCGTGGAAATTTACTGCTACGCACCCTATTCATTTAGCGATCAAAGCTCGGGTAGCTGCGAAACAAAATGGTGAATATCAAACGGCTTGGCTAAAAGCCGATAGCCAATATCAGCATAAATTGATGCCAATTTTTAGTGATATTCCAGCAAATATTCAGTTTATAGATAATCAGCAACTAGCATCTATATCGGCAACCTTAATTATAAACTTGCAAGTCGGAGAAACTCTGACTTTGAGCGCTGATCATCTGACATATCTTGATGTAAGCCTGCTCCCTAATGATTTAGTTTCTCAATTTGACTACCAGTCTGATGCTGCCAATAACCTGACTGCAATAGACTTTATGTCATTAGTTTATTCACCTACCGCATCACAGTATGACTTATTAATTAATGGCTTATACCAATTAAGCAAAAGGCGTTTAAACGACAATCAATACACTCAGCTACTGCAACGTCTAGAGACCTTACCAGCAACAGCTAGATCGACCTTCATTCAGAATAGAATTGAAAGTTTTGGTCAGTGGCAACCTATTGAAAGCATGCTAGATTATGCTGGAACTCGACTATTTAAAATGCAAGCTCCTGCACAAAGTAGCTTTGCTGATCGTTTTACCTTGCTTAACACCCAGTCTGCGTCAGAGCAAGGGTTACAGTTACGACCATTCCATACTTTGCATATTGATCTAGCTCAAACTGCTGGACAACAAATCCGTTTTAAATTTCACTTCTCTACTGCAGAGTTAGCACGAGACAATGTCGCAAATGTTTCACTTCGCCTAGCTAATGAACTGAAAACCTGGTCAGTTTCACAACAACAAAGTGTGCCATTTACTTTTACTAAGCAAGAGCTCGATAACAACATAATCAGTATTAGATGGCTCAACCCTTACCTATCACAATACTTAACAATAGAAGCAGAACAATATCTAGCCGGAAAATGGCAGCACTTAGAGCTACCAACCAAGTTATTATTCTACACGGTAATACCGGACACACCGCTAATAGCAACTTTATCGGCCGACAGGCTAATCAAGTTGGAAGAAATCGACGAACAAAGACGAACAGAACGTCGCTTTTTTCATCCTGCAGGAAAAATCGAAGTTAAAGCTGAAAAGTTGGAATATGTCCGCCTATACAGTTGGCAGTTAAGCGAACATAACAATAAAATTTCTGCTTACTCGCAGACTAAAGCTGCCCTGCCAGAGTTGATCACCTATCAAGCGCCTGAAAAAGTAGAAATCGTTAAGGAGCAAACAGAACTACACGCAGATGAACTCAACTGGCAAGTTTTTGCTCGTTATGATCAACAGCAAATTTTTCAAAGCGCTGAAGATATTCCCACCCGCGAAGAAACTGATATTGGCGCTAGAATTCGGATAAATGATGATAATCAATGGTATCAGTTAGAGGGATATTACTCATTCAGTGATACGCAAACTGATATTATTAATTTAAATGGATATTACTCTTGGGAGGATGAAACAACGCCTTGGTATATTGATAGCCAAATTAATAGTCGCTGGCAAATGAGCCGAGAGCAATTTGATAGTCAATACGCGATTGATGCCAGCATTAGTATTGGCCAAATATGGCGACAAGACTCAGTGCATCGCCATCAATGGCAAATAACTCCTTATGTTCGCTACAGCAGCGCTGATTTAGCTGACTACCTCGCTGATGATAAGCTTAACTCAGGTATTTTTAATTTTTACAGAGAAAATCATTCATCTGGTTGGTTAGGGCTCTACCAATATAGATATCAACCCTGGGTCGATAACTACCTTAATTTTGGTGTTTCTTCCGGTTCTAATGATGATTGGAGCAGCTTGGATTATTTACGTTTTAACTCTAGTTGGAATCAATATTATGAAGGCCATATTTTCCAGGTGGGGCTAGATAGTTATTACCGCCTCGCTGATGAACATCGTGCTACTGCCACATGGCAATATATCTCTCGCTTTGCATGGCAAAAGCAGATTGACTTAGGGGGCTTCTCACAAGGCTGGCTTAAAGTAAGCTGGCAACAAGATTGGGTTTGGAGTAACCACAATATTAGTGTTGAGTTTTCATCTGGCAATAACTTGCATACGGGCTTTGCTCCCTATGCACACGATGAAATTATTTTTCCAACACTTCAACTTAACCATTTGTTAGAGCTGAGTGACTATGAGCAGTAAAGTTTTAAAAGAGCGCCTTGAGTCTCTACTATTTGCCGATATAGCCAATTTTTGGTTAGACCTTTATCGCCAAAAGTATAAGCAACTCGTTAACGAATTAAGTGAGTGGGAGCTTATAAAGAACCAGCCAGATGATAATGACGAAGATGATTGGTTGTTACTTCAAGCTATTGCTTTTTTAACTCACAAAATTGATAAGCTGCAAAACCAATTAACCAAACTTGATGGCGATCATCGTCGCTTTGTTGAGCGTTTGAGTCATGCGGAATTAAAAGCCGAGAGGCAATTTCATATCCTTGATTATGCAAAAACATTAGGGGCAAGTGAGTTGCAACTGCAAAAGGATCAAGATGCTTTTCAGCGTTGGTTTGATGAAGGGGCAATGATTAATCGTTACCAAGATAAAACCTCTGAACTTGAGCAATCATTAAAGTTTTTGATAGGAAAGCTCGGTGATTTAACAAACCGTTATTTACGTAATCACCAAAATGACATGGCTCAGTCATGGTTAAGGCTCGATTTAGAAGGCTTCTTTTTAAACCTACTAGAAAAAACAGACAATGAAGCAACACGAAACTCATTATTTAGAGCGTTAGCTAATCAGGTAAATTTGCTTAATGAATATGTCGAAGATCCTGAGTTTAATGCAGATTTAGTTGAAAACTTACTACAGTCATTAGAGAAGCCAACAACACCACACGCAGCAAAAGTCGATATTTTAGAAATACTAATTAATCTTAGACCCACTTTTACTCGCTACTTTATGCGCTCTCATATTGATCTGGACGTTGATAAAAACGGCAAAGTAGATCGCCAGCAGTTATTTTTAATTACTTCATTTGCCAAAATCATCAGCAAACAGTTTTCCTTAAATGAGGCAAACCGTAAACTGATTTTTTTACTTGCTAAACATGCTTACCCTCGTGTTCGTCAAAGTGTTATAGAGCAATGTTCCGTTTTGCCTTGGTCATGTGTAACCGATTTACTCAATGAGCGAATGCAACTTGAAAACAGCCCAGCTGTAAGACTAACATTAATTAAACAGTTATCAGACCCGCGCTTTAGTGAACAGCAATTAGGCTTTAAGTTATGGCAACAACTCCTTGAGGAAACTGATAACTTTGCAGAACAACGTCTATTACTTGAACTCACTCCGAGGATCATGTTTAACCTTCAAGTTGATAATGATAATCATGACTACACTCAAGATATTTTTAAAGCGTTTATAAATGTATTAAACCGACAACTTGAAGAAAAAACTAACCTTGCAGTAAAACGTATTATTAGCCGTGTTCGAGAGCAGTTAGTCAGTTTTATGCATCAGCAACAAGTTGCACAATTAGAGGTGAGCTTAAGTTCAGACACATCCATTGACTGTAAAGAAGTAGATGAAGATTTGCTTGGTCGACTACTAAGTAAACAAGCTCAGCATTATGAAGCGTTCAATGTTAACCTAAAGAAAAAGTCATGGCAGGTGCAATTGGGTTATAAGCGTGGCTTTAGAATCTGGCGCTTATGGCATGAATTTAAGAACCCTAGTACCGGAAAAAGACAAAGCTATAACCATTTACAGGCCAGAAAGCCTAGTGCATTTATGCATGTACCAAGTTGTACTGTTGCAGAGATAAGCCAGACAGAAGTACCCGGTGAGCCTCGTTTTGATGAGCATCAATTTAGCTCACGACCACACTTGCCATT
The DNA here is from genome assembly GCF_041414715.1 of Pseudoalteromonas sp. DY56-GL22. Taxonomy (NCBI): domain Bacteria; kingdom Pseudomonadati; phylum Pseudomonadota; class Gammaproteobacteria; order Alteromonadales; family Pseudoalteromonadaceae; genus Pseudoalteromonas; species Pseudoalteromonas sp. DY56-GL22. The sequence goes on along the minus strand of NZ_JANHZR010000004.1, from coordinate 223,129 downwards.
ACTTGATTTCTTATTAAGTACCTTGTCTCAAGATAATTTAAAAGCGCCTGCTAAATCCTATACCCCTGATGGCATTTTGATAATTTCACCACCAACAAGTTTATTTAAGCGTTTATATGCATACTGTTGGATTTCATTGAACTACGAAAAATTGAATGAGTTACGAAATGGTACTGAAGTAGAACAACAACACTACCTAGAAAACATTCGCAGTAAGGGCTTTACGCTAGATTTCCAACCATATGGAGTGTTGTTTGATGTAGCGTTTCCTGTCGAATCAGGTATTGCTAACCTTTATAAAAAGCTCGCAATTACACCCTTTATTTTTAACATTGGGTCAAGCTTTAAAGAGTATGCGTATTCAATTTACCAAAACAGCATTGGTCAGCTAATATTTTTTGTCATTAGCTTTATCGCTTACTTTTGGGCGAGACATATAAAAATCAGCCGTCAGATTCAATCTGACAGAGCACTTATTCCTGTATCAATTGGCGGCTGGGGAACACGTGGGAAATCCGGAACAGAACGCCTTAAAGCGGCCCTTTTTAGCAGCTTAAGTCTAAAAGTAGTAAGTAAAACAACGGGCTGTGAAGCTACGATGATTTATGCAAGGGCAAGTGGTGAGCAGTTTGAAATCCCCTTATTTCGTCCATTCGATAAAGCCAGTATTTGGGAGCAAGGAGATGTTTTGCACTTTGCTAAGAATGTAAAAGCAGACGTATTTTTGTGGGAATGTATGGGGCTCACACCACGTTATGTGCGTATTCTTCGCAACTGGATGAAAGACAATTTCTCAACCATAACAAATGCCTACCCAGACCATGAAGATATACTCGGTCCAACAGGTATCGATGTTGCAAACGAAACCAGTCACTTTATTGGCAAGAATAGCTTAGTATTTACTAGCGAGCAAAATATGGCACCTATTTTAGACGTCAATGCCAAGCAGAAGAACTCAAGTTTGATCCAGGTGCATTGGGCCGATGGCTTGCAAATTACAGACGATATACGTTCTTTATACCCATACCAAGAACATCCAGCTAATATTGCGCTAGTTTGTAAAATGGCACAGCATATTGGCTTAAGTAAAGACTATGTTTACAAAGAAACATCGGCCAGAATCATTCCTGATATTGGTGTTTTACAACATTTTGAAAAAGCTAAAGTGGGTAAAGTAGAACAATCATTTATTAATAGCATGTCAGCAAATGAACGTTTAGCAACGTTAGAGAATTGGCAACGGTTAGGGATCTATGATTTAAATGACAACCCCAAAAAACAGGTTATTGCTTTAATCAATAACCGAAATGACCGTGTGGCTCGCTCAAAAGTGTTTGCAGATATTTTAAGTCACGATTTGCGTTTCGATAAAATAGTTGTAATTGGTACAAACGTTGATGGGTTTTATAGCTACTTTATTAACGCACTCATTGAGCGATTAGATAAAATTATTGCAAATAATGATCTAGAAGAATTTAATAAACTTTTATCTCAGTTCAACTTTTTAACTGAAGAACAATTAATTGCTCGTTTGAGCGACGCATACGATCTAACTCTTGCTAATAAGCTCATAAAATTAAACGGCGACTCGCTTAAGAAATCTAATATTAACGCTCTTTTGAAAGATGCTACCGGTAACTCAAATGAGGCCGAAGCATCGGCTATTTTACAAAATCTATTTGTTTATCAACAACGTCAAACATTAGAGTTGCTTAAGCAAGATATCGTTAACAATAGCGAAAAGCTAAAAGAGGTTATTGTAAATACAATAAAATCTAACGTTGTGTTACATGAAAACAGTAGTTTATCTGCTGATGAACTAACGCGGTCAATTGCCCAATTAGGTTTAGTAAATAACCATCAAGTTATTGTTGGTATGCAAAACATTAAAGGCGCTGGCTTGAACTATGTTTACGCTTGGCAGCAGTGGCAGCGAATAAACCATACTCTTGAACATCTATTTGACCAACAATGTACAGCTAAGGAGTTCAGAACAGCACTAACAAACCTCAACATGATTGTTTCCTTTAATAGGTTAGAAGTGGCCACATTGAAACAACATTTGAGCACATTGAAAAAAATGCACTTGGCGCAGAATGAGTTCTGCCAAGCAGAAATCACTAATCTACTTGAAAAACTTGAGGCATATAGTTCTGAAGATAACATTGAGAAACAGCAAGCATTGCCTATTCAATATTTAAATCAAGTGGTTGAGTCATTTCTTGATGCAGGAGCAGCTGTTAAACGTAAGAAAAGAGCAAATCAAATTTATAAAGATATAGCTGATCAGCGAATTACCTTAGAAAAGGCGATAAAAATATTAGGCAAATTAAGCCGCAATCAAAAATCAGGTTGGTTTGCTAACAAATCTAAACCCAATTAACTTTTAACCTAGCATAAAAACGTAAGGTAATCCAAAAGGATTGCTTTGCGTTTTTTATTATTTTCCCATCGAAAAATCAGAATTTTCCTACAAACTAAATTCTTATTAAAAATCAAATGATTAATATAAAAAATTAAAAAAGTATAAATTTAGATCTATTCCCTATTTGATAAACACCAGCAAAAAGCAGTAAAATGATACTATTAAATATTAATTTTATGTTAACAACTTCGGAGACTGTCATGAAAAGCTTAGTTTCTAAATTAGCAGTGTTACCTTTAGCTATCGCATCTGGTATGGCAATGGCAAGCACAAACCTAGTTGAAAACGGGTCATTTGAAAATAACACAGTAACTGGCCATGGTGGACAATGGCAGTTATTCAGTAATATCGATAACTGGAGCCGTAGTAACAATGCTAAATTTGAGTTACAAACTAACAAATTAGGTATTGTTCCAGCTCAAGATGGTAATCAACTTCTGGAACTAGACTCAACTGCTAACTATTCAATTTCACAGAGCGTAGCTACTTCAGCAGGTAAAAAGTACGAACTTACTTTTTATTACTCTGCGCGTGTTGAAGGTAATGCGACAACAAACGCTGCCAAAGTTTTATGGAATGGTAATGAATTAGCGACCATTAATAGCAGCACAAAAGGCTGGACTAAATATAGCTTTACTGTAGAAGCAAACGATACTAGTTCAGTATTGAGCTTTGCTGGTGCTGGTAAATCAGACTCTTTAGGCGCATTTCTTGATAATGTTTCATTAACAGAAATTCCAGAACCTTGTGCAGTTGAAACAGGTCTATATGGTATTAATAACTTCGGTTCAGAAACTGAGGGCTATGTTTATCATTTCAACCCAGTTTCAAGCTCTGTCACTATTGTTGCAGGCCTAAATAACACAGCTTCAAATATTGCAAGTAAAGACGGTGTGCTTTATTTCATGGAGCAACTAGATAAGAGCAGCAAAGCATCTAAAATTTACAGCTTAGATTTAGCAACTAACCAACAAGCGGAAGTAGTTGATGCGACTTCATTCCCTATTTACCGCTCAACAGTCACCGCTGATGGTCTTGCTCTTCGTGCAACAAGTAAGACATATATGTACGACTTTGATTTAGAAACAGGTGATAAGACAGTTCTTGGTAAACTATCTTACCCTGGTGATACTTTCTCAGATGGTGATATTGCTTACTCAAATGACTTTAACGTACTTTACGTGTTAACAGGTAAAGCACTTTATACGCTAGATGAAGGTAGCTTAGAATTGACACTTGTTGGTGAGCATGGTGTAAATTGGGCATCAGGTATTGCGATTGCAGATGATGGTACAATTTATGTTTCAGGCCGCGAAAGTGGTGAAAATGCTAAAATCTACTCACTTGACCAAAACACTGCAGAAGCAACGTTTGTAATGGATGGTCCTTCGCATGTTAATGACTTAACATTTGTTAGTGAAGCAGTTTGCGCTGCAGAGTAAACTGTGTTTAAAACCATAAAAATGCCAGCTTAGCTGGCATTTTTTTATTTATCTTGGGTATCACTTATTTGTGAGTTTCTTTTGCTCTAACATTTCTTTCCAGTGCATTACTTCTGTTGGCAAGATAGGAGCTACACCTTCAAACCCAGCAACTTCAAGCATTTCTTCAACGCTCACAACACCTTTCTTACGTTTAAATACCCCTCGTACATAGGCAATCGCATGCAATCCACGCTCAGAGTGAAACTTTTGTTCAATGTAAAAGTATTTATGGTCCCAGCCAACTAAACGCGTACTAACAGTGTATTTTTGCATTGGTTTAATATCGCGAATATAGGTAATTGCAGTCGCATTAACGATCGGGAACCAACGACGTTTCATAATATGTTGAAGCAACCCTACTCTTTCTGTCATCCAAGTACGCGCCAAATCCATCATTGCTAAATAACGAGAATTAGTCAGGTGCAAGTTAATATCGCAATCAGTCGGCAGTGCTTTGAATTCAATATCAATCGTGTCGAGTAAACCTTGATAGTCACGATTACGTTTGATTTTAAAAAACAATAATATTAGTCGAAAATATAGATTCACAATAAAAGGTCTAACCAGTTGATAATTCACAAAGTGTATCACAGCATATTGCTAAGGCGAATATTCTGCTCTAATCTGTGCATATATTATTATAAAAACAGATAAGCCTAATGAAACTATTCAGTTTGGTAACTCTATTTTCTGCAAGTTTATTTACCGGCTCAGCATATGCTGACTTCAACTTTCCAGGTAACGGTACTTTAAAATACCCAACGGGTGTGGAAAAAGATTTTAAATTTGGTTTTGCTTGGCAACAAACTGCCGAAAAATTCACTATTGGTGATAAAAGCTATGACATGTCTTTGCCTGAGTCATACTCCGTTGCGATTACACTGAGTAAAGACGAACAACAAGTTTGGGTACAAGAGTTTAATAATGGCTTTATTGAAGGCTTCAATTGGCAAATAGCAGATCACTCCTTAAAACTTGAAAAGCGCAAATTTAGCGACTCAGTCAAAGGCGATTATGTTATAAGCCTAGATAACCGAGATTACTTTTTTGCCCGCAATAACATAAGTATTGTTATCAAATTTGACAATGACGGTATCAAAAATATTGCCATTGATGGTGTCACCAAGGATATGGGTACCAAACAGTAGCAAAAAGCTTGGCTTTTCACCCAAGCTTTTTGCTTAATTCACGATTATTGTGGGGGGTTACTTTTAAACCTTCACTGTCTTACGGTTAATGCCATAATCTCGAAGTTTGTTTGCCACTGCGGTGTGGCTCAAACCTAATCGCTTAGCAAGCTGTCGAGAGCTAGGATAAGCCGGATAGAGCTTACGAAGTAAGGTCGCTTCAAAGCGTTTTACCGCTTGATCTAAAGTTCCTTCAAAGTCAGACTCAAGATAACCTAAATCATGAGTAAAGGTTGGTAACTGCAAATGTTCAATACGCAGTTCGTTATCATCTAACAACGACACCGCACGGTAAATCGCATTTTCTAATTGGCGTACGTTACCCGGCCACGGATAATCTTGTAAAAAGCGTAAACAATCTTCAGACATCACAGGCACAGAATGACCATTTTGTTGGGCATACTTTTGAATAAAATGTTCTGCTAACGGGCCTATATCAGCTTTTCTGTCACGTAATGGCGCAATTTCTAAGGTCAAAACATTAATCCGGTAATAAAGATCTTCTCTAAATGTCCCCTCTTGCACCATGGCCGGTAAGTCTTTTTGCGTTGCAGCAACAATACGTACATTCACTTTTACTTCGTTTTCATCACCGACTTTGCGAAATGTGCCATCTTGTAAAAATCGCAGCAACTTAGTTTGCAATTGAGTCGACATTTCACCAACTTCATCTAAAAACACCGTACCACCATCGGCTTGCTCCAAAACGCCACGTTTTGGTGCCGCGTTTTCTTCATAGCCCGCATAACCAAATAACTCTGACTCAGCCACGTCATCAGGTAACGATGCACACGATAAAGCAATAAAGGGTTTTACTGAACGGTTAGATGCATAATGACAAGCCCGTGCAAGTAGTTCTTTACCTGTCCCCGTTTCACCAGTTATCAAAATTGGCGCTTCAAGCTGTGCCATTTTGCGAGCTTCACGAACAACACGACGCATTGCAGTGCTAAAATTATGGATTGTCGCAAAACTTTCTTGGCCATATCGACGAAAGGCACTCACTTGCTGACCAAGTCGACTTTGCGATTTAATGTTAATAACGGCGCCTGCTAACACATCCCCTTCAGCACCTTGTGGAACTGAAATAGGAAGAATATCAGCAATAAAATCTTCGCCAGCAACTTCTACACGCGTTGTTTGACCAAGTACTTCTTTACCCTCTAACCAGCGAGTAAAGTTAAAGCCTTTCAGCAAGTTATTAATATTAGCGCCTATAACTTCACTTTCAGATAGCTGTAAATCGCGACAAGCTGCATCATTGCATAATCGCACCCAGCCTTTAGCATCAATAGATATCACACCATCAGGCAATGCTCGCAGTAATGTATTTAACTCATTATGCTCTCGCTCAGAAGGTAGAAATGCAGTTGTGCGAACATCCATCACGCCGTCAATTAAGCGAATAGAAGGCATGATCTTTTGGAATTGCTCAAATTCAATAGGAGGAAAACTGACATACATACGACAATTAACCGAATCTACTTCAATACCTTTTAAGTCAACCTGATAACTTACTAAGATATTGAGAATCTCTTGTGCGATACCGATTCGGTCAGCACAGTGGATATCTAAACGCATTACATCCTCAAAAAACGGGAACCTATAGTATGAGAATAATACGCTAACTACTAGCGGCTGAATAGTCTATTGTAAACAATTTTGGACAATTTAAAGTACTTGCTCAGCTATCCAGATGCCAAAAGATCCGCTTTCATTGCAATGAATTACACCTACCCAAACAAAAATAACTCATCACATAAACTTAAAATGAATTGCTAAGTATTACTGACAAGTATCAAGTAATCTTAAATTGGTTGTATTTGGTAAGGTTAAGTTAACGCAACAAATGGTGTACCTACCGCAAGATCTTCCCCTGACCAAGAGGTCTATGTATACTGTAGCGCACTTGTAGCTAGGATAAGGGTGTGTCCTATACCCTTAAGTTCATAACTTGAGCAACAAACCATTATCTTAGCTGCATCAAAAAAACATGGCCACTCATTCATCAATATTAATTAACCAATGAGCAAAGCAATAATATAAGGCCAACGACAATTAAAATTAGGAAGTATAATTCATGAGTTCTCTACCAAAAGCTGGTGACTTTATGGGTCACCCGAAAGGGCTCTTCTTACTGTTCGTTACAGAAATGTGGGAACGTATGAGCTACTACGGTATGCGCGGTATTTTCGTGCTTTATTTATCAACAATCGCAACTGCAGCTGCTATGGGCTGGGATATGGCCTACTTTGGTATTGACCCATTATCTGCAGGTGCTGATGAAGCTTACCAAAAAGCATTAAACTCTAATGCATTGAGTATTTTAGGCCTCTATGCAATGTTAGTTTACGTAACACCAGTTATCGGTGGCTGGTTTGCTGATAATGTATCTGGCCAACGTAAAGCTATTATATTTGGTGGTGTTGTGATGGCTTTAGGCCAATTTGCACTTGGTACACCTCACGGTATGATCGAAGGTCTAGAAAAAGAGTTTTTATACCTTGGTTTAGCATTACTAATTGTTGGTAATGGTTTCTTTAAGCCAAACATCTCAACAATGGTTGGTGACCTCTATACTGAAACTGATAAGCGTCGTGACGGTGCATTCACAATTTTCTATATGGGTATTAACCTTGGTTCGATTTTAGGTTATTTCGTTGTAGGCTCAATTGGTGAAAAGTTTGACTATCAATACGGCTTCTTAACCGCAGGTGTTGGTATGTTAATTGGTGTAATTTTACAGTTAGCATTATCTAATAAATATCTTGCCGATATCGGTAAAGTTCCATCAGCTAAACAAGGTGATGACGCACAGGCTGCAAACAAACCTTTAACTTCTGAAGAGCGTGATCGCGTTAAAGTTATATTAATCATGAGCTTTTTCACTATTGTATTCTGGGCTGGCTTTGAGCAAGCTGCAGGTTCAATGAATTTATTTGCAAAGTATAAAACTGACCTTGTTTTCTTTGGTTGGGAAATGCCAGCAAGTTGGTTGCAAGCTGTTAACCCAATCTTCATTATTATTTTAGCCCCAATTTTCGCAAGTGTATGGATCCGCATGGGAGATAAGGAGCCTGACTCTCCGCGTAAATTTGCTCTTGGTATGTTATTCCTAGGCCTAGGCTTCGTGTCTATGGTAGGTGCAGCCTTACAAATTGGTGATGATGCAAATACAAAAGCGCATGTAATCTGGTTAGTTATGGCATACGTATTCCACACAATGGGTGAGCTATGTCTATCACCAATTGGATTATCAATGGTATCTAAGCTCGCTCCGCTGAAGTTTACCTCACTATTGATGGGTATGTGGTTCCTATTCTCTGGTTTAGGCAACTACGCAGCAGCATCAATTGGTCAGCTTGTAGGTGAAAGTGGCCCTCTAAACACCTTTGGTGGTGTAGCAATTATGGCTTTCATCGCAGGTATTTGTTTATGGCTGTTGGCAGACAAACTTGTTGATTGGATGCATGATGCTGATACCTCTCAGGATGAGTTAGAAATTCTCGAAGAAGAATTAGAGATTACTGCTGACAAACAGTAACCTTAAGCCCCACAGTTTATGCTGTGGGGCTACGTACTTCCCGCCGTTAGATCTTTACTAGTAAACTACACTCGATATCATTTCGTACTTTCGACTTCCCTATTTAAATATTCACTGAAATTGACAACCACTAACTTTGTAAACAATTCGATACATTCACTCTAACTTTATTTGGCGAAAACAAAACGAATAAAATACAAAAAAGCTTATAAATATCAGTTCATTAAATATTTATTAACGGCGCTTTATTTACTCTTTTTGATCTTTATTTTTACTATTTTCACTTCACATGATGAAATTAAAACCATTGTCTCATTAAATTTACAAAAGGGACTTTGGCTAAATAACGCTGTGCTCTTCCCCAAATTGAATTTCTGGTTAATCATCCGCTCATTACATAACAATAATTCTTTTTAGCGCAGTGCTTATAATTGCGGGAGTAATGACAATGAGCGAAGTAAATAATCCGTTAGGCCTAATGGGCATTGAATTCACTGAATACGCAACACCTGATGCAGATTACATGGACAAAGTGTTTACTGATTTTGGCTTCTCAAAGCTAAAAAAATTCAAAGGTAAAGACATCGTTTACTACAACCAACATGACATTCATTTCTTACTGAACAATGAGCGTGAAGGTTTCTCTGCTGAATTTGCTAAAAGCCACGGCCCAGCAATCTGTTCTATGGGTTGGCGTGTAGAGAATGCACAAAAAGCATTCGAAGTTGCTGTTGAGCGCGGTGCAAAACCTGCGACAGACTCAACTCACAAAAACTTACCATACCCTGCTATTTACGGTATCGGCGACAGCTTAATTTATTTCATCGAGCAATTTGGCGACAAAGGTTCTATCTATGAGTCAGATTTTGAAGATTTAAGCGAGCAAAACATTGTTGAAGACAAAGGCTTCATCCGTATCGACCATTTAACCAATAACGTTTATAAAGGCACGATGGAAACATGGGCTAACTTCTATAAAGACGTATTTGGTTTTACTGAAGTTCGTTACTTTGACATTAAAGGTCAAAAAACAGCGTTATTATCTTACGCACTAAAATCGCCGTGTGGCACTTTCTCGATTCCAATCAATGAAGGTAAAGATAACAACAACAACCAAATCGATGAGTACTTAAATGAGTACAATGGTCCGGGTGTACAGCATTTAGCATTCCTAACGAATGACCTAGTAAGTTCACTTGATAAGCTTGACCAATCAACGATTGCGACACTAGATATCATCCCAGAGTACTACGACACCATTTTTGACCGTGTGCCTTGGGTTAAAGAAGACAAAGAGAAGATCCGTAAGCATCAAATCCTTGTAGATAGCCAAAGCGAAAACTGTTATCTACTGCAAATTTTCTCGAAGAACCTATTTGGTCCTATCTTCATCGAGATGATCCAACGTGTAGATGACGGCGGTTTTGGTGAAGGTAACTTCCAAGCCCTTTTTGAGTCAATCGAACGTGATCAAGAGCGTCGTGGTGTAATCTAAACCGCCATATTGCGCTTAAAAAGCAGCGTTTAACACGCTGCTTTTTGTCGTTTTAAATTCTGTTTTAAACTAACTGTTTAAATTGCGTTGATTGCCTCCATATAGATAACTAATAAATCAGCGCGAACCAATAAGGAAAGAGTATGAGCCTAATTAACGAAACCCACGATATTAATCTAAAAAGCTGGGTTGCATCTGCTAACGAAGCGAACTGTGACTTCCCAATTCAAAACCTTCCTTTTGCAGAAGTACGTCGTAAAAATTCAGATGAAGCGTTCCGTGGCGCTGTAGCTATTGGTGATCAAGTTATCGACTTAGCAAAAGTAAATGAACTTGGTTTATTCTCTGGTGATGCACAGATTGCCGTTAAAGCTGCAAGCCAAGCTACACTCAATGAATTTATGGGTCTTGGTCAGCAGTATTGGTCTGCACTGCGTCTAGCGTTATCAAAAGCACTTCGTGAAGGTGCCACTGAGCAAGCGCAATTAAGCGAAGCGCTTATCGCTCAAGCTGACATCGAATTTTCACTACCGTGCCGTATTGGTGATTACACTGACTTTTATACCTCTATTTACCACGCAACAGCAGTAGGTAGTCTATTCCGCCCTGATAACCCACTTCTACCTAACTACAAATGGGTACCAATTGGTTATCACGGCCGTTCATCGTCAATTGATGTATCTGGTCAAACGTTCCACCGCCCTAACGGTCAAACTAAAGCGCCAGATGCAGAAGTACCATCATTCGGCCCGTGTAAACGCCTAGACTACGAACTTGAGTTAGGTATTTACCTTGGTAAAGGTAATGAATTAGGCGATGCGATTGCCATCGAAAATGCTGAAAACCACGTATTTGGATTCTGTGTATTTAATGACTGGTCTGCACGTGATTTACAAGCGTGGGAATACCAGCCGCTTGGTCCATTCCTTGCGAAAAACTTCGCTTCGACAGTATCACCTTGGATTGTTACGACAGAAGCACTGGCACCATTTAGAACAAACTGGACACGTGACGAAAACGATCCACAACCAATGGATTATTTAGAGTCAGCTCATAACCGTGAGTTTGGTGCATTTGATATCAAGATGGATGTACAAATCGAAACTGAAAAGATGCGTGCAGCCGGCGAAGCACCAACACAAGTATCTAAATCAAGCTTCAAGCACTCTTACTGGACAGTTGCGCAAATGGTGACTCACCACACTGTAAATGGCTGTAACTTTCAACCAGGCGATATGTTAGGTTCGGGTACGCAATCAGGCCCTGAGCACGAAGAAGCAGGTTCATTATTAGAGCTTTCTCGCGGTGGTAAAGAAAAGATCACCCTTACTAATGGTGAGCAACGTGCTTTCTTAGAAGACGGCGACAACGTAATCATGCGTGGTTGGTGCGAAAAAGACGGTTTTGCACGAATTGGTTTTGGTTCAGTTGAAGGAACCGTGCTACCTGCTAAATAAAAGTAACTCACTATTTTTATTTCCAGAACAAGTATTAAGGGCATTTTTTGCCCTTTTTTTTGTGCTTTTTCAGCTGAGTTACAATTTTTTGCTGGCTTTTTTAACTGAGGTTGCTATCTTAACTCGGTTATTAGTTAAATTTTGTACGCCATGTTAGTTAAACTTAAGTCTTTTTATAGCACGTTTTTTCCAGCTCGACAGCTGTTGATCCGTCAAAATGGCGAAGTAAAACACTTGGTATTAGCTCCTTGGCTACAATTGACGACCTTAATGGTTATTTTAATAGCCATTGCTTGGCTTAGTATCTCAACACTTCAAATCATTTCACAAGCAGACAAGATAACCAGCATTGAGCAAAAACAGGTTACCAAGCAGCAAGAGTGGAAAAAGCAGCACTTTCAACAGCAAGCTGCCTATGAAAAACAATTAGAGCAACTAGCCATTCTTGAGCAAAAACAAGCGCTATTGCAAAGCATGATTGAATCACTACCAGAATCGATGAACAAACCCACCTTGCCAAACGATGCTGAACCTCTACTTTTACCGATTAAAGAAAATGCTGAAGATTTTCATGCTCCTTTAGAAGATGAGCAGCAACCAAAACAAGTAAAACACTTAGAAAGTATGACTGAGCGTTTGGCACGTCTTGATGCGGCTTATAATCGTAGTTTCGTAGTGCTAGATGAACAAATCAAATTACGCCATCAAGAAATTGTTGCCATGCTCGAAGGGGCTGGTCTTGATAGCAGTCTAGCCAATACCTCAATACTTGAAAGCTCAGACACAGCCCAGGGTGGCCCGTTAGACTTGTTTGACGAATCAAGAATTCCTGCTGAATTTCTAGCAATTGCCGACAACTTACTAGCGTTAAACAACCTAGAAAACTTGCTGAGTGAGTTACCACAAACACTCCCTGCTGCTGACTACTATATTTCTAGCAGTTTTGGCTTACGCAAAGACCCAATGAATGGCCGCCGTGCTTTTCATAAAGGTGTTGATTTAGCCGGTTGGCATAAAACCGAAATTTTTGCTCCAGCCGATGGCACCGTACTTCGTGCAGGTCGTAATGGCGGCTATGGCAACTTTATCGAACTACAACACAAAAATGGCTTCGTTACTCGCTTCGGCCACCTTAATAAAATTAAGGTTAAAAAAGGCCAAACAGTAACTAAAGATGATGTCATCGGTTTAATGGGTAGTACTGGCCGTAGTACCAGTACCCACCTACATTACGAAGTTTTAGTGAATGGCAAACATGTCAATCCAGTTAAAATAACAAAGGCGCTTTCTCGTGTTCGGTAAAAAAAAACAATCAACAGCTAGTTCGTCTGGCTCATCATTAAAAAGAACCAACCATACTCCTTCTATTATTTCTGAAGACGTACGCTTAACAGGTAGCCTTACCAGCCAAGGTGAGGTTCAACTTGATGGTCGTATCGAAGGCGACTTACATGTTAAACACTTAGTGATTGGTCACACAGGTATGATTGAAGGTGTTATCGAAGCAGACAGTGTGGTCGTTAAAGGTAAAATCATTGGTTCACTCATTGCCAACAAAGTGACAATTGAAAGTACTGCTGAAGTCCATGGTGATGTATTTCACGACACTTTAAGTATTGAAGCCGGAGCTATCATTGAAGGCAGCTTAAAACATCGTCATGAAGAAGATAATGTGGCGCCTATTAAGCCTGAAGAACAAACGAGTACTTCAATATTGGCTGATGATGACAACGACTTGTCGTTTGTAAACAAACAAGCCGCTGATAAGTCTTAACGTTTTTTGGCGGTTACATACATAGTAATATCCGCGGTGAAGACAAGTTCATCGCGGCTATTGTAAACCTTAACGGGCACAAGCAAATCCTGCTTTTCTAGCCACTCACTCGGCACGTCTATCTGTGCAACTGCACGCATGTCTGTATCAATTTTTGCTAGGTAGTTCACTGTCATGCCTTTTGGGATCCAGCGATGCGTTTTTGCCGGCACAGTTGCATCAACCATTAAGCCAGCACAAAGCTCTGCCACATTGCACTGTGCAATTGCATGGATGGTACCAATGTGATTATGGATTGCGCGGCGATTTTTAACAATTGCACTGCAATGCCCAGCAGTCAAATTTGTGATCAATGGCTTTATAGACCCAAAGTAAGGTGCTTTAAAGCACACGGCTTTACTAAACAACCAGTTACCTTTCGGCAGTGACTGACACTTAGTCCAAATTTTTAATAATGATGATGGTGAGCTCACGACGTTTATCCATTATTTTTATGATGTAAGATAAAAAACTAACACATCAGACCAGATAGCGAAATGGAAATTTTTTGTAAGCAGTTTTAATGATTACGTATGTATTACACTTTTAGCCAAGTGAACGCTTTTCTTTTCCTTTAGGGGCACATAAAATACCGTTTTAAAGGAGAGCGAATGCAGTCACGCCAGCACAAAAACCTCAGCTTACTATTTATTCTTGGCCTTCTGGTTATCTTTAGCCCGTTAGCAATAGATATTTACTTACCCGCATTTCCGACTATTGCAGAACAATTCAGTGCTTCAGAAAAGCAAATTCAGCAAACCGTCGCTATTTTTATGCTTACCGTCGGGCTTGGACAGCTCATTGCAGGGCCATTAGCAGATAAGTTTGGTCGTAAGCCTGTGGCAATCACCGGTGTGACAATTTATGGTTTAGCGGCGTTTGGCGCGTATCTGGCACCTGATTTTGCAAGCCTGATGATTGCAAGAGCACTGCAAGGTTTGGGGGCCTGTGCCACATTTGTAGTAGCGTTTGCCATTGTAAGAGATCGATTTGGTAGTGAACGCAGCGGCCAAATTATTACTTATCTTAATGGTATCGTTTGCTTTATCCCTGCCCTCGCGCCAATTTTAGGCGCTTGGCTCACAGTACAGTTTGGCTGGCGCATGAACTTTTTATTCATGGCTGTATTTGCACTCATTGGTTTATGCATAACCTTGTTAATGTATAAAGAAACCCGCCCTGCAGATAGTGTATATAGTGGTCATATTCTTGACCTGCGCCGTTTTATGCCAATTATCAGCACGCCATTGTTTCTATTTCATAGCTTAATTTGCTTGGTAACTATGTCGGCTATTTTAGTCTTCGTTACGCTAGCACCTGGCTGGCTTATTACTGAATTAGGTGGCAGTGTTACCGACTTTACTTTCTGGTTTACCTGTAATGCGGTATTGAGCATTGTTGCAAGCTTTATAATGCCACTGTACATCAAACGTCAACCAAAGCGCGCGTTAAAAGCAGGACTCCTGCTGCTTGTAATCGCAGGAGCCTTAATGTTGGCCTTTAGCCAACAACGTACTGCGCTTGCGTTGATGTTTCCGATGTTTATTGCTGCGTTTGGTTTTGCACTGACACTTGGCTCATCAGCAGGCCGTGCATTAAGTTTGTTCCCTAAACAAGCAGGTACGGCTTCAGCACTTATAGGCTTAATGCAAATGAGTGGCGCAAGTTTATTAGTGTTTATAACGCAATTGTTAAATTTGACTACACCAGTATTAATTGGCGTGCACTTTTTAATGCTCATCCCATTTACCTATTTATTGTTCAAACATAAGCATTTGTCATAAAAAGTTTTATCATACTTTTAGTTATATCGGGTAAATGAGAATCGTTATATTCTATTTACCCGTTTAGACATCCTGTTATTTCCTACCGTTATAAAAAGCATCTTTCTAGAATAATTTGTTCCATTTTTGTGGATTATTTTTCTTGTACCTACTGCCCCATTAAACTATTGTTTACTCACGTTAACATTTGGTTAACTAAAAACAGGTTTGGGACACGAATTATGAAAAAGAATAAATTAGCATTAGCACTGATCATCAGTGGACTATGTGCAGCAGGAACTGCAAACGCAGCAAATGATCGTTACATCATCCAAGTCGACAACAATAAAAAAGGCGTAGTTAAAGCCCTCGCTAAAAAGCTTGGTGGTGATATTAAAGTTGATGGTAATGGCTTTATTGCAGCGCAATTTACAGGTCATGACCTTGCAAGTGTAAAAGGCTTATTAAACAACCCTCACATCAAACTGGTTGAAGAAGACCAAAAGCGTGTACCAATGGCGCTTTATAACGATGACGCTGGTAATGCAATGCAGCAGCAATTAACGCCTTACGCAGTTTACCAATCACAAGCTGATCAAGTTACCTTCGATGCAAATGCTGGCATGAAAGTATGTGTAATTGACTCTGGTTTAGATGCTACAAACCCTGATTTTGTATGGGGTAACATCACAGGTGATAATGACAGTGGCACAGGTAACTGGTACGACAATGGTGGCCCACATGGTACTCACGTAGCTGGCACAATTGGTGCAGCAGACAACAATGTTGGTGTGGTTGGTATGGCACCCGGTGTGGCAATGCACATCATCAAAGTATTCAACGCTGAAGGCTGGGGTTACTCTTCAGACTTAGCACACGCAGCAGATTTATGTTCTCAAGCAGGTGCAAATATCATCAGCATGAGCCTTGGTGGCGGTGGTTCAAATAGCACCGAGTCTAACGCATTTGCTAATTTCACAAGCGCTGGCGGTTTAGTCGTTGCTGCAGCGGGTAACGATGGTAACAGCGTACGTTCATACCCTGCAGGTTATCCATCTGTAATGATGGTTGGTGCAAATGATGCGGACAACCAAATTGCAGATTTCTCGCAGTTCCCTAGCTGTACAACTGGTCGCGGTAAACGCGCTACTACAGATGAAACTATCTGTGTTGAAGTAACAGCAGGTGGTGTTGATACTCTTTCTACTTACCCTGCAGGTATGGCAACGTCAGCTAGCTTAGCAGCTGATGGCACAGGCTTTGCGACTTCATCAATGGAAAACGCGGGTAATGCATCAGGCACGGCGTATTACATGGGTACTGCTGAAAGCGTAGATGCTGGCGCAGCGGGCAAAATTTGTATGATTGACCGCGGCAATATTTCGTTCTATGACAAGGTAAATAACTGCGAGAACTCAGGCGGTATCGGGGCTGTTATCATCAATAACGAAGCAGGCATGTTATACGCTACACTAGGCGAAACTAACGATACAACTATTCCTGCTGTTGGCGCTGCACTTGAAGACCGTTCAGCTCTTCTTTCAAGCACAACTATTGATATCGCAATTGGTACTAGTGATTATGGTTTCATGAGCGGTACATCAATGGCAACGCCTGCTGTTTCAGGTATCGCAGCGCTAGTGTGGTCAAATCACCCTGAGTGTACGGGTACAGAAATCCGTGATGCACTAAAAGCAACGGCAGAAGATCAAGGTGCTTCTGGTCACGATGTTTACTTCGGTCACGGTATTGTTAAAGCAGCTGACGCAGATGCATACCTAACAGCCAATGGCTGTGCAGGTGGTGGCGATAATGGCGGTGGCACAACACCAGGTGGTGATGATATTAGTCTTTCTACTTCAGGTTATAAGTCAAAAGGCACTAAATACATTGATTTAAGCTGGAGTGGCGCTGCTACAAGCACTGTAGATGTTTACCGTAATGGTAGCAAAGTAGGCTCAGTGGCAAACACTAACAGTTATACTGACACTATCACAACAAAAGGTGGTGGCACTTACACTTACCAAGTATGTGAAGCACAAAGCACAACTGTTTGTTCAAACAACAGCACTGTGACGTTCTAATACTTCCCCAACCCAAATTAGCGGGCATTGATTGCCCGCTTTTTCTTTTTCTAGAAGCTTGTTAAAATCAACTACCTAGCTTTTTATCTTTGTGCCGATGATCAATCCAGAATTTCTACTGTCGTTTTTAGGCGCCAGCTTTTTAATTGCCGTAGCTCCCGGCCCTTCTAATGCATTTTTAATGGCACAAACCTTTGCCAATGGCCGTAAAGCCGGAATGCAAAGTGCCTTTGGTTTTGCCTTAGGTGGTGTGGTGCATACTTTTTTTGCGGTGGTGGGTTTAACAGCAATCTTAAAAGCATCGACTGTTGCCTATACCACAGTCCAGTATTTAGGTGCGGCGTACCTGTGCTATTTGGGCGTAATGACGTTAAAGGACACCTTCACACAGCCTGAGCCAGACTGCGACGAAAAACCCCATGTAAGTACCAGTAAAAAGCAAAATGTGATGTTTCAAGCAATGATGACCGAGGTACTCAATCCTAAAGTCGCTCTATTCTTTATTGCGTTTATTCCGCAGTTCGTCGATCCGAGCTTATCTTCAACGACCTTTCAGCTCGCTTTTTTTGGCTTACTCTACCCACTTTTTGCTTTTCCGATCGACTGCACGTATATTTATTTCGGCGATAAGATAGCCAGTTATTTTCGTGAGCACCCACAAACCCAAATTTGGATTGATCGGATCACGGGGCTGGTGTTTATTGCACTAGCAATTAACCTATTGATATAAGAGCACTTATGGAACAAAAACAACAAGCCTTACCAGCCAAAAAGAATATTGCCCTCGTAGCCCATGATGGTAAAAAAGCTGCCCTTCAGGCGTGGTGTGAAAAACACCAAGACATTTTAAGTAAGCACACGCTATACGGTACGGGTACAACCGGTCATTTAATCGAGCGTACAACAGGGCTTGAAGTGATTAAGCTGCTAAGCGGCCCTATGGGTGGCGATCAACAACTTGGTGCTAAAATTGCTGAACATGAAGTGCACATGCTGGTGTTTTTCTGGGATCCACTTGCATCGCAGCCACACGACCCAGATGTAAAAGCATTACTGCGTTTAGCTGCGGTTTGGAATATTCCTGTTGCCTGTAATGAAGTCAGTGCCGATATGCTATTAAGCTCACCTATGATGGAAACTGAGTTGTGCCGCACGTTGCCAGATTACGAAAAATACCTCGCAACGCGCCAAGTGACTCTTTAGTTCTATAAGTCGATATATCAAAGTGGGGCGATTAGCTATAAAGCTTATGCGCCCACTTAGTTAAACCTGCAGTCACACTACCAAAGTGATCGCCGTTCAGCATTGCAATATCACCTAAATGGGCTTTTAACGCAGCCTTGATAAGCGGTGATTGTGCACTACCGCCCGTTAGGTAAATAACATCAGGCGTTGTACCTGCTTCTTGAATCGCTTGTTTAGCTAGGCTCACTATCTGGCTTATCGAATCATCAACGGCTAAAGCGAGATCTTTTAGCGTTAAGCACTGCGTTAAGTCTGAATCTAAGAAGCGCAAATCTGTAGTAAATTCATTCGCTGATGAGAGCGCAATTTTTGCCGCTTCGCCTTGCTGCACTAATTGATGACCTTGCTTATTTTGCTGCAATTGAATTAAGCGTTTAAAAAGCGCAGGCTCTTTGACTTCACGAAGTTGAGTCAGTAACTCACGATGATGGGCATCGCTATAAAACTGACTTTGCAGATTTACATCATTAATTTTACAAGCTTGCCAAAACGGTTGATTCGGCAGTGGAAGTCCCGATTTAAACTCAGTGCCTAAACCTAGTAATGGCATTAAGCCATGAAAGCTCAGCGCAATATCTAAATCATTTCCACCCACACGCTTACCACTGTGAGCTAAAAAGTCATTGTCACGGCACTGCTTGTCACGAAAGCTCGGCCCCATTTGTACAAATGAGCAATCGCTAGTCCCCCCGCCAATATCGACAACCAACACTTTTTGGTCTTGCTGCAATGAGGTTTCATAATCAATCCCCGCCGCTAACGGCTCATATAAAAATGAGACCTCTTTAAAGCCTGCGCGTTTTGCTGCTCGCTCTAATATGCCGAGCGCTTGTTGATTAGACTCTTCACCACCGACTGATTGAAAGTTTACCGGTCGTCCAATTACCGTTTCTGTTAATATGTCTTGCAAAGATTGCTCGGCGCGTTGTTTAATTTTTAAAATCATCGCCGTGGCAATGTCTTCAAAGAAGTTTATTTGCCCTTGCTTTAAGCCTACTGCACCAAAGAATGACTTAGGTGATTTTACAAAGTAACCTTCTTCAGGAAATTGCACATACTCGCTAATTGCTTCGCGACCTATAAATAAGGTCTCATCACCAGCTTGAATATCGAGGTCAGATTTAATCCGAGGAATGGTATTTAAAAGCGCTTGTCGCTCAGTTTTAAAGTCGTGCTCAAACGGGCTACCTGTCAGATGTTTTGTGACAAAATCGACAACTAATGCACTGTGATGAGTATAAAGTGTTGAGGGTAAATACTGTTTGCCTTGCTCAAGGGGTACTAAAGAGACTTGTTGCTCATTATCCATTACACCGATTGCACAATTTGAGCTACCGTAATCAAAGCCAGCAAACATTCTAACACCTATACATCAATAAAAAGGCCGCGAAATTTACCATAGTCGCAGCCATTTTTGAATGACGCTATGGCGTTTCATGCAAAAAGCTTGCAAAACGTGGTAGGCCATTTTTAGTAAAGCCATGATATTTGTAGGTAATAGTACTACCTATCGCTGGAGGCGATGATCTTTGTTGATCGGTAAACCCCGAGCCAATTTTAAATTCGGTCCCATCACTGCTGCGCACTTTAAGTGCACCAAGCATATTTTTAAACTTACCCTTTCCTGCGATATAACCGATTACAACCGCTTCAGCGTCAAAATAAGGCTTTAACTTTAACAATGCATCACTACGCCCTGTACTGTGCTTAGCTGAGGCTAAATGCAGCATGACGCCCTCAGCACCTTGTGCGACTAGCTCATCCATAAACAAACTAAGTTGCTTGTTATCGTTAAAATGTTTTTGCTCAACAGCTTTAATATGCTCAATTTTCAGCTGGTTTACTAACCTTGAATAGTTTTCATAGCGCTGACTAAACGACTTTGCGGCATCAGGCATATCAAATATCATGTAACTGACGGTTTGCCATTCAGACTCTACAGGTGTGACTTTTCGAACAATCCCGCTCACATTGGCAAAGTCTTGGCGCTTAGTCCAAAGCTCTCCATCAAGCCAAACATCTGGCAGCGGCGCGGTAAACCACTTTGGCGCATAAATTGGGTTACCATTTCGGGTTACTAATTGACTCCCAGTCCAAATAGCTCGAACGCCATCATATTTTTCACTAACTAAATAGTCAGATACATTTACCTTTTCGGCTTGATAGACGTTTGCTAAAAGGACTGAAGGAGCTTGTTGCGCCTCGGCTGAAAAGCCTATAAATAAAGTGATTGCGCATAAAAGCGCACGAGTGAATTTAACCATCATTGCTTCCTTGCAAATTTGTGAGTTTTAAAGTGGCTATTCCTGCTTAATCATAACCACTTAACAATAGCTGTTTTGTGATTGCCAGCTAATTATAGTTTAGTTTGTAGCCATTTGAAAAATTCGTTCAAATCAGCAAACACACCCGCGGCTTTACTAAAATCATGCTCTAACGTGAAATGATTTGGTATCGCATACACAGCAACACCAGCATTGCTCGCAGCGGTAACACCGGTATAAGTATCTTCAACTGCTACGGCTTCATTAGCTGTAATATTTAACGTATCAAGAGCTAGTTGATAAGGGTCACCAGCAGGTTTAGGATTGTTAACATCATCTTTGGTAACCACACAATCAAACCAATCAAAAATGCCATAGCCTTTTAAAATAGGATAGGCTTCATTTTTTGCACTGCCAGTTACTAAAGCCATTTTTAAACCACTGGCTTTTACTTGCTCTAGCACTTCTCTAGCGCAAGGCATATAGGCGGGTAAATGAGTACTAACAAAATGGCCAAATGCCGCGTACTTATCATCCGTTAACTGCTCTGGATTGATACTAAGCCCATAACTTTCAACAACCTCCTTTGCGGCTTCAAATGTTGGTCTGCCAGAAAAGCGCTTACAAAAAGTAGCTTCATCATACTGCACGCCAAAAGGGGCTAATAAATCATTCCAAATATTAAAATGCACACTTTCAGAGTCAACCAAGGTGCCATCCATATCAAACAATACTGCTTTTAAAGTCATCCTCATTCCTTCAAAGTAAAAAGGTGCCATAGGCACCTTTAAATATGATTATTCTGTTAAGCCCGCAGGTGGCTCAGCAAACGCTTCTTCGCCTGTTTCTACATCAACCAGCTCGTAGCCACGTTGCTTTCTTACCACTTTTAAAATCGGCTTAGAAAACGCTGTTTTTAAACGTTCTGCATCTGCTTCAAGTTCTTCGACTGTATTACCAAATGGTGCTGCACCGGTTTCTGACCAATTAGTCACTTTACCATTTAAGTTATATTCAACTTCATGAATTTGATATTGTGCCGCTTCATCTTTTGTTGCTTCACAAAAAATGACACGGTAGTTCCAAAATCCAGCCATAGTTATTCTCTTTCTCTTCAATTAATCCTGCCACTTTAGCAGTTACCAACGCGATTATAAACGAAAAAACCCGCTATACAGCGGGTTTTAATAGGACTTATTATTTCAGCTTAGAAGAAGCTTACTTTGAACTCAGCACCGATGTAACGCTCTTCGTTCACCATTGCTGTGTTGTTATTGAAGTCGATAGCACCGATTGATTGTTGCTCGTCGAACATGTTACGAACGAATGCTGATACTTCATATTCGTTGTCGCCTTGTGCCCAAGCATAACCTGCACGTAAACCTACTTCAGTTAATGGCTTGCCTTCAAACTCAACTGACTCGTATAAGAAGTAGTTGATTTCGCTGCGGTAAGACACGTCAGCGTAAGTGAAGAATTCACCGTCAGCTACTTCGCGGCTATAGCGTAATGTAAGGTTAGAGATCCACTCAGGTGCGTGAGGTAAGCTGTTACCATCAAGGATAGCTTGGCCTGCGCTGTTTAATGAGTTTGTTACAGTACACTGCGCACATACGTCAACGGCTAGGTCTTTATCGTCAAGCTCAGTGTTGTTGTAGCTTAAGTTAAATGTAGCGTTTAGGTTGTCAGTTAATACCCACTCAGTGTCTAACTCAAAACCGTAACCAGTTGTCTTATCAGCATTAACTAAACGGTTGAAGTTTGCACCACCACCTACAGCTGTTAATTGTTGGTCATCCATTGTGTAATAGAACACAGTTGCATTTACACGACCTTGGCCGTCAAGTACGTCTGATTTGATACCTGTTTCGAATGACGTCACAGTTTCAGACTCAGCAACAGTAACTTCATCACCGAATAAGATACGACCTTGGATACTTGGTGCACGGAAGCTGTTAGCAACACGCGCGTACCAGTTTACGTCATCGTTGATCTTGTAGTTAGCAGATAAATCCCAGCTAACGTGGTCGTCACTTGGGTTTTCTGTTAGGAATAACGCACCGCCACCTGCTGGGCTTAAAGTACGGTTTGCAGAGAATTCTTTTTCGTCATCTGAGTAACGTAGTCCTGCAGTGATTTTTAAATCATCTGTGATTGTGTAATCTAATGAACCGAATACCGCCCATGCTTTAGTATCTTGCTGCTGGATAACATAGCCGTTTAACTCACCCGGTGTTGAACCGTATGTATCGTAGCTGAAGTTTTCGATTGTTAACGCTTCGTCAAAGTAGAATACACCTACTTGGAAGTTTACGTCACCAGCATAGTTGCTAGATAAACGAAGTTCTTGCGTATATTGGTCTTGATCTGGAATGCCGTCAGCACTTTCAGAGTAGAATGGGATAAAACCAGGGCCCATATCTGGTAAATAGCTTGCACCGTAACCACCGTCGATGTCAGCGCGAGAATAGATTTCAGCACTTTCCCATGCAGAGATTGACGTAAGAGTTAAATCATTGATATCCCACTCAAGCTTTAAGCTTGCGCCTTGAGATTCAACTTGCTGTGTCGCACGAGAAGCCGCATCGTGGTAAACCACATCGTGCTCAAAATTATCTACTAAGTCGTTTGAACCCGCTTTAATAGCGTTACCACGGAATGCGATTGGCTTACCGTCCATATCACGAACGTGGTAGTTGAAAAGACCTGTGAAATCGTCACCTTCGTATAAAAACTGAATACGTGCCGCTTTTTCAGTGTAACCACCTAAAACGTCATCTTGTTCAAAACCTGGTGCACGATTATCAATATAATCGTCTTTTTCTTGCCAAAGTACAGAAACACGCGTTGATAAACGGTCAGTTAAGCCACCGCCAACAGCACCTTCAAAGTCAACTGCGCCACGGCTACCGTAAGATACTGAACCATAGCCTTCAAATTCTTGTGATGGTTTAACTGTATCAAATTTAACAAGGCCAGCCGGTGTATTACGACCGAATAAAGTACCTTGTGGGCCACGTAGAACTTCTACACGTGCTACGTCAAATACAGGGAAACCTTTTAAGATTGCATTCTCTTGAACAACTTCGTCTACAACTAACGAAACTGGTTGAGAAGCATTTAGGTCAAAGTCAGTGTTACCTAGACCACGAACATAAAAGCGTGGGAAAGAACGACCAAACGAAGATTCGATTGATAAGCTTGGGATCTTCGCGTTCATAAAACGAATATCCATACCAGCTGAGCTGTAAGCGTCTAAGTTGTCACCTTGTAATGCAGATACAGCAACAGGTACTTCCTGAGCATTTTCTACACGTTTACGTGCGGTGATTTGAATAACTTCTAGTTGGTTGTTTTTTGCTGCTGGCGCTTCGTCTGCAGCAAGAGTTGAAAATGAAGTACCTGCTACGGCAGAGAACAACGTTGCATTGATAAGTGTTGCTAACGTAGATCTTTTCATTGCTTTCATGTCGGGTTTTAACCTTTTTTATGCACTCTTATTCAACGGTGATGATGTTGCGTCAATTCATTTGACGGGCTCGGCCAATTTTTCGCGCCTTGTAATAAGCTGCGCGGACCTCTAAATCGAGAGTGCAAAACGAAGTGAAGAGGCTGAACGAACGCTGACGATTATAACACTTTATGACACTTTTACTGCATTAAAAGTTAGAAATATACAAATTTTTTACAACAATTAGCGGCAACATCGGCGCATTTAGAAGATTTTATGCAATTATTTTTCAATAAAGCGGACATATGTCCTGTGCATCTAATTACAACAATGTGTAGACATTATGTACAAATGAGAGCCACTTTCATTTGCTCCTTTTTCAGTAACTAATCGGTAACTCGTGCGAATTCTGGGTTAGCTAATTCGCATTCATGCTCATTTAATAAGCCTAACACTGCTAAATTTAATTCTTCGATTACTTCCATATAAAATGCAAAGTCGACGGTCTCTACGTAGCTTAGTACATCCACTTGTAAAGCCCAAGGCGTAAAGCCTTTAAAGCGAACCCGACACGGTTCAAAGGCGATATGCTTATGTTGTTCTAATAACTCTCTTAGGGCCTGCATAAACGACATAAGATTTTGTTGCTTGGTGTTGGCACTGAGCATCAGTTTAGGTCGATAAGAAATTCGCTCTCGTTCAGAGACGTTCTCAAGCTGCATATCAACAAACTTAGCATTTGCTACATAAATGACAGAGCGGTCAAGGGTTCGGATACGCGTGGCTCTTAAGCCTATTTCTTCCACAGTCCCCAACTGACTGCCAAATTTACATAGATTACCTATTTTTACCGGCGCAGAAATATAAAGGGTGATTGCAGCAATGATATTCTCAACAGTTTTTTGCGCTGCAAGGGCAATAGCAAGCCCACCAATGCCTAAGCCAGCTAACAAAGTAGTAGCATTAAAGCCTAAATTTTCAAACCACATAAATAGCAATGAAATGACAATCAGAGTTTTTGCTACATTGCTTATAGGTCGTAATAAGAAAATCGCTTGTGGCTTATCTTGTTTAATAAAACGCTGGCTTAATCTGTGTTTGGCAAGATCAACTGCCCGTAAACAAATCCAACCCCACGCAATCAATAACACAGTTGCGCCATGGAATAGCGCCATTACAGCAATAGTGACATTTGATTGGTCGTTAAGTGAACGAGCCATAAACACAGCAAGTAACAGGCTAATTGGCCCATTAATAAAACCAATAACGTCATTTTCTACAGGTACTTTCAAATGTGCGAGGATAAATGTGATTAAGCGAGTAATGATAATCGCGACTAGCAAAAACAACACAAATGAGAAGGCAAAATAAATCCATTGCCAAAGCATCACCCCCAAAAACTCGATGTCTGGCAGGTTATCATATAGCCATTCACCTACTTTGTTATAACCATACTCTTTGGTGAGTAACGGTATTTGACTTACCGTTGCATTTGATATTTTCCAGATCCGATTATCTGTTTTATCATCAGGTACTAGTTGTAATAAAATTTGTACCTTACCTTGTGATGTACTGATTTCCCCCACCAAATCACGATAGCTAGGCACACTTTCTTTTTGTTTACCTTCAGGCTTATTACTCAAGTTATCAACATCAACCCATAAGGTACGATCCAGTACCACTGATAAATTTTCAGCAAGTTGAATTTTTCCTAATGCTTCAACGTCTTTAGGTAGATTACGATAATCAAGATAATGGCTGGCCAGTTCAAAATCGCGAGCGCGAGCCGCTTTTAAGTAACCCTGCATTGAACTACGTGGCGTTATCCGGTCAAAGGCATCATAGGGCAAGTCATCTTCGAGAGATTCCTGCGCTTTTTCAGCTGTTGCAGGTGTATTGGTTTCTGATTCTTGTTTGACGGGCTTTTGTTCGACTTGTTCTTCCTTGCTGTCTTTATCAATTAAGGATTTAACGGTCACTTCTGGTGTGGTTGTTGCCCATAATGGCGCGTTAAACAACAGTAAAAAACACACTAATAACTTACTAAATTGTAATGAAAACTGGGTATTACAACGGCTCACGCTTTATTCCTTGTTAGATAAACATTAAATCGCTGAAATATTCAGCTAATTAAATTAGAGCATGGTTTGTGTAACTGTACAAAAAATAATTAAAAATCTTTGCAAGTAAGCGCTGAGATGTTAGTTATATAGAGACTAAAGCAAAGGAAAACGATAATGCAGATTTCAAGTTCACTCATTCCTCATTGGTCGTCATTGATGATCCATGGCGCCATTGCCATCGTTTTTGGCTTGTGTGGTTGGTTTGCCCCAGAAGCTTCACTAGCGATTCTGATGTTTATTTTCGCCGCTTACTTTTTTGTCGATGGTGCCATTAGGACTTGGTTAGCTATTGCTTCAAAAAATGAAAACCCGCTTTGGTGGATGCTATTAGTAGGTGGTTTAATTTCAATTGCTGCTGCACTTGTAACCCTGTTTGCTCCCAACGTAACGGCTATCTTAATGCTCTACTTTATTGCCGCATGGGCCATTGCTATCGGTGTAATTGAAATATTGATTGCGAGTAAACTACGTAAAGAGATCAGTAATGAGTGGCTGCTAATTGGTAGCGGTATTATTTCAATAATCTTTGGTGGCTACCTGATATTTAACCCAGGCGCAGGCATAATCACCCTCCTGTGGCTAGTAGCAAGCTATGCAATCGTGTTTGGCATAATGATGGTGTTACTTGCTTTGAAGCTGAAAAAACTCAATGAACAAGCATAAAAAAGCGGCTTAGCCGCTTTTTTTATTTTTGGCTGTTACGCCTTGTTAAAGCAATTTCACCATCAATATGAATATCGCGCTGCGGGAATGCGATAGTAATGTTGTTTTCAGCAAATACTTTATAGATGCTAAAACGCAGCTCACTGCGCACTTGGCGAAGCGGTGCTTCTGATTCAGCACATACCCAGAAAATAGCGCTAAAAGTTAAAGAGCTATCAGCAAAGTCATCAAACAATACTGACGATGCAGGTGTTTTTAAAATGGCTGGGTGCTCATTAAGAATTTGCTTCATCAGCTTTTCAACCAATACCACATCTGAACCATAAGCAACGCCAACATTTACAAACGAACGAGCATTACGGTCAATTAAGGTCCAGTTAGTTACCGTGTTTTCTAATAAATGGCTATTAGGTACCAGCATATGCACACCATCGTTACGACGGATACGGGTTGAACGGGTATTAATAGTCTCGACAACCCCTTTTGCTGTACCTACTTCTAAAAAGTCACCAATACGAATTGGCCGCTCCCACATTAATATCCAACCACTAATAAAGTTATTAATAATGTTTTGCGCACCAAAACCAACACCGATAGCAATGGCACCAGAAACAAATGCAAACGCCGTCAGAGGAATATTGAGCACCTCAAGCGAGGTAAACACGAGCACAGCAATAGTAACAACAAGATAAATACGCGTGAACAGGTGAACTGTGTCAGGACCTAGGTTTTTTGCCTGCAATGCTTTTTTAATTAATCGACCAATCCAGGTGACCACAAACCACATTAAAAACAGTACCAAAGGTACTTGAATTACTTTTAGTACAGTAATTTGCACATCGTTGTAGGTGAACAAGACAAACGATAGTGCAGATTGCAGATCAGCAAGGGTCATAAATTAACATTCCTAGTAAAAAATGAGTTTGATTCAGTTGTGACTAAGTTTAGCACGGCATAATAGGTGAAAACTTGGTAAATACTAAGTTCTTTATGCGCAATATGCGCTAATTATTAACTATTTTAGACTACAGCTGCTATATACATAGAGAGAGCTTGAGGTTTCACAGGCTTTGAATAGCACGAGGAGAACACAATGTCACAAATGACGCTCACACAAAAACTTGCCACTTTACAACCCTTGGTCGATCTAAACTTATTTGAATCAAGTTTAGAGTACCGTAACCGCATCTTAAACTTACTTGCTGAGCAAGAACACTCACTGACTTTAATTAACAAAGAGTTTGGCAACGCTATGCCAGAAAGCTTTGGCTCAGAGAGAAAGTTTGTGTTGGGTTACAACTAACCTATGGTGATTTATTACCAACAAGATTTAAACTGGCAGCTAGTGCCACTTTTTACTTAAGTGAGCCATTAATACACAATTGATGGCTTTTTACGCACATTTATCCCCTCCATCACATTATTTGCGTTCAAATTCCCCATTCAGACGACAAACTTGATTGTTTCTAGCCAAAAATTTGATAAGTTAGAAAAGATTTATCCACATTTTTGGAGCTCTCATGCGTAAGACCTTAGTAGCAACTACGATTGCTAGTGTGCTTTTATTATCTGCTTGTAGTTCACAACAAGCCGACACTCAAACTCAAGTTGAAACTGCCGCTGAAACACAAACAGCTAATGTTGAAAACGTTCTTTTCAAGCCAAGCCCTTTACAATACATGGCCCCTGAGTTTGATAAAATTTCGACCAAAGATTACGAGCCAGCGTTTGAAGCAGGCATCGCACAGCAAAAAGCTGAAATTGCAAAGATTGCAAACAACCCAGAACCAGCAACATTTGAAAATACCCTTGTTGCTATGGAGTACTCTGGTGAGCTATTAGACCGTACATCTGCGGCATTTTTTAATCTATCGGGTTTAATCTCTGACAGTGAGTACCAACGTATCGCCGCGAAAATGGCGCCGATTATGTCAGCTCACACTGATGACATTTACTTAAACAAAGCTTTATTTGCTCGCGTACAAAGCATTTACGACAACAAAGCGTCTTTAAATGCTGAAGATCAACGTCTTGTTGATTACTACTACAAAAAGTTCGTTAACGCGGGTGCAAAACTAACTGAAGCTGAAAAAGCAAAAATGCGTGAAATCAACGCAGAGCTTGCCAAGCTTTCAACTGAGTTCTCACAAAACATCTTAAAGTCATTCAAAGAAGATGTGATTTTAGTTAAAGATAAAAGCGAGCTAGCGGGTTTATCTGAAGGTGAAATTGCAAGCCTTGCAGCTGCTGCCAAAAAAGCAGGTAAAGAAGGTTACATGATCACACTGGTGAACACGACTCGCCAACCTATCTTACAAAGCCTTGAAAACCGCAAGCTTCGTGAAAAGATTTGGACAACGTCTTCAACGCGTGCACAAGCAACAAACAGCCCTATCATCATTAAAGAAACTAAGCTACGTGCAGAAAAAGCAGCATTACTTGGTTATAAAGACTGGGCTTCGTATGTAATGACTAACCGTATGGCGCAAACAACTGAAAATGTTTACGGCATCCTTGATGACTTAGCACCGAAAGCGGTTGCTAAAGCAGAAGCAGAAGCAGAGCAAATCCAGCAAGTAATCAAAAAGTCAGGTGAAACGTTTGCACTTCAACCTTGGGACTGGGCGTTTTACGCTGAAAAAGTTCGCCAAGAGAAGTACGACTTAGACCCAGCTTTAGTTAAGCCTTACTTTGAAATGCAGTCAGTGATCCACGACGGTCTATTCTTTGCGATGAATAAACTTTACGGTATTACCTTTAAAGAGCGTAAAGACCTACCGGTTTATCACGAAGACGTCATGGTGTTTGAAGTATTTAACGAAGACGGTAGCGCTATCGGCCTATTCTACATGGACCCTTACGCACGTGAAGGTAAACGTGGTGGTGCCTGGATGAGTGCTTATGTTAGCCAAAGCGGTCTTAAAGACACTATGCCTGTGATCTACAACGCACAGAACATTCCTAAGCCAGCTGAAGGCCAACCTACACTCATGACTTTCTCTGAAGTAACGACTATGTTCCATGAGTTTGGTCACGCTGCACACGGTTTATTCTCTGATGTTAAATACCCAAGCTTAGCGGGTACAGCCACTGCTCGTGACTTTGTTGAGTTCCCTTCACAAGCACACGAAGACTGGAATATTGAACCAACAGTACTGGCAAACTATGCCAAGCACTACAAAACAGGTGAACCAATTCCAAAAGCGCTTTTAAATAAAGTACTTGAGTCACAAAAA
This sequence comes from Pseudoalteromonas sp. DY56-GL22, assembly GCF_041414715.1. Lineage (NCBI taxonomy): Bacteria > Pseudomonadati > Pseudomonadota > Gammaproteobacteria > Alteromonadales > Pseudoalteromonadaceae > Pseudoalteromonas > Pseudoalteromonas sp. DY56-GL22. Next base: position 192,895 of record NZ_JANHZR010000004.1, on the reverse strand, counting down.
TTCAACCAAGGCTTTGATACAACTGAGTATTTAGCTGCGGCACTGCTTGATATGGAATGGCACTCATTTGGTGTTGATGCTGACATTACAGACGTTCAAAAGTTTGAACATGATGCATTAGACAAGCACGGTATTGCTTACTACCCAGTACCACCACGCTATAAGTCTTGCTACTTCAGCCACACCTTTGCCGGTGGTTACTCAGCGGGTTATTACGCTTACCTTTGGACTGAAGTATTCGCAGCAGATGCGTTTGCACACATGACCGAAGAAGGTGGCTTAACACGTGAAAACGGTGATAATTTCCGTAAAGAGATTTTATCAAAAGGTAACAGCCGCGACTTAATGCAAAGCTACATTGAGTTCCGTGGTCAAAAACCAACAACAGACGCACTATTAAAGCGTCGTGGTTTAGTTGAATAATCACACTGTTGTTTAGAGTATGAGGGGCAACCCTCATACTTTTTAAGTATCAATTAAATTTTCACCCCGCTTTTATTCCTATTCACCTCAAAGTCGTTGTCAGTTAACTCGTTTTTGCTAATCTCAAAGAAAAACACGAGCTCACACATGAAAAACGCTTTACTTTTAGGACTTTGCTCAGCATTAGCTGCATGTTCATCAACCCCAGATGAGCGTGCCGATATCGTGATAGAAAACGCCCAAATTATTGATATGCAAACTGGGGCTATCGCAACACAGCAATCTCTTGCCATTCGCGATGGAATTATCATTAAACGTAGCGATAAACCTTTAAGTAGCCACTATCAAAGCTCAACATTGATTGATGCCAAAGGTCAGTATGTCATGCCTGGTCTATGGGATATGCATGTTCATTTTGGCGGTGGTGATGAGCTTATTGAAGAGAATAAACAGCTCTTGCCACTGTATTTAGCTTACGGCGTAACGACTGTTCGTGATGCTGCGGCTGATTTAAGTGAATCTGTACTTAGCTGGCGAGAACAAGTAAAACAAGGTCAGTTAGTGGGGCCAACTATTTTCACCTCAGGCCCGAAATTAGAAGGTAAAGGGTCTATTTGGCCTGGTGATTTAGAAGTAGAAACGACTGAAGAAATGCATGCTGCAATGGATCTGTTAGACAGCATGGACGTTGATTTTATCAAAATTACCGACAGCGCTCTAACGCCTGAGCTTTATCTAAAGGCAGTAAAAGAGGTTAAAAAACGGGGTTACCAAATTTCAGGTCATATTCCATTTTCATTGTCTGTGACTGATGTCTCCAAGGCGGGGCTTGATGCTATTGAGCATATGACCTATATGCTTAAAGCTGCGGCTAAAAACGAAGCGGATATTTCTGCAAAGGTTGCCTCAAAAGAGCTGAGTTATCGCACTGCACTGCCCATTATCACCGCGCAGTTTGATGAACCAACAGCCATTGAGAAGTTTACGGTTCTTGCTAACAACGACACCGCCGTGGTGCCAACCTTGATTGGTGGCAAAATAACGGCTTACATTGATGAAGATAATCATCAGGACGATGCCTATTTAGATTATTTAGGTAAGGGTTTAAAAGCGACTTATCAATGGCGAGTTGATAGAGCTAACAAAGACACCCCTGCACAAATTAAACAGCGCAAAGAGCGTTTTATTAAAACCGCACAGTTACTCCCTATCGCCCAACAAGCAGGTGTGAGCATTATTGCAGGCACAGATGCAGGCTTTTTAAATTCGTATATTTATCCGGGGCTTTCTTTACACCAAGAACTGAGTATTTTTACTGAATATGGCCTAACACCACTGCAAACGCTGCAAGCTGCGACACTTGCGGGGCCTAAATTTTTAAATAAACAACAGCAATACGGTGCCCTTAGTGAAGGCAAAGTAGCGGATCTCATTTTGCTTTCAAAAAACCCGCTTATTGATATTCGTAATACACAAACGCTAAAGGGTGTTGTCTCGCACAGCACGTTTTACGATAGCAACGCACTTGAGCTTTTAAAGCAACAAGCCAAAGCCTTTGTTGCCAGCCAACCCTAACCCCCCATTGCCCATGACCGCGTATTATCCGTCATGGGCAATTTTAATTTTCAGCCATCTCATATACACTGCCCTTTTTGCACATAACTCGAATAACATGACCTACTTATTTGCTGTAACCCTGCTTTGGGCCTTTTCGTTTAGTCTTATTGGTGTCTATTTAGCAGGCCAAGTGGATGCATGGTTTAGTGTATTAATGCGTATTGGCTTGGCAACTTGCGTATTTTTGCCCTTTTTACACTGGCGTAAAACTCCTAAAGCCTTAGCCCTAAAGCTCATGGCAATTGGCGCAGTACAACTTGGTGTGATGTACAGCTTCTATTACCATTCGTTTTTGTACCTTAGCGTGCCCGAGGTACTGCTATTCACGGTAATGACGCCACTTTACATCACTTTGTTAAACGATTTGCTTGAAAAACGTTTTAATGCCAAGTTTTTATTCGCCGCATTACTGGCTATTTTAGGCGCCGTTGCTATTCGCTATGAAGGCGTCGATGAGAACTACCTTATTGGTATGTTAATGGTGCAGGCAGCCAATATTTGCTTTGCCACTGGGCAAGTAACCTACAAACGTTTAATGCAAGATGAGCAGCTCCCCCACTCTCGGGTGTTTGCTTGGTTCTTTATTGGCGCTTTAATTGTCGCGCTGATTTGTTACGGTTTATTTGGTGATACCAGTAAGCTACCCACCACTACTACACAGTGGGGCGTGTTAATTTACTTAGGCACGATTGCTTCAGGGCTTGGGTATTTCGCTTGGAATAAAGGTGCGACCATCGTCAATGTAGGTGCCTTGGCTGTCATGAATAATCTACTGATCCCAGCAGGGATCATCGTTAACATTGTGATATGGAATCGTGATGCCGATATCATCAAGCTTGCCATCGGTGCAGCGATTATCTTATTAGCACTTATTATAAATCAGAAACTTAATAAAACTGCCATGGAGCAATGATAGGCTAAACTCTATTAGATTAGAGGAATGCTGTTATGCGCGCACTGGTTTTATGTTGTTTAGTTTTCATTATTCAAGGTTGTAAGAATCTGCCTGAGGAGCAGGCAGTGCAAGTGGGTGCTAGGCCTTACTATTTAATCGACAAGATGACTGATGGACCTTTAAAGCAGCAACTTGCGACATGCGCTAATGGCCCTTTCTATAAAACTGATTTTGTAATTGGTCATCGCGGTGCCCCCATGCAGTTTCCTGAGCACAGCAAAGAGTCATATTTAGCCGCTGCAAGAATGGGCGCTGGCGTACTTGAATGTGACGTCGCCTTTACTAAAGACAAACAACTCGTGTGTCGCCATTCACAGTGTGATTTACACACCACTACCAACATTTTAGCGATTCCTGAGTTGGCTGCAAAATGCAGCCAACCTTTTACCCCGGCCAAAGGCGGCCAACCAGCTCAGGCTAAATGCTGCACCAGCGATATCACCCAAGCTGAGTTTTTAACCTTAAAAGCTAAAATGGATGGCGCCAACCCAAACGCCAAAACCGTCGCAGAATATATGCAAGGCACACCAAGCTGGCGCACTGACTTATACGCAAACAGCGGCACCCTAATGACCCACCAGCAAAGCATTGAGTTATTCAAATCTCTAGGTGTAAAAATGACACCCGAGCTAAAAAGTCCAGAAGTCAGCATGCCATTTAACGGTTTTAGTCAGCAAGATTATGCGCAAAAAATGCTTGATGAGTATCGAGCTTTAGGTGTGGATAGCGATGATGTGTATCCGCAATCATTTAATCTTGAAGATGTGAAGTATTGGCTAAATAATCACCCTGAATTTGCAAGCAACAGTATTTATCTTGATGGCCGAGATGAGCAAGCAGACTTTGATGCTATGGATGAAACAACTTGGCAGCCATCAATGCAGGCTCTATATAACGATGGAGTACGCATTATCGCACCGCCAATGTGGATGCTTTTAAGCCTTGATGAGTCAGGTGCAATCGTGCCATCGCTTTATGCTATTAAAGCTAAACAAGCCGGACTGAACATCATTACTTGGAGTTTAGAGCGCTCTGGTCCATTAAATAATGGCGGTGGTTATTATTACCAGTCGATTGCCCGTGTAATTAAACAAGATGGGCAAATGATGAAAGTGGTAGACGTCCTTGCTAAGCAAGTGGGTGTGATGGCTATTTTCTCTGACTGGCCTGCTACTCTTACCTATTACGCAAGCTGTATGCAGTATCCTGCCTCAGAGAGTTAACTGAGCATCAATAAATTTCAAGGGCTTTTACTCGTCCAAAAGGTGGGGCTGAGGTATTATTAGCTAAACCGTTTTTTACAAGGATAAACATGATTATTCAGCACCATAGCCACGACATAGCGACCAACACAGGTGAAATGCGCACCAGTATTTATCGCCCTGTAGAAGAAGGTAAATACCCGTGTATTATCTTCTACTCTGAGATTTTCCAAGAAACAGCACCAATTGCACGCTCTGCGGCAATACTTGCTGGTCATGGCTTTGTCGTGTTAGTGCCAGAAGTTTTTCATGAGTTAAATCCTATTGGGACAGTACTTGCCTATGATGATGCAGGTAAAGACAAAGGCAATGCCGACAAATGGGCAAAACCGCTTGAGAGCCATGACTCAGATACTGACGCCTTAATTGCATTTGCACGTCAGCAAGATTACTGCACAGGAAATGTCGGTGCGATGGGCGTATGTATTGGTGGTCACCTTGCATACCGTGCTGCATTAAACCCAAGTATCAAAGCCGCTTTTTGTTTATACGCGACAGATATACACAGCGATACTTTACCAGCACAAGCAGGTAATAACTCATTTGAGCGCATGGCAGATATTAAAGGTGAAATTCATTTTGTTTGGGGTAAACAAGACCCTCATGTACCAAAAGAAGGCCGCATTAAAATTTACCAACAAGCGGTGGCAACAGGCATTAATTACCAGTGGCAAGAAGTGAACGCCCAACATGCGTTTATGCGCGACGAAGGCGACCGATACGATCCAGCCCTTGCCATCAGCATGTATCAACAAGCAGTCGCTTTATTTAATCGCACACTTGTTTAAATCGTCATAGTGGCTACTTGATTAGTAAAATAATCCTTCAAGTAATCGAGTAAAACCCGCAGCTTTTTACTTCCCGCCGCCCCTGGCGGGAATACGCCATAAAGTTCAATATCAGCAGTTTTGTAATCATCTAAGATTGTGCGTAACAATCCTGCTTTGATCCTTGGCAATGCATCATAAACTGGGATTTTCGCTAAGCCATGCCCAGCTTCTACAAAGGCAGTTCGTGCAGCAGCGTTATTGGTACTTATGCCACCACTAACTGCCACCTCAAAGCGGCGTTTCTCTTTTTCGAGCGTGACAACAGCACTACTTGGTTGATACACCACCCATGTATGCTCTGCTAAATCAGCAATGCTCTTTGGTATAGGGTATTTTGTAAAGTAATCGACTGAGCCACATAAGCAAGTCGCCATACTTGCAAGTTTAGTGGCTTGTAAGTTTGAGCTTTCAAGGGCCACCCCTCTAATCGCTAAGTCAAAGCCCTCTTTGATGATATCAACCACATCATCGCTAAGCTGTAAATCAATATCAATTTTAGGATACAAACGCTTAAACTGAGCCAGTGCCGGTACCACAAGTTGCAAACCAACATTCACCGGACAACTCAATTTAATAACCCCAACCGGTTCACTCTTTAAGTTCTCAAGGTGTAGGTTAGCAGCCTCAGCCTGCTCGGTGATAGCCTGACAACGTTCATAATAAGCCATACCCGCTTCGGTAAGGGTCATGGTGCGCGTTGAGCGATTAAGTAACGTCAGCTTTAATTGCTGTTCTAATTTCTTTAAATGATAACTAACAACAGCCCTTGATAAACCAAGTTGTTGAGCCGCTTTAGTTAAGCTGCCCTGCTGCACAATGTGGGCAAACACCACCATACTTTTTAGCTGCTCAAACGATACTTTCATACAAACTCCTAATCTAACCTGAATCATTGTATCAATTATTAAACCAATGAAGTCAAATTTATCTGCGTTGTTTAATTCAATTCTCACCCCTATAGTGTTATCAACGATGTTTAATTCACAAAAAGGGATTCACTATGTCAGCTAAGAAAATTTTAATGGTACTTACTTCACACGATCAGCTTGGCGATACAGGCCATAAAACGGGTTTTTGGGTCGAAGAATTTGCAGCACCCTACTACGCCTTTATTGATGCTGGTGTAGAGGTAACTTTAGCCTCTGTTAAAGGTGGCCAACCTCCGGTTGATCCAAACAGTGCAGCCCCTGATGCGGCAACCGATGCCACAAAACGTTTTGAGCAAGACAGCGCAGCAAAAACTTTAATGGCTAATACTAAACCTCTTGCTGAAGTTAAAGCCGATGATTTTGATGCGGTATTTTACCCAGGTGGCCATGGTCCGTTATGGGACTTAGTTGATAACCAAGATTCGATTAGCTTAATTGAGCAATTTCTTAACTCAGATAAGCCAGTCGGTGCAGTATGTCACGCCAGTGCCGTATTACTGAATGCGAAAAATGCCGCTGGTAAATCTGTGGTATTTGATAAAAAAGTAACAGGCTTTAGTAATTCAGAAGAAGATGCCGTACAGCTTACCAATGTTGTGCCATTACTTGTTGAAGATGAGTTAATCAAACAAGGTGGTCAGTATCAAAAAACTGATGATTGGGGCGAGCTTGCAATTGAAGATGGCCTACTAATCACTGGGCAAAACCCTGCAAGCTCAGAGCTGACTGCTAAAAAACTACTGACCAAATTAGGTTAGACTAGGTCAACATGCCCTAGACCTTTAGTAAACACCTTGCATATCAAGGTGTTTACCTTCACTTTTAATAAGTTATACTCATTCGGTCACATTGATTTAAGAGCTGCCCATCATGACTGAAAAAAAAACTGTCAAAATTCCTCCTATCAGTAGTAAGCGATTCGCAATTTTCGGCATTATGCTGGTGTGCTTGGTACTGCAAATAGTTAATTCCCTACCCGGCATAAATTTAAACGGTTTAGGTATATTACCAAGGCAGATGTCTGGTTTATCAGGGGTATTTTTTGCGCCATTTTTACATGGTGGCTGGGCACACCTTTTTAGTAACCTAGTGCCATTTGCTATTCTCGGCTGGCTAGTTTGCCAATTTAGCGTTAAACGCTTTTGGCTGGTGTTTGCCGGTACTGCGCTCATTGGTGGATTACTAGTATGGCTATTTGGCCGCAGCAATATTCATGTAGGACTAAGTGGTGTTATCTACGGTTTATGGGGCTATTTAATTAGCTACGGCATTATGCACCGCTCATTCAAAGCCATTTTAATCAGTATTGCGGTTGTTGTGTTATACAGCGGCCTGATTTGGGGTGTTTTTCCGCAGCGCGTTCATATTTCATTCGAAAGCCATTTATTCGGCGCAATCAGCGGCGCATTTATCGGTTATATTATGGCAAAACGTGATAAACAAAAGAGCCCTAAGCTTTAAACTGAAAGCTTTGAAATAACAATGACCACACCTTCGCTATTTAAAAAGCTCTTTCGTTTTGAAAAAGGCCGGCAGCTTTCAGGCTACGATAAAATGCTAATTTGCACAGCTCGCTGGCCAATTAAATTTGATATGTATATTTTGCGTTTTCCTGAGGGCAGTGAAATAGCGGCTCACACCGATAAAGTCGCTAGAGGTAAACATTTCAGGCTTAATATTGTACTCAAAAAAGCGCATTCGGGTGGGGAGTTTATCTGCTCTGCCCCACTCTACGAAAGCTCACGAATCAAATTGTTCCGTCCTGATATCTGCGAACATCAGGTAACGCGGGTAACGTCTGGCAGCCGATATCTTTTAAGTATCGGCTGGGTAAAAAATTAACTGTTTTTCAACTTGGAACTTAAGACTTGCAGCTTAAAGCTATAAGTTAGTCTCTTAACTTCATTGTCACCATCACAACGCCATGGTCGGTACTTTGATCATCATAGGCAAACTGGGGGTTGATTAAGTGCTGATCATAAGTGTGATAATCAACTACCTCGAAAAAGCTGCTCTGAAACCCGGCATCAAACTCACGGGATAACAAAATATAATCAAATACTGAGCTGCTACTGCCAAAATAGTGGGTCGCTTCTCTGTCGTTCTCGGTGACAACATGGCGCTGATAGAGTTGCCAACTATCTTGTAGTTTAAACTCTGAACGAGATGGGCTATTTTGGCTATGACCGCTAAAACGAAGGTGGTCAGCGATTAAATGATTAAGCACACCATCGTGTAACTCATTATTAAAGTCCCCCATCACAATCACAGGGTTATTGGTGTGCGCTCTGCGCTTAATAATTTCAACGAGTAACAGCGCTGCTTCACTGCCACGCTGCATACTTGATGCCCAGCGCCCAAGGGCTTGCGATTTTAACTGCATAACTAAGTTTTGCTGTTCGCTGTGGCTTTCATCATCTTGGTGATGGAGCATGCTGCGCTTAGATTTAAAGTGCACTACATAGCAATCGACATGTCCTAAGTGAGGTACTTCAAGTGTTGCGCGAATAATACTGCGGCTAAAGTTAAAATTATCGCTCAAGCCCATCGCTAAAATATCATCTTGCTCTGCCTCAACCTGACTGACAGCAATAATTTTATAGCGTGAGGCAATGGCCACAACCGGATCGCGATAAATAAAGTCATCAATCACCGTTGGCTCATCAACCACTGCAAAATAAGGGTAACCCTCTGCGTTAACTTGTTGTTTTAGTTCATTGATACTGAACACTTCTTGAAAGCCAATAATATCTGGCTGCTGATTTTTAAGGTAATCGGCCAACCAGCGCTGCTTTTTGGCCCACTGCTCAGCGCTATAAATGCGCTGAAAATCATAAAATGCGTCAGGTGGCGCTAAATAATTATATAAATTAAACGTTGCTACCTTTAATTGACTGTTTTTTATCACTTAACTCCTTATTCGTGTAACCACTCAGTGGCAATGATCGGGTCTTCAAAGTATTTCACTTCGCTCAAGGCCAATGGCTAAACCATGCTTTTTCATGCCATCCTCCTTGTTATTCATAATTAATAACTGTACTTCCCTTGCTCTATCTGATCAACTAGGATGGTAGTCTCGTAATGACATTCATTAAAGCACAATTTAGGAGTTTCAATGAGTAATACCGACAGTTATACGCCACCTAAAGTGTGGCAATGGGATGCAGAAAACGGTGGTGAATGGGCGAAGACGAATCGTCCGGTCTCAGGTGCAACCCACGAGCAAGACTTGCCCGTTGGTAAACATGACCTACAACTCTACTCGCTTGCGACACCAAACGGCCAAAAAGTCACTATCATGCTCGAAGAGCTATTAGAGCTTGGTATTGATGAAGCCGACTACGATGCATTTTTAATTAAAATTGGCGATGGTGACCAGTTCTCTTCAGGGTTTGTAAGTGTTAACCCTAATTCAAAAATCCCAGCCTTAATGGATCACAGTACCACACCCGTTACTCGCGTGTTTGAGTCAGGTGCAATTTTACAATACTTGGCAGAAAAGTTTGATGCGCTGATCCCAAGCGATCACGCCAGTAAAACAGAATGTCGTAATTGGCTGTTTTGGCAAATGGGCTCTGCCCCCTACTTAGGCGGAGGTTTCGGTCACTTTTATAGTTATGCACCATTTAAAATGCAGTACCCAATTGATCGCTTCACCATGGAAGTAAAACGCCAGTTAGACGTATTAAACCGTCATTTAAGCGACCATGACTACATGGCTGGTAGCGAATATTCAATTGCCGATATCGCTATTTGGCCTTGGTATGGCAGCTTGGTACTTGGCAATTTATATGATGCGGCAGAGTTCTTAGATGTTGAGTCATACAGCCATGTGATGCGCTGGGCAAAACAAATTGAGCGCCGCCCTGCTGTAAAACGAGGTCGTAGAGTCAATAGAACTTGGGGTGATGAAGCTGAGCAATTAGCAGAGCGCCACTCTAAGGAAGATTTTTAAGGGCTTAACGGCCCTTTTTCATAAAAATAAACAGTATGAAAAAGCTCAGTAAAGAAGATATCTATCAACGTCTTAGCAATACCGAAGATGCCCGTGCCTGTAAAGCGATTGATGAAGCTGCTTGTAAAGTGGTACCCGGCAATTTTATTACTTTATTAGTGAGCCAACTATTTAGTAAGTTTGCAGATGCCCTGCTAAACCCTAAAGTGACTCTGCCTTGGCTACTGCAAAGCATTAATGTACCAAGTAGTTTTATTGCTTGGCTTGTGCCTATTCGTGAGTCAGGCTCAATGTTGCCACAACTGGCCATCGCCAGTGCTATTCGTAGGCTGCCTGTTAGAAAGTGGGTTTGGGTGATTGGCGCCATAGTGCAAGCTTTGTGTATTGTAGGCATGCTTATTTGTGCTTTAACACTTCAAGGTGCAACAGCAGGTTTTGCTATCATCGCTATTTTGATTATCTTTAGCCTTGCTCGTGGCTTTAATTCCATTGCTGCAAAAGATGTATTAGGCAAGGTCATACCTAAACAACAACGAGGCAGTATTAGCGGTCTTGCTGCGAGTTTTGCCGGATTTGCAACGCTCACCTTTGGTCTTGGTTTATGGTATCTACAAAGTCTTGGCTATGAAAATGGGGTGTATGTTGCTTTAATGCTGGCCGCTTTAATGTGGCTGTTTGCAGCGCTCAGCTATAGTCGCATTCAAGAATACAAGGGCGCAACCGAGGGCGCTGAAAACGGCTTTTTGCATGCTTTGTCAAAATTAAAACTGCTTTACCAAGATAAACAATTTGCCCACTTTATTATCACTCGTGCGTTGTTGCTATGTTCTGCTTTGAGCGCCCCGTTTTATATCGTTCTTGCTAGTGAACAGGCTTTCGACTTTTCACTACTTGCTACGTTTATGGCGCTTTCTGGGCTTGCCAGCTTAGTCTCTGCGCCAATTTGGGGTCGATTAAGTGATTTATCGAGTCGCAAAGTATTAGTATTTGCTGCAATGCTCGTCACCCTCAACGGTTTCGCCGTTTATTTAGTTGCTTATCTGAGCCCACAAACGCTCAATGAGTTTTGGCTATTACCGCTCTGTTATTTTTTACTCACCGTAGCTCATCAAGGGGTTCGCCTTGGTCGTAAAACCTACCTTGTTGATATGGCTGAAGGAAACAAGCGCACTGACTATGTCTCTGTTAGTAATACGGTGATCGGAGTTATATTATTACTGCTAGGTAGCGTCGGCTTACTAAATACCTACTTAACGACTGCTGAGTTAATTTTTTTCTACAGTATCTTAGGCTTACTTGGTGCAATTAGTGCATGGTTTTTACCCGATGCCTAGACCCTCGGGTAAAAAAAGCGCATAATCGCGCTGATTTTATTTCCAAAAAGGACTTACTATGAAAAAGGCAGCGCTTGCACTTTTTACCCTACTTACACTTTCTGCTTGTAGCACCAGTGTGCCTATTCGTAACTTTGACGCAAACCCTGTACCGCAAATGGCGTCTGGCCAACATGACCTTGAAAGTATCAAAACCAATATTTTAAAAGCATGTATGAAACTAGGCTGGACGTGTCGTTCAAATGCCGAAGGCCAAATCTTAGGTAAACTTGATATTCGTAAACACCAATTACGCGTTGATATAACGTTTAACGAGCAAGAATACTCTATTGATTACAAAGATTCGATCAACCTTGATTACAATGGCAAAAAAATCCACCGCCAATATATCAATTGGGTTACCAACTTAATGCGCAATATTGATGCTGAATTAGCCTATAAATAAAATTGACGCAGAATCAGGTATTAAAAAAGGCGACCTAGGTCGCCTTTTCTTTGCTAATTCTAGTTTTTCAAGTTCTTATCGAAGAACTCTAAAAACGCTTTCAACGTTTTAATTCTGTATGGCTGGTGCGATAAGTAATGATCGCCATCTTCAAGCTCAATGTAAGTAACATCTTTACCTTCGTCTTTAAGTTCATCATCCATTTCACGGCTATGATAAACAGGCACTACATTATCATCAGAGCCATGAACCAATAGCACCGGACGATTAATTTGCTTTGCAAAATTAACTGGTGAAACCTTTTCAAGTTTATCGCCATCAGTTCCAAATTGCTTACGCACAATTTCTTTATTAGTGAAATAACGCGCTTTACTAACAATACGCTCAAGATCAGTAACGCCTGCAAAGCTTGCTGCACATTTGAATGTTTCTGGGTGTTTAACCACCGCCATTAATGCAGCATAACCACCATAACTTGCCCCGCCAATACAGATTTTATCTTTATTAGCGATACCTTCCTCAACAAGCCAATTCGCCGCATCTTGCAAGTCATCTTGCATTTCTTTACCAAAACCTTGAACTGCAGCCATCTCAAATTCATGGCCATAGCCACTAGAACCACGGAAGTTTGGTTGCAGTACTGCATAACCATTATAAGCAAGTAATGCAGTCCAATAGTCAAAACCAGCGTAATCACGAGCCATAGGACCACCATGCGGGAACACAATAGTGGGTAGTTTATCGCCTTCTTTGTAACCCACAGGTAAAGTTAAATACCCTTCAATAGTTAAACCATCACGGGCTTTAAAACTGATTTTCTTTTTACCGCTGTAAACTGTTTCATTTACATCTGGGAATGCGCTTGCAAATACCGTTAGCTCACTTGTATCGCGATTCCCAATCATGTAAGTTCCAGCACTATCATCACTTGTTAAATAAAGCACATATTGGCGCTGATCTTTACTGGTATCAATGATATCTATGTCAAATTTATCTTTTGGTAAAACAGCGCGTAAACCTGTATAGAGCTTATTTAAATCTTCATTCCAGTAACGGATCCCTTCATCTAATTGAGAGTGTGTAAAGCCTGCTACTTCACCTGTAAGTGGTGAGTAGAAAATATGACCGTCGAAGTCATAGTTATCATCGCTGAACACTAACTCTTTTTTCATGGTCGTTAGGTCCATTTTATAAAGCGCATCATAGCCATCTTTAAGAGCTTTGAAATAAAGAATATTAGGGTCTTTATCGAAGCCCAAAACAGTCACTACATCAGGGGTAAATGCTTTATATTTAAATAACGTTTTACGGTTATCTCTATCTTCATCGTAAAGAATATATTCGAATTCGTCTTCATCCATTTTAAGGGCAATACGCACATTACCTTGGCGGTCTGCTGTCCAATCAATCACTTTACTGCGTGAGCGCTGAATTTTTTTCTTACGAAGTGTACTTAAATTAAGTTCATACACGCCAGGGGTATTGGCAACATCAAAGTCACCTTGAACTAAAATTTTATCTTTTTGATCGGGTAAAAAGCTGATGACCTGATCACCAAATTGCGGTTGGCGTTCATTACGATTAAAGTTAGGCTTTATAGCCAGTTTCGCTTTTCCATCACCACCAATGTTATACGCATATAAACGCGTAGATGTATATTTAGGGCCGCCAAATTGACGTTGAATATAGCGTGCACCTAAAAGCAGTACCTCATCATTTGCCCATTCATACCAATCGAAGAAGATAGTGTGATTATCTGAACGAATAACAGCATCTGCTTCTTTAGTTTTGCGGTTATAAACCATTAAAACCAACTCACCATTCACATTTCGAATAAACGATATGTGTTCACCACTAGGCGAAAATTTTACTTGGCTAAAAGCGCGTAAAGAGGCGAATGATTCTACAGGGAGTTGCGTGTTTTCAGCAGCACGGGGCATTAAGCTCAGCACTGCAAAAAATGTAAGCAGTAAGTACTTCATAGTAAAGTCCATTTTTTTATTGTTCCGACAATATTAACATTAAATTACAAAAAAAGACTAACTCAAAAAAACTTAGGCACATCTTTCATTCGCTTAAAACGAACATAACACTCGATTAATAGCATTATTAATTTATTTTTTGATAATTATAATGGCTGCACTACTTCAGTTTTCTTAGGTGACATGATGAAAAAAGTACTTGTGTTAAATTCATCTTTAAATGGTGAACAAGGTAATTCAACCAAACTTAGCCAACAATTTGTTGAGCAACTTGCTAACAACCAACAAATTTCAGTAACAACGCGCGATTTAAGCGACAATGCGATTGCTCACTTAACGCAGACAGAAATGGCTGCTTGGATGACTGATGCAAACGAGCGTAGCGATGAGCAAAAAGCACTTGCTGCAATTTCTGACGATTTAATTGCTGAACTTAACGATAACGAACTGATTGTTATTGGTATGCCAATGTACAACTTTGGAATTCCATCAACATTCAAAGCTTGGATTGATCGTATTGCCCGTGCTGGTATTACGTTTAAATACACTGAGCAAGGCCCTGTAGGTTTAATTGCAGACAAGAAAGTGGTGGTACTTGCAGCACGTGGTGGTTTGTATCAAGGCACTGACATGGATACACAAACTAAATACTTAAAAGATGTACTTGGTTTTGTGGGTATGACTGACGTTGATTTTATTTATGCCGAAGGTCTTGCGATGCCGGGTGCAGAGCAAAGCTTAGAAGCAGCACAAAACGAAATAAAGACTTTTGCTGCAGCACTGTAATTAGCAGAGCATAAAAAAGCGGTCATCATGACCGCTTTGTGATTTACGCTGTGACCGATAACAGCGAATCACCTTCAGATAAACCAAACTTTTCTTGCACAGAGGCTAGAATCGCTTCTTTATCTTCTTCTCCCAGTTGATCAGAATATTGCGCTAACAACTCATCTAAATAACTGACAACTTCTTCAGTATCAACCTGCTCAAGTGAGTTACCACTAGGCGGAGGTGGTGGCGGACCAGGAGGACGCTCACCTTCAGGGCGACCTAATTCACCGACTTCAGCGGCATCAAAGCCAGCTTCAGCCATAATTGCTTCCATTTCTTGACCCGGTTGAATACCCGCATCCATAAATGTTTGCATAATAGATTGTGCATCTTCTGCAGTTAAGTTTTCAGGATCAAACTGAGCTAAGGTATCATTCATCAACTCTGTTTGTTCACTGGTTAACGGCTCTGCTTGCGGTCGTTGCATGGGCTGAAAATTCGCATCCGATGAGACACTGTTGATCATCGTTGATTTTCCTTACGTTTTGGTGGTTTATGGTTGTTGAACTCGTCTTCAGTTACTTCACCATTTTGATCAGCATCCATGTCATTAAAAATGGTTTGCAGCATATCTTCTGGCATAGGCTGCTCACTAAACTCAGTAAAATCAATCACCCCATTGCCATCAATATCAATCGTCGTAAAGTCAGGTCGCTGGGGTGGACCGCCTTGATGGTCGCGAGCAAAGCAAGCGGGCGCTGTGACTAACAACGAAATAGCTAAAACAGAAAGTGCAGATAAATGCTTCATAGCGAACCTCTTATGTCATTCAATTGACCATAAGCATAATCTGAATATCATTCAAAAGTGTGTGGGCAATATGCTACAAATGTGGAAACTTTGTGGATCGTTGTAGCAATTAATCGAAGTTGTAACTTGTTACGTATTAAGAGCAAAACACTTTTTCAACTCCACGTTTATGGCAGACTCAAAAAAACAAAAAGTAAATCTTGTTTGGTTCAAACGTGACCTAAGATTGTCTGATCATCAACCACTTGCCAGTGCGATTGCATCAGATCTGCCTTGCTTACTCATTTATAATTTTGAGCCTCTATTACTCGACGACCCCCATTACAGCTTAAGGCACTGGCGTTTTGTTGCTCAGTCACTTAAAGACATCAACCAACAACTTGAAAAATACAACGCTGAAATCGCCATTTATAATCAAGAAATGATTACCTTGTTAGAAACCCTCAGTGAAGATTTTGATATTGCAGGGGTTTATAGTCATCAAGAAATAGGCCTAAACAATACATTTGAGCGAGATAAACAGGTCAAACGCTGGCTAAACAGTAAAGCAATTCCATGGCACGAAACGCCACTTGGAGGTGTAAAACGAGCGAGGCCAAAACAGTTTGATTGGCAAGCACATTGGCATGGCGTGATGAACCAACGTCTTGTAACGCCAAATTGGCAAGTATTTAATGCTGTACTGCCCAATAATTACCAAGCAGCGACCTGTGTTGATGATTTTCTAAAGCACGACCCGCAGTTTCAATATGGTGGCCCTCATGCAGCTAGAGCTTGCCTACAGAGCTTTGTAGAAGAGCGTGCAAAGAACTACCAAAGTGGCATCTCGAGTCCTTCCAAAAGTAGAGATTCATGCTCTAGGCTTTCGCCTTACTTAGCCTTTGGCAACTTGAGCCTCAGACAAGTTTATCAAACTCTAAAATACTATTTAGCAAAGCAGCCTTTAAGCTGGCGTCGCTCATTACATGCTTTCGAGTCAAGGCTTCACTGGCATTGCCATTTTATGCAAAAGTTCGAAACTCAATGCAGCATGGAGTTTGCACCGCAAAATGCGGGCTACAAGCACTACCCTTATCGCGATGATGAACATGTTGCTGAGCACATAAAACGCTTTGAACAAGGTCAAACAGGTATTCCTATTATTGATGCGTGCATGCGCTGCCTCGCAGCAACAGGTTACATTAACTTTCGAATGCGCGCTATGTTAGTCAGCTTTATGACTCATCATATGAACATTCATTGGCAATCTGTTAGTTTAATTTTATCGCGTTATTTTTTAGATTTTGAGCCGGGTATTCACTACCCACAAATCCAAATGCAAGCATCGGTCACAGGAACTAACACCATTCGTTTGTATAACCCAATAAAGCAATCTGAAGACAAAGACCCAGATGGTATATTTATAAAAACATGGTGCCCTGAGCTTAAAAACTTACCCAAAGAAGATCTCCACCAGCCATGGCAACAACCGCCAATGGAAGCCTTGTTTAATAATTTTAAACTCGGCGAAGACTACCCAGAGCCCATGGTCGATATTGAACACGCAGCCAAACAAGCACGTGAGCGGTTATGGTCATTTCGAGAACGTGATGACGTAAAACGTGGCACAAAAGCCGTACTGCATAAGCATGTGATAAGCCTTAAAAGACAACGCCATGGCTCATAAAAAGCTGAATTTACCCAGCAAAACCTGCCCCGTTTGCGACAGGTCATTTATGTGGCGTAAAAAATGGCAACGTGACTGGGAGCATGTTAAATACTGCTCAGAACGTTGCAAGCGTGAGGCAAAAAGAAATATTGGCGTTTAAGTTGCACTTATATCGTGAACTCACCGTTTTCGGCACAAAACCCTGAAAGCCTTTCACGGTCGTCGAAAAAATTTACAAAGGAGATGACGATGACAATTAAAAAATCTGCACATACGAGTTGGTCTGGTGATATTAAATCTGGCAAAGGCTATATTTCTAGTCAAAGTGGCGCGCTTGAGAAACAGCCATTTGGCTTTAACACTCGCTTTGAAGATAAGCCAGGTACTAACCCTGAAGAACTGGTTGCAGCGGCACACAGTAGCTGTTTTAGCATGGCGCTATCGCTGGCTCTAACTGAAGCAGGCTTTGTCGCTGACGACATAACGACCAAAGCAACAGTGAGCCTTGATGAGGTTGATGACGGCTTCGAAGTGAGCCACATTGCACTTGATGTCAGCGCAAAGATAAAAGAAATCTCACTCGAAAAGTTTGAGCAACTTTGTGAGCAAACCAAGCAAGGCTGCCCTATTTCTAAACTGATGAATGCCGAAATATCACTCACCACAACGCTTAATTAATCTCTGTAGGCCAAGCAGTGCTTGGCCTTTTCACAAACTAACAGACCCACAACACTTTATTACATTCTTTTTACCGCCTCGTTGTATTATCTTTATGAAGCAAAACCAAATACAACAAGGATATGTATGATTAAAAAATTAGCCCCGATCGCTCTTGCAACACTTGCTTATTCAAACTGCTCAATCGCCACAGAACAACAAGTAAGTAAACAATGGTTCAACAGTATCGACTACACGCACATAGAGAACCACAGATATAGTTTTAATGCTTACCAATTAGTGAGTCATTACTACTTTGAGGAGCAGCAGAGCTCTGGGGTACTTGATGATTATGGCTACCTAGATACAGATTCCAACATCCGAGTGAATTACTTTAATAGCGATTACACTGATTATCTTGGCTTGTTTGGTGAAGGATTTTATAAAAACTGGTTTGTTACAGGTGAAATTTACGATGTTGATGATGCTGATGACTATACCTTAGGAATAGGCTATTTATTTGCCGATGCCTTAAAGGTCTCTGTAAATAGGGATGTGCGTGAATATGGTGATGATTATTTCCGCTTAAAAGCGCAGTATAACCTCCAAATCAACGATAAAGATTACCTTGGTTTTAGCGCAGAAACAGATGATGAACTCGACGTTTGGAATGTCTCTGCCAGATACTTTAATCATTTAAGTGGTAGCCATTACATTACCGTCGATGTTGGCCATCAAGACAGCCTTTATGATTCAGCAAGCAATGCCATGATCAGCTACTACTTCGGCGATCACTATGCCATAGGTGCAGGGTTGGATGATTCTGAACTCGTTTTACAAGGTAAGTACTTTATTAATGATAAATACTATTTAACCGCGAATTACACTGAAAGCGGCTCTGCTGAACTTTATAACCTTAAGTTTGTTGCCCAATTCTAAATAGGAATGAGTCACCAGTTTTAAACAAAACGCCGCTATAAAGCGGCGTTTTCAGTTTATAGAATTACATATTACCTAGCTTCATCATCATTGCAGTATACATTTTTAAGTTCAGTGCTAACTGCTCTTCAGTAATAAACTCATGCTCTGAGTGACCTGTGTACTTTTTACCTGGCATTGATGGACCAAATGACACCGCATTATCAAATAACTTAGCATTTGTGCCACCACCAATTGACACAAAGCCCGCGTCCTTATCGCCGGTAAAGTGCTTAAAGATATCGAGTAATGCTTCTGCATGAGGCGCACCATCTAACAGCATTGGCGTACCAATAATAACTTTAGTGTCTTTTAACGTAGCACCATTAGTGGTTTGCCAAGCACTAAGTGCTTCATTAATTTGCTGCTTAAGCACCGCTTCTTGTTTACCTACCGGACGACGCATATTAATCGACAGTTTAATGTCGTTACCGTCGCGGCTTAATAAGGTAGGCGAAACAGTCATCGGGCCCATAAAGTCATGCTTGTAACCAATTTCACCGAATTGCGCGCCGTATAAATCAAGGCCAATTAGTTGATTGATAAACTCAATGGCTTGACCATCACTATTGTTCTCAACATCAATACCTTTAAAGATTTCTGCAAGGTGCGCAATGGCATTTTCACCCGCTTCTGGCTCAGATGAATGCGCTGAAATCCCCTTCACTTGGACTAACAAGCCATTGTCTTGCTCTGTCATCGCCACTTTGACGTTTTTAAGCTTAGCGACATTGTCGTGTAATTTAGCCACTGTCGCCGCATCAGCGTTATGCACTAACACGCTGGCATCTTCAGGGATTTGGCTAACAAAGGCGCCGCCTTTTAAATCACTGACATATAAGCCTGTTTGTGCTGAGGTCGCAGAGAAAGTCGGCGCAATTAAGCTCCAGCCTTTTTCTGCAACAACCACAGGGTATGAAGCATCAATAGTGACAGCATATTTTGGTTGCTGATAGGTTTTCATGAACTCTTCGAGTGGTGCCCAGTCAGACTCTTCTGCAAGGTAAACCATTAATTCAATACGGTTATTTAAAGTAATACCCTTGTCTTTAATCGCCTTCATTGCATGCAGTGCAGTCGCAATTGCGCCTTTATCATCTTCTGTACCACGAGCTATTAGCTTTCCTGGCTCAGAGGTTTTATCCATTTTAAAAGGACTTTGCTGCCATTTACTGGCATCTGCAGGTTGCACATCACCATGGGTTACTATGGTTACTTTGTCAGCTTGGTTACCCATGCCAATTAACACTGTGTAGCCTAAATCTTGATAATCAAAACCAAACTGCGCCGCTTTCATTTTTAAGAACGACTTAAAGCCAATAAAATCTGGGTTATCAGGAGTCGCTAGACCTTCTTTATTTACCGTTGGATACGAAACTAAATTCTCTAAGGTATGAATTTGCGCTTGTTGATATTGCTCTACCGCGTAGCTAGCCAGCTTTTCACTTTGCTCAGACACAGTTGCCTGACTAGAGAAAGCACTTAATAAAAATGCAGCAAGTAATGAATGTTTCAAGATAAGCTCCAGAGTTTAAGAAGGTTTTTAGAAAGTCGCCTTGATTGTAACGCTTATAACGCCGACATAACATCTCTAATTAAAGCAAAATAGATCGCTTAAAAATACCAACAAGGTACAATAACCACTCACCCTATTAATTCGTTTGTTAGACTCATGAACCGCAGAAAAAAGATCTTCACTAAACTTAAGCAAAAAGATAAGCGCGCCAATGCAAAATTGCATAAGAGCAATAAACCGGCCTACATCTCAAAGGCAGAACGCGAAAAATTAGCACAGCAAGAAGCTGAGCAGGAAAATTAAAATACCTAGCGGTCAGGGGTAAAATTGTAGGCGCGATTTTATATCGCGCAACACTTCTATGATTCACAAAGAGGATAAGAGACGCTTCGCTTTAGAGAAAAACAAAAAAAGTTTTAATATTACTTCCTCATTTTCTTCTCATTAGTTTCTCTTTGTGCAATTTGTTTTAACGCGAAATAAATTTCACGTCTACGGCAAAGACATTTTTTCACAAAGAGGATTAAAGACGCTGCGCTTTAGAGAAAACAACAAGTAATCCAGTGTTTTCCCTCATTACCTTCTCATTCTTTTCTCTTTGTGCAATTTGTTTTAACGCGAAATAAATTTCACGCCTACGTCAAAGACATTTATTTTCACAAAGAGGATAAGAGGCGCTGCGCTTTAGAGGAAAACAGCAAGTAATCCAGTGTTTTCCCTCATTACCTTCTCATTCTTTTCTCTTTGTGCAATTTGTTTTAACGCGAAATAAATTTCAC
>NZ_JANHZR010000004.1:35845-171999 GCF_041414715.1 Pseudoalteromonas sp. DY56-GL22 | reverse complement strand
CAAGTAATCCAGTGTTTTCCCTCATTACCTTCTCATTCTTTTCTCTTTGTGCAATTTGTTTTAACGCGAAATAAATTTCACGCCTACGACAAAGACATTTATTTTCACAAAGAGGATAAGAGGCGCTGCGCTTTAGAGAATACAACAAGCAATCCAGTGTTTTACCTCATTGTCTTCTCATTCTTTTCTCTTTGTGCAATTTTTTTAACGCGAAATAAATTTCACGCCTACGTCAAAGACATTTATTTTCACAAAGAGGATAAGAGACGCTGCGCTTTAGAGGAAAACAACAAGTAATCTATTGTTTTACCTCATTGTCTTCTCATTCTTTTCTCTTTGTGCAATATGTTTTAACGCGAAATAAATTTCACGCCTACGACAGCTTATGTCACATTTATATCGGACACGTGATCTGACTCGCTAACTTTACTCTCGTAACTAGAAACTCTGGTTTTAATCTGAAAGCTGACAGCTCTCTTCACTCTTTACCCTAGCAGCTTGCTAACTTTACTCTAGCAACTCGCTAACTCCCTAACCTAAAACCTATAACTCACACTGGCATTATACGAACGGCCTTGTCCGGCAAGTTGCTCAAAGCCATTGCTCATATCTTGCTTGTAATTAGCAATGCTTACACCGCCAAGTGGCTGTTGGTAATATTCATCAAGTAAGTTGGTAATTGCTAACTTAAAGGTTAAATTTTGCCACGTTTTCTGGCTTGAGATAGCCAGTAACTGATAACTGTCGGTTTGGTTTTCTAAACGGCGCTCATCAACATGAGTTTTACTATCAACCCATTGCCAGCTCAGTGCGTTTTGCCAGCCTTTGTATTCGTGCTCTAGGCTCAGCTCAGTGTGCAGTGGCATAATTTGATATAAGTCTTCATTGCTATCATCACGCTCACCATGAGTACTGGTTAGTGAGCCTTTTAACTGCCATTTTCCTGCTTGCTTTGAGTTGTAAAGCTCTACCAAGCCCGCCAGTTTTGCACCGTAAAGTGTCGCATCTAGGTTCGTAAAAGTAAGAATATTACGCTTGGTATGCGCCATGTCGGTGCGATTAAAGCTCTTAGTCACTTCAGCATCAATATAATCATTTACTTGCGTGTACCAAACATTTGCCGTTACTTGCCAGCTATCGTCTTTGGCAAGTTTGGTGTAGCTAGAGCTTAATGTGTGAGCTGTTTCGGCTTCTAAATCTGGGTTACCAATATAACCATTACCATCACCAAACCAACCAATCATGGTGGTTGCCATCGTACCTACACCCCAGCTGTAACGCTCATATAAATTAGGTGCGCGGTTTTTACGAGCTAAACCAAATTGCAGCTCATCGTTATTCGATAATTGATAGCGAGCAAGCAAGCTGATATCAACTAAAGTGTCGTCACGTTTACGGTCTAATTGGTTAAATTCCATCGCAGCTTGGGCGTCGGTTTTTGACATATCCATCATTGAGCCCATATTAGCCATGCCGCTCATGCCACCTTCGTTATAAGCCTGCACTTCGCCAGTATCTGTGCTGACTTGCTCAACTCGAACACCTGCCGACACCCACCATGCTTGGTTTACTTGGTTTTGGTACTCCGCAAATGCCGCAAGGCGGTCACGTTTGCCATCGTTAATGTTTACGTATTCATTTGGGCCCATCATCATTGACCCTGTAACCGCTGGCCACCAATCATCAATTCGATAACCGTAATATTCTTGCCCTAGCATTAGTGATGACTGTTTTGATAAGTCAGTGCGCCAATGAACTTGGTAACTGTAATCTTGTGCATCGGTATTCATCGGCATCATGCCGGTTTTCTCATTACTGAAAAAACCCATTTCGTGTTTTACATCATGCGCATTCACTTGCACCTGCAAATCACCATTTTCAAGCTCACGTTGATACTGAACAACGAAACCATAACTGGTGTTATCGGTCATATCCATGTATTGATTTGCAAAGCCTTGGTAAGGAATTTTTTGATGCGTCAGCTTAACCACAAGCTGTTGTTTCTCATTACGAATAGCGCCTGTTAAGGCATGATTTTGTACTCGATATAAGGTATCAAGTACACGCTCACCATGGCCATCATCATAGCTGTTAGCATCTTCAAAGCTGCCTTGGTAAGACAAGCTAAACTGTTTGCTCGCAAGGCTGGCACCTAGCGCGTATGCTTGGCTATCGTTAACGCTTTTGTACTGGGCGGTAACATAGCCTGCGCGCCATTTCACTGAGTCTGAATCACTAAATTCAGGGGCAATCGTATTTACCCTAATAACACCGGCAATATTATCCCCGCCACTGCTTACCGGTGATACACCAGCAACGACACTGTAAGAGGCAATTTGATTTGCCGACACATAAGAGAGTGGCGGGTTCATTTGGTTAGCACACGCTGCTGTGACATCAGCACCATCAACTAAAACTTTAACTCTATCGCCCATCATGCCGTTCATTACTGGCAAGTTAGACACCCCTCCGGCCGCTGAAAAATCAACACCTAAATCTTTCAGTAACGCGTCTGCAGAGCCAACTAATTGATGGTTATTTTGGGCATGACCTTGTACTTCTATCACTTCAATAGAATCATCAGCAAAGGCTGAAATACTTAAAACACAGCTAAGTGCTGCAGCAATTTTGGAAAATAAAAAACCAGGGCGAGAAGATTGCGTGTTCATAACTCTTTTAAAATCAAAGCAAATAATTAATGACGCCGATTATAAAACTCATTAATTAGTCTGAACACGTGACATATTGTCGCACCCTGTCACAGGTAAATAACTTAGCGCAACACCACTAAAGGAATACGGCTATCTTCAAGCATTTTTAAGGTCGTGCTGCCTAAAAAGAACTGCCGCCATTTAGAGTGACCAAATGCGCCCATCACCATTAAGTCAACGGCGTGGTCACTTTTATACCGCCACAGCGCTTGGTAAACATCGCCATCGAGCATGCGCGCTCTCACATTAAAGCCGTTTTCAGCCAGCCTTGCTGAGGCAGTATCAAGTTTGTCTTGGCAGTGACCGTCTTGTTTATCAACCATCACCAAGTGGCAATCTAAGCCGGATAAAATCCCGCCCTTGATAATTTGTGTAATCGCTTTGTCGGTACTTTCGCTGCCATCATAAGCCAGCATAAAGTTTGTGGGCTCATGAAATTGCGGCGGCACAATCGCAACCGGGGTATGTACCTGACGGATCAGCGTTTCAATATGTGAGCCCAGTACTTTAAAATCATCGTAATGGCCTTTACCAGAGCGGCCAATAATCATCACGCGGGCATTGTCTTCATGTTCAAGCAAGGCATCAACAAGACTCATTGAAAGCTGCTGTTGCTCAATCTCGTTTAAGCCTGCATGCTCGGCTTTTTTCATTGCTTCATCTAGCAATAATTGACCGTGCTGCGACGCTACTTTGTTGCGCTCTTGCTCAAGTTTTGCCAATTGCTCTAACAATGAAGTTTGCGAACCTAAACCAATAATTGCGGTTAAATCATCACTGCCCTGCGGCAAAGGTGGCTCTAAAGCATGCAGAAAATTAATTGGATGGCTGGAGCGCTTAGAAATCCAAATAGCCGCTTCTGTCACCGCATCGGTCATGCATGAACCGTCGATACAAGCAAATATCTTTTTCATTACACTCTCCTTTAAACCAATTTAATTCACCAAGTATAGTTGGCTTTTTCTCTGTATTTATTTTGAACAGCAAAGACTTAAGAAGTTCAGGTTATTTTCTTATAGCAAACAAATATAGAACGTTCCAAAAAGTACTGTATCAACCCCATTAATTTGTATTAAAATAGCGCTGGGCACACATCTCTACTCCAGAACAAAGTATTTGTTACTGGCACTTTCAATTATCAAAAATCTATTTTGTTTTTAAATTTATTTTAAAGGAATTACATGACTAACGTAGCCAACTCCCAAGGCAACGCAAGCACGTTTACCATTCTGATAGTATTGGCTTTAGGCACATTCATTTTAGGCCTATCAGAATTTTCTATGATGCCAATGTTGCCCCTGATCAGCGAAACATTTTCGTCTACGCCAGCGCAAAGTGGTTATGCCATCAGCGCTTACGCGATAGGCGTCGTCGTCGGTGCACCGCTATTTATGATCACAACCGCCAACATGCGTAAGCGCAATGCACTGTTGATGTTTGTCAGTATGATGTTTTTATTCAATGGCTTAAGTGCTTTTGCAAACTCGCTTGAGCAACTTATTTTATTTCGCTTTTTAAGTGGTTTACCACACGGTGCCTACTTCGCCGCTGCTATTTTATTGGCTGCCGACATCGCCCCTGCCGATAAACGCGCAAGCTTTATGTCAAAAGTGTTTATGGGTTTAACCATTGCCACTATCGTTGGTGTGCCCATGGTCACCTTAGTGGGGCAAAACTTTAGCTGGCGTTATTGTTTGGCAGGCACCGCTTTACTTGCGTTAGTTGCCTTGGTATTGATTGTGAAATACGTACCTAACGTAAAAAATACCGCGCCAACATCGATTCTCGATGAGTTAAGTGTATTAAAGAACAAGCTCGTATGGACCATTCTAGGTATCATCATTATTGGTTTTGGTGGTGTATTTTGTGTTTACACTTACATTGCCGACACTATTTTAGAAGTCACCCATACCCCTGCTTACACTATCTCTATTGCTATGATCATGTTTGGTATTGGTTGTACATTAGGTAACTACCTATTAGGTAAAGCCGCCGACCACTCACCGCTGAAAACCACAGGGGCTGCGCTAATTGGTGCTGTAGTATTTGCAGCCAGTTATGTAAGCGCAAGCCATAATATTTGGCTGTTATACGCGGTGATTTTCTTTATTGGTTTTAGTGTTGGTTTAGGTACCGTGATCCAATCGTTATTAATGGATGTATCACCACAAGGGCATGCCATGATTGGTGCGCTAGTACAGTGTGCGTTTAATACTGCCAATGCCATAGGCCCTTGGCTTGGCGGCATGGCTATTGCTGGGGGCGCACTCCCTAGTCAAACAGGCTATGTTTCGGCGGCATTATTCTTAGGTGGCTTTTTAATGTGGTCGTTAAGTGCGATGCAGATGAAAAAACAAAGCTGTAAGCTCTCAAAAATGTAGTAGCGATTTTATATCGCGTAGGATAAATGGCGTTTAACCTGAATGATTTAACATTCGGCGTTAAAACGCCTCTTACGCTATCAGACTTACTCATCCTGAAATATCTCTTCGATACTCAGGTTAAATAAACGCGCGGCTTTAAATGCTAATGGCAAACTTGGGTCAAATTTACCTTTTTCAATCGCATTAATGGTTTGCCTAGACACATCCAAAAGCTCTGCGAGTTTCGCTTGGGTGTAGTTGTGCTCAGCACGAAGCACTTTCAAGCGGTTTTTCATTCTTCGCCCTCGTCGTTTAACTGCTTATTCATCATTAAAAGACTCACCAAATAGGTTAAGCCCATAAAGAGCACGAGGTGCGATATATCTTCTTTAAAGCTTATTAAACCACTTGATTGCACCACCGAGTAAGCTAAACCAAATACCAAGCTTGCACCCAAGGTAATGGCCATTGCATTAAGGTGCATACGCTGCTGCAGCTCATCCATTCCTTGTAGTTGTCGTTTGTTCGATAAAATCATCATGATGCCAACTACTACATTGATTAAGATTGCCACAACACTAAAAATAGCCTGCTCTTGCCATAAAAAATGCGGCCCAAATGAGGCAATTGCTAATGTAATCACCCATGCTGATGTCCATTTAGCGAGGTTTAGCGTGTTCTGCTTATTACGTTGTTTAAAGGTTAATCCTGTTTGATTCATTATTCTCACCTTAAAAGTAAAGTAAACTTGACTAAAGATTAACCTAGCAACACAAAAAGTCAAACAAACTTTACAAAAAGTTTTATATACACGACATCAATATGATTTTTTAATGTCAGAAAAGGCAAGGCGCTTGCTGTTGATCTCATAATATTGTATTAATCAAAGTATCCCGTAATCTAATATAAAATCGGTCCAATCGGACTGCGTTTCTAACAATAACAATGAAGATAACACTATGAATACGGCGCTGTTTTTCGTTGGCGAATGGCAAGTTACTCCGGCTACTAATTCAATCAGACGCGGTGAACAAACAAAGCATCTTGAACCCAAGGCGATGGATGTATTACTGCTGCTATGCGAAAAACAAGGTGAGCTACTAACAAGTGAAGAAATTATCAGCCACTGCTGGCCAAATGTAGCGCTCGGTGACAACCCCCTGCATAAAGTGATCACCCAATTACGTAAAGCCTTTGAAGATAAAGCAAGTGATCCGCATTACATAGAAACCATTCGTAAACGTGGTTATCGGGTTATTGCCGAAATCAACTTTCCACTCAACGAAGAACAAAAAGCCAGCCAAACCAGTTGGCAAGGTGATTCGCCCTTTGTTGGCTTAAGTGCGTTTGCACCTGAGCAAGCCGATGTATTTTTTGGTCGTAACAAACAAATTGCCACTTTGCTACAGCGAGTGTCGGCTCAAATAGAATTTGGTCGCGCATTTTGCTTAATTTTGGGAGCCAGTGGTTCAGGTAAATCGTCGTTAGTTAACGCCGGTGTATTGCCCGCTTTAATGTCGAGTAATGGCTACGATGGCATTAGAGTACACAGTTACTGCCAACTCGACTTTGCCGATGTCAGCAAAGAGCGCTTACTGCTTGATTTAGCCTCAACCTTGCTCGATTTAGAAATAAACGACGCAGCTGTACTTAGCGATATAAGCGCCGATGCGTTGGCTGAATTGTTATTAAAAGACCCAGAACAAGTTATTTCTCGCTGTAAAGCAGCACTTGCAGCGCTAAATAAAGAGCGCACTACGCCCTATTTATTTTTATTTATCGACCGGCTCGAAGTGCTATTGTCATCACCTTTATTTAGCGATGACGAGCGCAACCAGCTGTTAGCACTTATTGAGCGCTTAGCAACAAGTGGCTGCATGATCATTTTTAGTGCCTGTCGTAATGACTTTTACCCGCAAGTAGTGAGTCAACCAAGTTTAATGGCAGGTAAAGCCAATGGCGCACACTTTGATTTATTAGCGCCAACTCGCTCTGAGCTTAAGCAAATGATCCGTTTGCCAGCACTTGCAGCAGGCTTAAGTTGGCAACATCACCCAGAGCATCACACACCGCTTGATGAACAACTTTGTAATGATACTGCCAATAACCCAGATGCATTGCCAATGCTGCAATACACCTTGCAGCAGCTTTACTTGCAGCGCAGCCCAGACAACGAATTATTGTTTTCTGAATACCAAGCCCTTGGCACCATCGAAGGAGCCATCGGCCAAAAAGCCGAACAGGTATTTTGCCAATTACCCAAAGACCAACAAGCTGAACTTGCCGCTGTACTTTCTAAGCTGATCACTTTAAGCCCAGATGGCGAAACACTCACTAGCCGTGCAGCACATTGGAGCGAATTAACCAGCACTGCTGCGACCAAGCTTGCTCAGGCCATGGTCGACAGCCGCTTGTTTGTATCACACCTTAAAAATGAGCAAGCCTGTTTTAGCCTTGCTCACGAAGCGCTGCTACGCCATTGGCAACGCGCCATAGATTGGGTGCAAGAGCACCAACAAAGCTTAGCAATTCAAAGTCGTGTGCAACTAGCCACCGAGCGCTGGCTGCTTGAACAAAAACACAGCGACTTTTTATTAGCCCAAGGTAAACCGCTACAAGAAGCACAAAGCCTAGTTAAAAACCCTATGTTTAGCTTATCGAGTGACGAACAAGCGTTAATTAAGGCTTCTAACAATAAAGCCAAACGTAAAAAACGCGTGTTACAAATAACGGCAGCTGCACTTGTGTGCTTAACCTTTATTGCCACATTTATGAGCGTGCGTAGCTATCACGCCGAACAAATAGCAAAACAAAAACGCCAAGAAGCGGAGAGTTTATTGGGTTTTATGGTCGGTGAATTTGCCGACAAACTCAGAAGCGTTAAGCGCATGGATTTATTGGATGGTATTAGCAACAAAGCCCTTGAGTATTTTACCAACCAAGACGAAGAAACAGCGTCACTGTTTGACTTTAGCGATAAACAAGACCAGTTTAATAACCGTTTTCAATACGCTCAAACCTTAGAGGCCATGGGCGAAGTCGCCTACTCTCGCGGCAAAACTGACGAGGCCTTCACCGCCTTTGAAAATGCACGAACGCGCCTAGAATCATTACTAAAAACTCAACCTAATAACCTAGATGTTTTAATGCTCGCAGGGGCCAATGCTTTTTGGCTTGGTAATTTAACTTATGAGCAAAGTAATTACTTAGCGACTGAGCCAATGTTCAAACGTTACTTGGCTTACAGTGAAAAGATGTATCAACTTGCCCCTAATGACTTTAATTCAATTATGGAGCTATCTTACTCACACAATTCTCTTGGTTCGCTGTATTTAAAACAGTTTAATTACGCTCTTGCAAGACAAAGCTTTACTGAGTCTTTAAAACTTAAAAACCAAGCTCTTGAACTTAAACCTAATAACAAAAATTTATTACGCGATAAGACAGATACCATCAGTTGGATTGCAACCACAGAAGAAAGGCTCGGTAATTTAAACGCTGCACTCGAAATGCTTGAGCGAGCCTCTCAACAGCTAGTCAACATGCTTAAAGCGTCACCGAATGATGCAAGTTTGCAAAGTCATTTAGCAAACACTTATATGCAGCAAAGCTTTTTATTGAGCTATTACCCAAATAAGAAAGCGGCATTTTTAAAAGCAGAAAAAGCAACCAATGCGATTAATCAAGCAAGAATACAAGATCCAAAAAATCAAAACTTTCAGCGCACCTTTTACAGAACGCTTGCATACCAATTAATGCTGTTAGATAAAAATAAAACAAGTGAAAAGGTAAAAGATGTTTTGAGTTACATTGATAACCAAGGGTTTTCAAATACAACTTTAATAAACATTCAAATAGGTGTCATTCATTATTTAATAAATAGAAATCTTTTAAGTGAAGCCGAATCCCATTTATTAAAACTAGAAAGCAACTCATATTTTATTGAGAGATTGTCTGATACTAAAAAAATAGAAAATAACTCTATTCTAATAAAGATAAACTTAATTAAAGCAAAGCTTACTAAAGACAAAATAACAAAACAAAAATTATGTCAAGCAACTATAAATACGATTGAGAAGAACAACAATGGCGACAAAAGTATAAAAAGAACTTACCCACTTATTCAAGCCTACACCTGCTTAAATAAAGCAGATGTAGTCGACACAATTAAAAGTAAGCTAATTGAGTTAGGCATTACTAACTTTGATCTATAAAAAACAACTAGAAGGTAATAACAATGAGCGAAAGTCAAACTTACAACTTTACAGTGAATGTTACACTTAACACTGAAAATGAAGCTGTATTCACATACTTCCAAGACGGTCAGCAAGTTTCTGGTGGCGGTACTGTCAATGAAAGAAACAGC
Organism: Pseudoalteromonas sp. DY56-GL22; assembly: GCF_041414715.1. Lineage (NCBI taxonomy): Bacteria > Pseudomonadati > Pseudomonadota > Gammaproteobacteria > Alteromonadales > Pseudoalteromonadaceae > Pseudoalteromonas > Pseudoalteromonas sp. DY56-GL22. Next base: position 162,559 of record NZ_JANHZR010000004.1, on the reverse strand, counting down.
CTCGGTATTTATACGCTTGATGACGCAACAGTTGAAGCGGGCTTTCAATTTACAGGAGCTAAATTTGCAAACCTTGAAGGTGATTGCGAGCAAGACTTTAGCTTTAAAGTCACTAACAATGGTCAAACAATTGAGATTGCCGATACAGATGATAATAGCGGTACTGCGTGTATGATTTTCATCGTGGAGTGCAATGGCACAAGCTATGAAAGTGCAGATCCACAAGTAGAAAACAAAGAAGAAAACTAAAAACCTCTTGTGAAAAGCTCCTTTTTAGGAGCTTTTTTACATTACAAAACAACAGATTAAAACCAGAAGATTACCAGAAGGTTAATTTGCACTTTTTTAAGTAACTTTATAGACACCAAAATCGTTTGCATCGGCAAAAAGGAAACGAACGTGTCTACTAATAAAAATGAACAACCAAGCACTGCAAAACCAGAAGCGAAAAACGCACTACCGCAGTCTATCAATTCAGAGCAACTTGCACTGATTGCACAAATGTTTCAGAACATTCCTGAAGGAGTGTTTATCATTAATGGTCAAGGCACGTTTGAATTTGCAAACCCGATGGCGGCACAGCTTTTAGGTGACAACCAAGAAGCGTTAATCGGGCAAAACATTTTACATTACCTACACGACACCGACCGTGATAAATACATGTATACCCTACTTAGTTGGTTAGACCATAAAGACTCGCCGATAAGCCTTGGGCCAAACGAAGTTAAAATAAACCGTGCCGACAGTAAAACCCTTGAGGCGGATTTATGTATATCGAGCCTGCCAAAAAACATTGCCGTTGCAGAAAATTTATTTATTTGTGTATTACACGATTTATCATCACACAAAGAACAATATAACCGCTTAATTAAACAGGCTACCACTGACCATTTAACCGGCCTTGCAAATAGATTAACCCTTGAAGAGTCATTAAAAGAGCATTGGCAAGAAAGCGTACAAACCAATCAGGCTATTAGCACTATATTAATCGACATTGATTACTTTAAATTATTCAATGACCGATTCGGTCATGTAAAAGGCGATAAATGCTTACAAAAAGTAGCAAGTATAATAGCAGAGTCACTCCCTTCTCGCGATTGTTTAGCAGCCCGTTATGGCGGTGAAGAATTTGCTATTATATTACCCCGTTGTCAAAAAGACACAGCCGCCGCTATTGCTAAACATATTCAAATAAAAATAAATAACATGCCATTTACTGACATAGGATTACCGAGTGATTTTAGAATAAGTGTAAGCCAAGGAATTGCTTGTGAGTTCAATAATCAATATCGTACTTCAGAAGCATTAATTTGCGCTGCAGATACTGCTTTATACCGAGCAAAAACAGAGGGCAGAAATAAAATAAGCATTAGCGCGTAAACATAACAGTAACAATAAAAACATAAATTCAACAACAATCATAAGTAACACATATACTATATTTTAATGTTATTTGTTTGTTCCCGTTTCGTATTATAGACTAAATTCAGTTAGATAAGTCAGATGGGAACAATAATGACATTATTCAAAAAATTACCTTTGCAACTTGCAATCGCAAGTACGTTAGCTGCATCAGCGACTGCAATCGCTGCTGAGCAAAATACAGAAGATACAGCAAAAGATATTGAGGTTATCTCTGTTACAGGTACACGTAGGAGTTTACGTAGCCTTTCTGAAAGTACAGTGCCAGTTGATCTACTAACAAGCCGCGACTTAGCAAGTACTGGTCAGCTTGAAATTAGCCAAGTACTTGCTTCACAGTTACCAAGTTTTAATTACCCTAGCGCCACTCTTGCCGATGGTACTGATCATGCAAAACCAGCCGTTTTACGTGGCCTTGCTCCTGATCACACTCTGGTATTAGTAAACGGTAAACGTCGCCATGCAGGTGCACTATTAAATTTAGGTGGCACAGTGGGTCGTGGCTCGACGGCCGTTGATTTAAACAATATTCCTACTTCAGCTATTAAGCGCGTTGAGATTCTTCGCGATGGTGCTGCAGCACAATATGGCTCTGATGCCATTGCTGGCGTGATCAATATTGTACTAAAAGACGCTGATGAGGGCGGTAGCGTTAGCTACACTTACGGTGAATACGACACGCAAATGGCTGGCTCGCCGCAACTACTAAGCACAAGCGCTGATAACGATGGTAACTTGAGCTTTGCAAAAGGCAGTGATCGTAAATTAAACGATGGTATTTCGCGAACAGCAAGCGCGAATGCCGGTTTCGCTTTAGGTGATAACGGCTTTATAAACATCTCTATCGAATCTCGCAATAACGAGCCAACAAACCGCTCGGGAATTGATCAACGCGAGCAATACAGTCGTGATGATAATGGCAACCTAGACTCACGTGAATTTGATTTCGACCGTTACAATCATCGTTTTGGTAAAGCCGATATCGAAGACTATGCACTTTTTTATAATCTAGGTTACGAGTTTGATAACTCACTATCACTTTACTCGTTTGCTAGTTACTCAAACCGTAAAGGTAATTCGGCAGGCTTTTATCGCCGTGCCAAAGACTCTCGTAACTTAACCGAAGTATACCCTAATGGCTTCTTACCTGAAATAGATACAGATGTTGATGACTATTCATTTGCGATCGGTGTTAACGGCGAAACCAATGACTGGACATGGGATGTAAGTACCAATTATGGTCGCAACGATTTCGGCTTAGGGGTCAGTAATAGCTTAAATACGTCGATGGGTGTTAGCAGCCCAACTGAATTTGATAACGGCGCCCTTGTCTATGAGCAATACTTAATTAACATGGATGCCAGCAATACTCTTGACCTTGGCTTACCTGATGATGTGTTTGTTACCGTGGGCGCTGAGTATCGTCACGAAAATTATCAAATCAAAGCAGGTGAAGAGGCTTCATACATCACCGTATTGGATGACGATGGCAACCCTGTTGCTGCTGGTGGCGCACAAGTGTTAGCTGGTTTCTCTCCAGAAAGTGCAACTGACGAAAGCCGCCATAACATTGCGGTATTTGCTGAGTTTGATACTTACCTAACAACAGATTGGAATCTAGTGTTGGCTGGTCGTTTTGAAGATTACAGCGATTTTGGCAGCACTTTTACCTCTAAACTAGCTACGCGCTACAGCATTAACGAGTCATTGTCGTTGCGCGGTGCAATTAGCACAGGTTTTAGAGCGCCTTCACTTGCACAAACTTCTTATAAATCAGTAAGTACTGTATTTGAAAACGGTATTCCAAGTGAGGTCGGTTTATTCCCAGTTGATGAACCTGCAGCCCAAGCTCTAGGGGCACGCAAACTTGATGCTGAAGAATCAGTTAATATGACGGCGGGTTTTATCTTTACGCAAGGCGGTTTTAGCCTGACGCTTGACGCATATCGCATTGAAATTGACGACCGTATCGTATTGTCTGAAAACTTAAGTGGTCCCGAAGTTGAAGCGATTCTAGCTGCAGCTGGTGAACAAAACACTCAAAGCGTTCGATATTTTACAAACGCTATTGATTCACGTACGCAAGGTGTTGATATTGTAGCTACCTACTCATTAGGTTTAGAAAACTATGGTGATTTACGCTTAAGTGCTGCGGTTAACTTTAACGACACAGAAGTCACACACGTTAAAGAAAACCCAGCAGAGCTAGAAGCACTAGGTGATAACTATCAATACTTCGCACGTCGTGAAATCACTCGCTTTGAAGAAGGCACTCCTGCTGATAAGTGGAACCTATCTGCAACATGGGATTATGAAAACTTTCAGACCACATTACGTGCAACCCGTTATGGCGAAGTCGTTGACACTTCAAGTACGCCTGAGGGTGATGAAATTATTGATGCTAAATGGATCACTGACTTAGAGGTAGCTTATCGTCCCGATGAGCAGTGGAAATTTGCATTAGGCGCTAATAACCTATTTGATCAGTACCCTCAAGATACTGTAAGCAATATCGGTTATAGTGATTTCAATCAAATTTTTACCTACAGTGCATTTACGCCATACAGTTTAGATGGTCGTTTTGTTTACGGTAACATCACTTATAGCTTTTAAAAAATAGGGCGTGAAAGCAGTAATTGCTAACACGCCCTAACCTACAATGATGGGTTGCTTAATTAATCTGAATAGTGTGGTAGGCCAATAAAGTGCCATCGCTATTTTGTGCTGTGTTTAAAATAAACTGCTCATAATCACTACCAAACACATTATCGTTGCTAGCAAGGGTTGTATCTTGTTCACCTCGTGATTTGTACTCGCTGTGAGTAGTACAAATTTCTTTAGCGAACGCATCTGTAAAACAAAACTGACTAATTACATAGTCGTTATTGTTGTTCGACACTTTAAAATGAATATGAATAGTTCGCCCCGAATACCAACCTGGAAAATGCGTTTTAAAGTTCACACGACCACTACTATCTGTGATCAATGAACCTCGGTACCAGGTGCTTCCCTCAGCTTCGGTATCGCCATCAGTACAGAAGTCACCGGCAAAACGTGAGCTATCAGAACTACTACTTGTATCACCCGAGTAAATACCGCGGGTATCACAGTGCCAAACCGATATTTCGTAATTTGCTAGTGGGTTACAGTCACTATCAATTAACTGTAAACAAAGCATCATAGGCAAACCGGTTAAGCCATCCGAAATATCTTCGTCTGAATCAGCTTGGAAGTAACAGGGGCCTTCTGTTGTTGCTTTAGTAAGTGCTAACACACATGCGGTGGATGTTTCAAAAATACTGTCATCCGGAAAGTCATCAGTAATAAGCGCTGTTGTGCCCGATACATATTCACTGTCGTTCGTGGTTGTTGTATCGCCTGTATCAGTGCTGGTGCCTGTGCCCGTTGATGTGTCGGTGTCTGATGTTGTATCAGTGGACGATATTGTGTCTGAGTTACAGCCTAAAAATGCCAACATAGGCACAGTAGCAAGAGAAACCCCTAATGTTTTTAGCATTTTCCTACGAGTATATAGTTCAGGTTTTAAAGTCACCTAGTGCCCCTTCGTTAACTTGAATAATTAGCGTCGAGTATAAAGAACAAATGTAGAGACTTTGTGTAGAAAAAGTGGTGCTTTTATAGAGTGATTAGGATGCACATGCCAAAAAATAGACATTTATAGTATATTCAATTTTGGCTATTACATTTTACTATGATACCTATGAAGTTAATTCACAAACTCTTAATTACCAATCTTATTATTACGTTACTGCTGGTACTGACCATGTTTGGTCTTAATGCAATAACTAATAAGCGTATGCTCAATAATGTATTTGAGGATATAGACAACGAAGCATTTAACCTTATAGCCACTGAAATTAGCCAGCAGTATCAGCAAACGGGTTCGATTGGTATGTTTATCGACTCTAAAGCTCTGTGGTATGAGCTAATTAACCGCAATTTTCACTCAAGCCGTTTATTGTTTTCGCCGAACAGACCAAAACCAAGAGAGCCCAGACCTTTTTCACTAGAAGGCCCCCCTCAAAAGCACATGCAAAATGAGGGAATGCCACCACCTCGCAATAAACCGATGGCTGATGACTTTATGCCTTTTGAAAAACGCCTCAGCTTGCTTGATGCAAAAGGCAAAATATTGATTGCAGGCAATACCGATACTGAGGTCGTGAATGAGCAAGAAATCACTCACAATGGTGCCGTTGTTGCAGTGCTGCAGTTGCATGCTAACGGTAACCATGTCAGCGCGCTTACTCAGCATTACCTTAATACACAAATTAATATCAGTTTGTGGACAGCGGGGATTGGTTTATTAATTGCTTTATTGTTTAGTTACTTACTCGCACATCATTTTACTAATCCTATTTCACAACTAAAAGAAGGCGCAAAAGCCCTTGCTGAGCGCAAGTTTGAGACCAAAATTACAGTAAATAGTAGTGATGAATTCGCCACCTTAGCGGAAGATTTCAACCGTATTGCCACAGAGCTTAGGCGTTTTGAATCGCAGCAAAGTCAATGGATTATGGATATTTCTCATGAACTGCGTACGCCTTTAACTATTTTAGAGGGCGAACTTGAAGCAATTAACGATGGCATTATCGAACCTAACCAAAAAGCGATAAGTTCACTACAAGAAGAAGTGACGCTGTTAAGTCGACTTGTGAACGACTTACATAAAGTCAGCACACTTGACAGATACAGCTTCAACTACCAGATGGAAGAGATTGATTTTAATACCTTAGTAACTTTACAAGCGCATAAATATGCCTTTAAATTTCAATCAAAAAACATCACCCTCAATGCCACCTTATCTGAGCAACCCGTAATAATTTTGGCTGATCAGAATCGTATTACACAAGTACTACAAAACATTTTAGAAAATAATTTACGGTATACCGATGAACAGCAAAAAGTCTGGTTAGATTTAACCGTGTCTAAGCATCATGTATTTTTGTCGATAGAAGATTCTGGTCCCGGTGTCCCCGATGAAGCCCTTGAAAAACTGTTTGATCGTTTATATCGCACCGATAGCTCTCGCAACAGAAAAACCGGCGGTTTTGGCCTAGGCTTGGCGATTTGCCAAACAATTATTGAAGCTCACCATGGAAGCATAAATGCAACTAAAAGCCGGTTAGGCGGTCTGTGTATAACGTTAAAACTCCCGCTTGCAGAGGCGTAATAATATGTCAGAAACCATAGCAAAACAGCATATTCTCGTTATTGAAGACGAAGTTAAAATTGCCGAACTAATAGAAAAGTATTTATATCTGGAAGGGTTTAAAACAAGCTTAATTCACGATGGCACCTGCGCACTTGATGCTGTTAATGAGCTAAACCCTGACCTCATTATTCTCGATATCATGTTGCCAGGCACTAACGGCATCGAGCTGTGTAGCAAGATAAGACAATACAGTGATGTGCCTATTATTATGCTTACGGCACGGGTTGAAGAAATTGACCACTTAATTGGTTTTGATGTCGGTGCCGATGACTATGTTACTAAACCATTTAAACCAAAAGAGTTAATGGCACGTGTAAAGGCTATTTTAAAGCGCCGCCGTATGCCAACTACCGCACCAAATACGCTCAAAGCGGGCAATATTATTGTTGATCCGAGCGAATACAAAGTACTGGTAAATAATGCAGAGCTAAAACTAACAATTAATGAATTTAGCTTATTAAAAATATTAATTGCCTCACCCAATAAGGTTTTTTCACGCCAAGATTTACTAACCATGACCCAAGGGAAGTACTTTGAAAGCTACGAGCGTAGTATTGATTCACACATTAAAAACTTGCGTAAAAAGCTGACACAAGCCGACCCTAATAGTCATTACATTGAGTCAATTTATGGTGTGGGATATAAATTTAAAACTTAAACAACCTTTTTCATACTTGCGACGACTAACTAAATGACATAACCCTGTAGGATATCATTATGAATTTAGTACGCATCAGCGCAAGCGCACTCTTAATTGCTGCCACTACCGCTTGTATCGGCCTCTCTAATGCCAGTACAGCGAACGACCAAGGTGATTATCGCGTTATCACTTTTAAAGACTGTAAAAAGGTGGGCGAAATTACCCTCAATAACGAACAGATTGCTGCATACCTAGAGCTTAAACATGAGCAAGTAAAACTAGAAGCGCTAGAGCAACCAATTAGCAACATAGAACAACAAGTGACTGAGTACTCTGAGCAAATAGAAGCGATCGCCGAAAAAGCTGTTATTGAAAACGAGAATCACCTGCGAATTAATAAAAGCTTATTAAAAGAGCAAGATAAGTTGGCTACAGAGCTCAATAAACTGATGGCTGCTCATGATGCCGATTTTAAAGCGCTAGAGCAGCAAGCAAAGTTAATTGAACATGCCGCTAAGCAGTTTGATAAAACTATGAAACCTTTGATGGAGCAAGGCGATTCAACCCATCTACAAATTTTAGCGCCAGGTGAAGATGAAAAATCTGGGTGTTTTTACACTATCTAAAGCACATTACTAAGATGTGCATAAAGTTTCGCATGTGATTGACGAATGTCTTCTTTATGCACTTGTTTAAACCACTTTAAAGCCTGTGCTGGCTTGCCAGCTTGCCAATTGATTTCAGCAAGGCGTAATTTATAAATAGCAACTGCGTTGCGATCTGAGTCCGTGTCCATGAATTTGAGTGACTGCACATAAACATGATCAGCTTTCACATAATCAGCAAGAAGTTGATGAGTACGGGCTAAGTTACCTAATGCTACAGAAATCTTACGATTATGATTAGTTTTTAAAATCCAATCAGCTGCAATTTGTCGGTTTACAAGTGCACCATCTATATCCCCTAATGAATGAAAAACATTCGCTTTATTCGACGCTAATTCAAAATGAAAAATGGGGTCTTTGCTTTTGCCAAAACGGCGCTCTGCCCTATCAAGAATTTGCAACGCTGTTTCTTTATTACCAAACACAAATTGCAAATTGGCCAGCTCGACCATACGCATCGGATTACCAAACGAATCAAAAATAGCTTGTAGCTTTTCAAACGCTTTCGTCGCATATTTATGACCAGTTTCTGAGTCACCTAAATAGTGTGTTGATTTTGCGTAATAAAAGTAAACTTGTACTTGAAAGACGACTGGCAATTCTTCACTTGTAATAAAAGGCTCAGCGCGATCCTTTAAAGCTTGAAATTCCATTTTGTCGTAGAAGTAATCTAACTGATACGATTTAATCTCATACCAACGCGCAGAGCCAATCTCGCTGCTGGCAAGCTGCTGATTAATGTAATCTAGGCAACTAATTTGCGATTGCCGCTCACAAAACATCTCATGATCACTAAAGTTTTCAGAGGCTGAGGCATTAAAACTAGATAACCCCAGCAATAACATGGCTAACTTTTTCTTCATCCACAATTATCTCAGTGATAACACCTTCAGAAAGCTAACAAAGTTTAATGCTTTATAACAGTATTTTTTAACTAAACTAATAATTGTAACCCAGCACTAAGTTTGAACTGAGTCGTAGTCACGGTCTTCTGTTACAGCAAATGGCTTGAAACTTTGTTGTTTATCAAATTGATAACTTTCACCAATAGCGGCGAAATAACCTGAATAATTGTTAGACACTACCGAATACGCTGTGGCAGTCATTAATGTCCATTTTTCGGACAATGATCTTTAATTAGTAAAGCCTCTTTACCTAACTCTATATTCCTTTTATCTAACTACAATCAGATATATAAAGTTAGGTTTAGAGTATATAGTTTTCCTGTGCATCACTACAACGCAGCGATACACTCCACTTCAACCTTTGCGCCAAGTGCCAAGCCGCTGGCTGCAAAAGCACTTCTGGCGGGTAACTTAGTAAAAAATGGCGTGTAAGCTTTATTGGCTAAAGGCCAGTCTTTTATATCTGCCAACATAAGGGTGCATTTAACAACATCGTTAAAATCTAAATTGTGATCTTGCAAAACAAAGCCAATGTTTTTCATTGCCTGCGTCATTTGGGTGCTGATGCCATTGCCAGCCAACGCCATGGTGGTTGGCAAGTTGCCTAATTGCCCCGATAAAAATAATAACCCAGCCGCTTCACGCGCCATCACGAACGGTAATTTTTCATTATCACCCAAGTGGATAAATTGGCCATTTTTAATTACATGAACAATGTTTTGGCTATTGGTGATTTCAATACTTGGATCACTGTTAAGTACCACAAGATTCGCCGTTTTCCCTGCCTTTATTGAACCTGTCTGCTTTTCAATGCCTATCACTTTTGCACCATTAATGGTTGCAGCCTGTAGAGCTTCTAAAGGTGTTAAACCTGCCCGTTCAACTAATAACTGCATTTCATGGTGCACCATAGGCGTTACAGTATTAAATCTATCACTGGTCACATCGGTACCTGCTGCAATAGTTACACCGGCTTGATGAGCCAATTGCGTAAACAACCCGCCCCACTTATTGAGCAATAACCCTTTTTCACCACGAGAGGCTTTGGTTTTATCAAACACCGTTAAGGTTGAATCTAGAATTGCGCCCTTATTTTTCATCTCTTTTATAAGTGTTTGATAAGCATCTAGTTGCTTTGCATCGCTTTTTTGCTGCTCTGTTAAGGCGACATTTTTACGGCGCATATCATAGAAATTTTCAATTACTTGCGCAGCAAAATCGGCAGCATGTGAAATTGTTTCAACCCCACCATTAACCGCTTCAAGCGGTGTTGCTGGGCCAATAAAAGCATGCGACCACACCTTGAGGTCATTATTTTTAGCAGCTTGAGATAACTTTGCGACCACAGATCCTGGCACATTTGCATAAATTTTGATGCCGGTTGCCCCCAGCCCTTTGCTACGCAGCATAATGGCATCAAAGTCACTGTGTTCATCAACGGCACGCATCCAGTCCACAGCACCGGGGATTTCACCTTTTGCAGAGGCGACTGTGCGAGGGTCAGAAAAGAACGCTTTACCACCAATAATCACAGAATAGTAAATATCCGGTGATTGAATAATATCGTTATCGGCTCGTCTTTTAAGTGAGCTCAAAGCACGGGTATCACCGCCCATATCGCGCACACTTGTTACACCCCCCTGTAAAAGCTGACGCAAGCGAGTGCGCGTGATTTCATCGTTATCAGAATCATCAGGCGAAGTAGCATGGTGCACATGAGTATCGATTAAACCGGGTATTACATACATACCTGCTAAATCGATTTTAATGACATCATCGGCAAAGCGACGAGATCTCACAGGAACAATTTGTTTGATTTTGTCATCTTCTATGATGATGGTTTGTGCTTTATTAACCGACAAGGCTTCCACGTCGATTAGGTTCACATTTTGTAATGCAATGGTTTGAGCCATCACCGACGACGATAAACCCAATGCAATGCTGGCAAGTAATGTGTTGATGCCCGATTTCATAATCACCTCTTATTCTTGTTTTAACTCCCAACTTACACCTGAATTACTTGGTTTTACATCTCACAAAAGTTTATAGTGTATGAACTTATAGTTTAAAAATAATAACAATGAACAAACTAGAAGCCGTTAGAGCCTTATGCTTAGTCGCTGAATATCAAAGCTTTACGCGGGCTGCTAAGCAGATGCAGCTGTCTACCACCATGGTAAGCCGCCATGTTAAACAGTTAGAGCAAAACTTAGGCTGCTTGCTGCTAAAGCGAAACACCCGTAAAGTTTGCTTAACTGATGCAGGGCAAAACTATGTTCTGCAAATGAAGCCTTTACTGAATAAATTTAATGAAGTTGATGAAGAGATAAGCGGGCTTAGTCAAGCGCCTAGCGGCAAGCTGGCTATATCAGCCAGTATTGAATTTGGTTGCCAATATTTAACACCTTTGATCAGCCAATATCAGCATGCTTTTCCCGATGTTAAATTAGATATTGTATTGTCTAATACGCCCGTTGATTTATTTGATAGCCAAATTGATCTAGCATTTAGAGTTGCTCCTTCATTACCTGATGCCAACCATATAGCGCAGACAGTTTGCCATTCATCATTATCTTTGTGGGCAAGTCCTACCTACTTAAAAAAGCATGGCACGCCAATAGATATAGCAGCCTTATCGGAGCATAGATTACTGTTTTTCAGTCATCATATTCGTCATGACCAATGGATTTTTTTGCTAGATGGTCAGCATGTTTGCCGCAAGTTTAACTGGGCAATGACTTCTAATAATGGCCGATTTTTAAATGAAGCAGCGGCAGCGGGTGATGGGATCATTCAAGCCCCTCGTTATTCAGTCGCCCCGTTTTTAAAATCAGGCGAATTAGTCGAAGTGTTAGCACAACACACCCTAAATCCACTAACGATTGCTGCGGTTTATCCGCATAGGTATGCGCTGTCAAATCGGGTGAAATCATTTGTTGAGCTGGCTAAACACTACTTTAGCCAGCATCCAATCCCTTAAAGAAGGAGTAAACTACCTAAACCTAGGAAGGTAACAAAACCGACGATGTCGGTGACTGTGGTCAGGATCACAGAACCTGAAAGGGCTGGATCAATTTTAAGCTTATCTAAAATCGATGGGATCACCACCCCTGATAACGACGCGGCAACTAAGTTAAGTAAAATAGCGATAGTGATTGTTAAACTTAACATACCATCGTTGAACCAAAAATAAGTGAGTACACCAATCACAAAGGCCCAAACACAGCCGTTTAATGCCCCTACTCTTAGCTCTTTCTTTAACAGTGCTTTGCGGTTGGAGTCGGTAACCTGACCAAGTGCTAAACCTCGCACAATAACCGTTAACGTTTGACTACCTGCAATACCGCCCATAGAAGCGACAACCGGCATTAATACCGCCAGCGCAACCACTTGCTCTATGGTTGCGCCAAACAAACCAATAAACCAAGATGCAAGAAATGCCGTTGCTAGGTTTATACCAAGCCAAATACCGCGGTTTTTTGCCGACTTAGTGACACTTGAGAACAGATCCTCGTCTTCACGAAGACCACCGGCTTTTGCAGCGGCTTCGTCGGTCACTTCTTGACGCAATTCATAAGCAGATGACACTGACAATCGGCCTAATAATTTGTTATCGGCATTCACAACAGGCATCGCCATTTGCTCACTGTGAATAACCACTTCAGCAGCTTCGTATAAGTCGTCATCAGCATGTAAAGCCGATACATCAAGGTTCGCGTAATCCAGTAGGCTGTCGTTATCATTGGCTTTAAACAAAGCATTGATAGCCACTTCACCAATGAGAGTGCCCTTACGACTGACTAAATAAATCACCTCGGTATATTGCGGTAAACCTTTTTGAAAAATTTTACGCGCGCCTGCCACTGTGAGTTTTTCTGACACTTTTAGCGCATCAAAATCGAGCCAGTGACCTAACTGCTCTGGATTATATTGCTGTGCAAGGTCGTACTGTTTTGTTTGAACTTCATCAAGTTGTTTACGTGCATAATCAACAAAGCGCTCAGGAATAATTTCTTCAAGTTCAAGTAATTCTTCTACGCTCACTTCGTCAAGTAGCTTAAACCCTTCAGCTTCATCTAAGCTTTGCAATAACCAGCGACAGCTATCGCCACCTAGGTTAATGAAGATTTCATGTTGTGTATCTTCATCAAGTAATTGCCATATTTCTAAACGCTGTTCTTTAGGTAACGCTTCGAACAATAACGATAAATGTTCAGTAGAAAGCTTTTCCTTAGCATCAGCAAGTAACTTATTTTTGCGTGTTGTGGTGTCACACTGAAGCAAGTCATCAATTAACTGGGGAAGTTGGTCAACAGGATACTCAATCATTTGAGACCTCGGTTAATTACATCAATAACAACAGTCTAACGCAGCTGGCAAAAAATAACTGCTCTGAAAAGGTATATTTTTTTGAAACCAAGCAATTACCCCCCAGCTGTAAAACATCGTTTTTAAATTACTGTTTCAAGCTAGAGAATCACAATTGCATAAAAAAGCACACCCAAACGCAATCAAGATCTATTATCATTCGCATTATAATGATAACATCTCAGCCCTTCTTAACTTTCTCAATAATAAATACGGGTATCAGCATGAAAAACAGAATAAAGTATTTACCACTTGTGATTGCATTTGCACTCACTGGCTGTGGCGGTTCAGATAGTAATAATGCACCTGAGTTCACAAGCAACTCAGCGTTCACTCTAGATGAAGATACATCTATTACAGGTCAAGTTGTGGCAACAGGTGATAATGCTGTTAGCTATACCCTCGGCTCTGCAGCAAGTAACGGGATATTTGCTTTAAATGCTGATGGTAGTTTTAGCTATACCCCAAAAGAAGATTTTGCAGGCCAAGACACAGTAACCGTTACCGCCACTGACGGCAGCTTAAGTACTGATGCTGTACTTACTTTTACGGTTAACAACGTTAACGATGCACCAACACTTACGAGCCAATCAATCACGGTAACCACCTCAACGACAACTGAAGGTTCATTAACTTTTAATGATGCCGACGGTGACACTATAACTGTGTCTTTAGTAACGCCTCCTATTAACGGTACCCTAACTCTAGATGAGCAAACGGGGGCATTTACATTTACCGCAGAAACGCTGTCAGAAATTAACGACAGTTTTGTTATTGAATTTACCGATGGCAATATTAGCTCGCCTATCAGCGCAACCATTGAATTAAAACCTTCGTATGTTACGAACGAAGATAAGCTCAATTACTACTACAGCTCAGATAAGTCTCATTTAAAACAAGCTGAAGCGATTAGTGAAAATATCAATGACGATGTGTATTTGAATACAATTAATGCAAGCTTAGGTCTTGGTTATGTTGTTGCTGGTTTCGAAGAAAAATCAAATCAACACTTTAATGCTATTACCAGCTTAGATGAGAAAGCCAGAGCTTACAGAAGCACATCTTCACAATATGACTCCTTTGGGGAGTATGACATAGCAGCCGAGTTTCGTGCTAAATCTGTCATAGCCTACAATCAGTACCTTGCAGAAAAAGGGCTAAATAATATCAGTTCAGACGATCCTGATTTTTATCAGAATGTCATCAAACTCTATAATCGTGCAGGTCAAACAAATTTAGCAAAGGAATTACTCAATACCCTCACTACTTTTGCAAACGAAATAAAAAGCGATGAATACACAGTCGCTTACGCAAAATATTTAGCTTCTTTTTACAAAACATCTAACTCATTAAGAGAAGACTATTACTCTGATAGAACAGAAGAAAAAAGACAGGAAGCAATTGAGAGCGTTATTGCTATGGGTGAACTAGCTGAGCAAACAGGTTACTTCATCGAAAAAAGTGGTGACTTTAAAGGCTTACCTAGTGATCGAATTAAAGTACTATACGTCTTAAGGGCAGCTGAAGCTTTATTGCGTCTAAACGAAACAGAACTTGCCAAAAAGTATGTTAATTTAGCTTTATCACTATATGGTATTACAGGCTTAGATAGTAACTATGTGTACCAAGCCAGTCCCTACTATGAAGCAACCAAACATCAATATCAATTTCCCTTAGAAGGCCTTACAGGGCTCATTCACGGCCTTTACAACATACCTCTCGACGAAAACCCTGCTTTGAAATTAATGACAAAAGAAGCAAATATAAGTGACGCACTTGAGTACAGTATGGGACAAGACATTGCTAAAAACCTCATTGCAGGTCAGGGAATTGACGATGCAGTATCATACGCAAAGACTTATTTTACAGAAGATAGCAAAGTTAATATAACCAGCTTTTACAAAGCTTTAACCTGGGAATCTAACCAAGATGGCGCTGTACTTGTACTTGAAGCTAGAGGAGAAAACGAACTCGCGTTGCAGGTTCTAGACTATGCTGCAGACATCTTATTTTCTGAAGCTTTCATTACAGAGCAAAAATATGCAAGATATATTACAGGCACTTATGGATGTGCAGGGATAGTGCAAAAAGCTATCTCTTTAGGTGGCTTAGATCATGCTAAAAGTTATGCAAGCAGATGTAAAACTATGCTCGCGACTTATTTCTCTCCGAACTCAGAGCTATTCACCACGAAAGTGGCACTGGAGGCTTATCGTAATTTAATTAATATATACGACTTTATTAATGATAACTCTGAGCTAACAGCTGCATTAGAGATAATTAATCAACATATTGCATTACTCTCTGATGATAGTGAAAAAGTTAAAGAATACTTAGCGATCACTGGTTACTTAGTTAGAGCAGGCGAAGTAGAGGTAGCTAAGCAACAACTACTACAAACATATTTTATTATCTCAAATCTCAAAACATCTTTAGAATTTGAAGATTACATAGATTTAGTAGAAAAGGCGGCAATAGCCTCAATAAGTGATGCCCCAATAACTACAGGAGTTTATTATCAAGATTCGTTTGTTACATCTTTGAAAAAATACCAAACGTCCAACTCTCAATATTTGTCAATTTATAATGAAGTTATAGCTGCACTTCATGATTTAGCTAATGATGCAAATCAGGCATTAATGAAGCAATCTGAAAAATTAGTCATAGATTACACTGCTATGCTAGTCACACTATTTGCAAGACTTGAAGACGATGCAGCAGTTACTGAGCTAATTAATCAATCTGTACTTGGTGAAGCCGATAAATTAGCGCTTTATGCGAATTTTGCTGCAATTCGAGCAACTAAAAATGACTTCCCTGCATCTTCGATCGCAAGTATCGATACGGACCACGATGGCAAACCTAACTTCTTCTTATCAGGCGCATCAGAGCAAGCGATTGCTGAATCCGGCTTAATTGCTGATGACGATGCCGACAATGATGGTATTGAAGACAGTATCGATGTGACTCCTTTAGGAGAATAGCCCATTCATAATACGGCGAGGCAGCTATGCCTCGCCCACCATGTTAAAAACCCAAAAAATTAAAGTATACCAAATTAAAGGAATTTAATATTCCTTAAAAAGTTAAAAAACCACAAAATACAATTGAGATCTATTTCTATTCGCATTTTTAATTGGTACAATCACCTACCCTTACCTTTATGCAAAATACGCAATAAATGAAGCAACTAATTTAATAAAGGTAATTAACTATTGCCAGCTCTTAAGCGGCCTTCTCTTTAATCTAATTGGTACTATTTCAGGAGTTTTACCATGCAAATGCGCTACTTATCAGCGTGTTTGATGCTTTTACTTAATGCCCCTTTACACGCTAATGAAGTAAAGCAACAAACAACAGATCCTCAATGTAACGATAAGAACAATAAGCAATGCAAAGAGATAGAGCGCATTACTGTTAAAGGGCAATACATCGGAATTGAAGTACCTGAGGTGATAGGTCGTGCCTATTTAGATAGAAACTTTATCGAAGCAACCCCCAAAGGTAATGGTGATATTAATGAATTAATTGCCTTACTGCCGGGCGTGCAATTAAGTGAAGACTACTACTCAATTGATAACCTTGCTGAAATTAGCGCCCCAGAAATAAGTATCTCGGGTGCAAAGCCTTGGCAAACAGGCTTTATGATTGATGGCATGAATTATAACAATCGTCTTGATCCTGCCAGCGCGAGCCGTATTGGGGTCTCTGAAAATGAGGTATCAGGCGGTGTGCAGAGCATGAACATTAACAGTCAAATTGTTGAGTCGATTACTGTTTACGACCATAACATTCCAGCAGACTTTGGTGACTTTTCTGGTGGCGTGGTCGATGCCGAAACGATTTCACCTTTTTCTACAGATACTCGTGTGAGCTTTGGTATTCGTGGTAACCGCAGTGATTGGGGGGAGTACCATATAATCGATAACGATGAGCCTGATGACACCGCAGAGGGCAAAGACGACCTTGAGCCACCAATCTATGAAAAAACTAATATCGATTTTTCAATCCAAAAAAAGTTAAATGAACAACATGCTTTACTAATGAGCGTGAGCTATTTAAAAAGTGATATTTCGGATATTTCACTCTCGGCACAGAAGGTCGAAAGTAGAGAAAACATCAATGCCTTACTGAAATACAGCTATCGCGATGGCTGGGTTGATTCACTCGATTTAAGCGTTATGTATGCCCCTTATACTTCAGACTCGTACTTAAAAGACGTGCTCAATAGTGACTATCAAGTTGAAGGGGGAAGTTTTGGCTTTACTGCGAATTTAGCTGAAGAAACACGCTTTGGTCACTTCAGCAGCAAATTTAATATGAGTCAAAGTGATAACAACCGTACAGGACCTGCGCATTTTTATACTTGGCTTCAAGCTAAAGGCAAAGAGTGGGGTCAATTAGCCGATCAAAACGTCGACTCAATTCCTGTTTCAGAGTACGGCGGCTATGGCAACCTTGATAACACGCAAACCACCTTTAATTGGCGAAACACCCTAACACTTGAGCGTAAAAAGTGGGGCAATACCGAACATGCAATTCGCGTGGGTGCTGAACTCAACCATCAAAATTATGAGCGAACTCGCCAACAGAACTATTATAAGTATGACTCACCAATTCAATACTCATCAACTAACGCACAACTAAACTGTAGTGGCTATACTCTTGATTGTGTTGAACAAAGTTTTTATGTTGATTTAGATACCCTTGCCGAGCAATTAGGCGGCAGTATCGATTTTAATAATCCAGAGCACTTACTTGCCTACTCGAATAACGTAGCGACAACTGCTCAGTATTTTAACTCTCGTCTTGTCACACCAAGTGAATATATCGATGTAAGCTTAAATAAAGCAGCACTGTATGCAACCGATGTCATCACTTGGAAGCAGTTTGATTTTCACTTTGGTGTTAGATACGACTACGATGATTTTTTCAAAAATCACAATATCGCGCCACGCTTCTCAATGGGTTATGACGTATTTAACGATGGTAATACACTACTGACTGCGGGTTTGAACCGTTATTACGATGCAGGCCTACTCGGTTATAAAATTAAAGAGCAACAAAAGTTCGCTTATCGTGAGTACCGCCCTATTCAAAGTGGCTACTTACAAGCTTGGCTTCCTTCTTCTTACACAGGTAACTTTCGTTATATTTATGACGATGTGAAAAGCCCCTACGATGATGAAATTGCCTTAGGTCTTCGCCATGCTACCGAGAGTTTCGGTAACTTTGCAGTGAAATACGTACATCGCGACAAAAAAGACCAGTTATCCAGAAATGAAGAAACCAACCTAAAAAACGACGGTTATCAGTATATTACTATTTATAATAATGGTACTGGCGAAAGCGAGCGATACTCGCTGTCTTGGGATGCAAAATTTGGCGACCATTCAATATGGGCCAATGCATCTTATAGCCAAAATAGTGAAAGCAATATTGACTACACTGCAACACCCGACAACACCCCTATTGAGTCGCTGGTTTACTATGAGGGTGAGCTGATGAGCTTATCTGAGTTAGATACCCTTAAAGCGAATTTTGGTCGCCCAGTAACTGCTAACTTTGGTTGGAATACAGATTGGACTGATACGTTTTCAACAGGTTTAACAGCAACCTACAGCGGCAGTTACACAACTGCAATTAAGTCTAGTAGCGATCAACGAATTGGTATTGGTAGTGAGTGTACTACGTGTGAAGCAGTTGAAATATTTGTGCCAAAGTACGAAGCACATACCTTTGACGCTCGTATTATATTTGCCTTAAGTAGCCGTTGGGAGTATCAAGTTAGTCAATCTCAATCTCTTGAAGTTCGCCTTGATATCAGCAACTTATTTAATGCCAGAAGTCACGCTATTACAGAAGGAAATTCAGGTATTGAACCAGGTAGAATGTTTTGGTTAGGGGTATCTTATAACTATGAATAAATGGTTATTTCTCTTAACTTGCGGCATTTTTACAACGAGCGCCTTCACACAAGAGCAATCATTACGCAAGTTATACGCAAAGCCACAGCATGAGTGGCCTGCGATTATTAGCAGTAAAGATGTGCCAGCTGCCCCGCTCAAACCTTTAAAAGCTAAACCGTTTAATCAAAGTGATGAGATCATCACATTAGGCGAAAAGCTATTTAACGATACCCGTTTGTCACGAGATAACACGGTAAGCTGCGCAAGCTGTCATGAGTCTCGTTTAGCATTCTCAGATAGGCGAAAACTAGCTGTCGGCATTGATGGCCAAGTGGGCACCCGAAATACCCAAGCCATTATTGGTGTTGACCATTGGCAAAGTTTCTTTTGGGATGGCAGGGCTAAAACTGCGACAGAGCAGGCATTAATGCCGATTGAAAACCCGATAGAAATGGGCACTTCCGTTGATCTTGTGCTTAACAAAGTAAACAGTGCTGAGGACTATAAAAGCCCAATATTCAATGCCTTTGGCAAAGAAGCACTAAACAAAGAACTATTGGCTCTTGCGCTTGTTGCCTTTGAACGTACCTTTGATATTCCAGAATCATTATTCACGCGCTTTATCGATAAAGCGCAAACGAGTCCTAGTGAAGCGGTTGCACTTTTAAACGATCAACAACTTGAAGGCTTGCATCTTTTTAGAACCAAAGCAAGGTGTATGACTTGCCATGAAGGTGCTTTACTCAGCGACAATGAATTTCATATTACGGGGCTGCATTTTTATGGTCGAAAACTTCAAGATTTAGGACGTTTTGATGCCACCCAAGACCCAGCTGATATAGGCAAGTTTAGAACCCCTTCTCTTTTAGCGTTACAACAAAGTACACCTTGGATGCACCATGGTGGCTTTCAAAGTTTGCTGGGGATAGTCAACTTTTATAATGCAGGTGGAGCAAGGCCAAAACCGAGCAAAAAATTTAAAGATGATCCAAACTACCCACAAACAACAGAGTTACTGCATAAGTTAGCACTTAGTAAAGATGAAAAAAATGCGCTTATCGCATTTTTAGAAACCCTTTAACTGCACGCTCGCTCTTAGCGATAAGAGCGGGCTTTCTTACCCCTTTAATTGACTTGGCGTAAGCCCGGTCCAGCGTTTAAATGCTCGTCTGAAATTAGCAATATCATAAAATGATAAGCGCATGGCGACTTGCTCATTGCATTGTTCGCGCATGGCAAGTAGGTAAATCGCTTTGCGCTTACTTTGCTCATCATACAAGGTAGAAAAACGTACGCCATGAGCTTTTAGTTTGCGCTTGAAAGTTGCAGGGCTCATAGCAAATTGGCTGGCGACTTGGTCTAAATTTAACGCCGGATTTTGATAAATTAATCGGCTTACGGCTTCCACAAAAGTGCTATTTGCTGAGTCTAATGCCGCTAGCTGCGAGTTAATTTGTGAGAACCGAAAACTACTAAACGCGGGGTTAGTAAGCCTAAGCGCGTGTTTATTTAATACCCAGCGGGTTATAGGCTTTTCAAAAGCAACTTTAAGGCCCAAATGCTGCTCGTATTCTTGGCTATGTCTGGCGCGTTTACAGGCAAACTCAAACTGACAAGGGACTCGCTCACCCGCCACTTTTTTAAGAACTTGGTAAAACGCGGCGCTGTAAATTTCCATAACGTACTGGCTTATTTCATCATCCAAGCCCACTGCATTTTGCAGCACAATGTAATACTGCTCGTTATGTACATAACTGTAACTAAATAACAAAGGGGCTAGTTGCATGCGTAAATTGTGTAACTGCTTTAAAGCTTGGCCGATATGCGCTGCATGTAACACGCCTTGGGCGGCAACAGAGGTATCGTTTGCTAGTTGACTGCCTAATAAAAAGCCACTGTCGGCGGATTTCATCAACTGCTTAAACTGCGTCAATAAGCGTACTTGCTGCGAAATACTAAACTGATGCTGCACACTCATTAAGTCTTGCTCAAACACCCCTGTGCCTCTGAGTAACTTATGCAGTGCAATGCCGCGACTTAAGGCCAGCTCCACCAGCGTGGTGATCAGTCCCTGTGCGGTGAGGTATTTGTCATCTTGATTAAGATACGGCTTCACAATGGCTGACTCTTTGTTGTTTTTGTTGTTGTAACTTAGCGTGTAAACGCGAGCTTAAACTTTGTGGTGTATCGCCATGCATACTGCCCACTAAGGCCGCTGTTACATCTTGAAACTTAGCGTGTTTTTCGCCTTCGACCTTAAATGCACAATGGCTCAGCGCCGAGGTAATTTGCGCCACCAGCTCTTTCGCTTGTACTGCGCTGGTGTTTGGCATTAGCACCATAAAGCAGTCTCCTGCATAGCGGCACACCACATCGCTAAGGCGACAATTCATCAATAAAAGCTCGCTTACTTCACCTAGTAAGCGGTCGCCTTCGATAAAGCCAAATTCAGCGTTAAAATCAGCAAAACCACGAATATCAATAGCGGCCAGTTGCAGAGGCTGTGGCTCACTTAATTGCTCTTTTAACACAGCTTGTAAGTAATCAGCCTTATACAGCCCTGTTATTGAGCATACTAATTCATGCTCACGATGCTGAGCTTCACGGCGTTTTAGTTGCCTGTTAAGCACGTATTGCTCTTGGTGCCACTGATACAGCCCAAGGCTTGTGAAAATCATGCCTATCGGCGCAGGCAATGATTCAATCCAAGTAAGCCACGTATTGGTTGGTTGATGTAACCACTCATCAAATAAATCAAGGGAAGCTGAAAACATAAAAAGCCCTAGCCCAAGCACTAAAAAGCTGGTGACTTTGCCGGGCGGCCTCGAAATAAGTAGCGCAGCTATCCAAGTCAGGGTCATTAGCACAATGCCACCCTCGCCTAAAATATCTAACCAAGCAATATCGGCAAAAGGCTTTAACTCTCCTGCTTGTGCGCTTAGCAAAAACGCAATCACAAACAAAGCAATAACGGCATTGGTTAAAAATCGATGATGAGTAAAAGGGTTATATCGCATTCTTAGTACCTAACAATAATTCACGCTGCCATGCTAACTCGTTAGCGCTTAAAGCAGCAGGGTCATATTAGCTCAATGATGTGACAGCAAAACGACAGTCATACCTTGTTAAACCCCTTCAGCACTGTATTTACCTTAAAAAGGTGGGGTTATTACAGCTCAAAAGCACTTTTAAAACCCGCTAATCACTTGTTTTTACTGGTTGTTAGCGATTTTCTGTCACATTTGCGTCATTTAAGCTGCGTACTTTGCTCATCAAACCAAGGACAACCAGGAGCAACCCCATGAAACAATTTAAAACGAAGGCGTTAGTAAGCGCCCTCGCCTTATGCCAATTTGCCGCTTACGCACAAGACGAACAAAGCAGCGATGAGAAAAAAGTAAAAGTCTCTGAAGAGCTTGTTGTATATGGCGAAATCGGCTATCGCAACCGCTCACAAGAGCTGGCACCGACGCTTGAATACTCACAAGAATACTTTCAACGTTTTGAACCGCTGACTGCCGGTGATGCATTAAAACGTGTACCGAGTGTCACGTTTTTATCGGATGTTTTAGAGTCTGATGGCGCACGTATGCGTGGCTTAAGCCCAGCTTACACAAAGGTACTTATTAACGGTGAAGAAGTCCCTGGTGCAGGTGCTGACCGCTCATTCTTTGTTGACCGTATTCCTGCTGAGCTAATTGAGCGTGTAGAAATTATTCGTGCTTCAAGTGCAAACCGCTCTGCCGATGCCATTGCCGGTACGCTAAACATTGTATTGCGTGACGGTTACAGCCTAGATGGTGGTTACTTGCGTGCAGGTGGCCTACGTTATGACGATGGCGAATTAAAAGAAAGCTTTGCAGGTGTTTACGGCACTGAGTTTGCTGGTGGCCGTTTACTACTTGGTGCGAACGTACAAGGCCGTTATAACCCAAAACAAAAATCAAGCCTACGCTATGGCGACAGCCCAGAGAATAACGCCAATTACAAAACCGAAGAATTCGATAACCGCGAAGATCAATCAGACACCCGTGACGGTGACGACACCTCGCTAAACGCCAGCTACGAAATAGCTTTTGATGACGGCAGCAAGTTTGATATCAGCGCGATTTGGGTTGATACCGACCGTACTGAAGATGAGCGTTCATTCGAATATGACGACCCAACAGCAATCAATAATTCAATTGTTGAAGGCGGTAACCTTGAGACCGACAACGCCAATGTATCTTTCATCGATCAAACCAACTACAACATCAACTCGGGTTATGAGTTACCCCTTTTTGGTGGCACCAGTAAATTTAAGCTTGGTTTTGCAAGCTTTGAAGAGTCTGTTTACGAGCAAGAAGTAGAAATCGATACCTCTGAGCTACCTATGGTGTTTGAGGAAGAAGAAGAAACCGTAGATCTGGATGACAAAGAATGGTCATTACAATGGCAACATAGCTTATTTGCAGGCGAGAACAAAACGATTCAATTCGGTGCCTTTGTACAAGGTAAAGAGCGCGATACTGCTGTTTATCAAGCCGAAGGTGAAAGCGAACAAAGCTTTACTAGCTGGGATCAGTTCAACAAAACACCACTGTCACTGGCAGGCTTTAATAACGAGTTTGAAGCAGCCGCTGGTGGTGTCAATAAACTCGAGGAAGACCGCCTAGATGTATTTGCATTAGTTAAGCACGAAGACCAAGACTTCTCATGGGAGTTAGGTGTGCGCTACGAAACAACTGATTCAACCATTACTGACAAAGTAGAAGGTGTAAGCGCTAAAAACGATTATGACTTCTTCTTACCATCGGCACATTTACGCTATAACGTCTCTGAAAACGGCCGTGTTAGTGCATCGGTTGCACGTAGCTTACGTCGTCCTGACTTTGATTACATCACCCCTGCTCTACTTGAAAAAGAGCTAGGCGATAACGACTTTTTAGGTAACCCAGACCTACAACCAGAATCATCGTGGGGTATGGACTTAGGCTATGAATATCGCTTAGGTAAAAGCGGCGTCGTGGGTATTAATGTGTTCTATCGCGATGTCACTGACCTTATCGAAATAGCCAATACAGGCCAACAAGGCTCAGAAGGTGATGGTACTTACATTTTGCAACCGCGTAACACCGGTGATGGCAACGTAAAAGGTATCGAGCTTGATTTATCAACGCCGCTAAGCGCCATTAGCATGCCAAACACCGGGGTATTCTTTAACTACTCATGGCTTGATTCAGAAGTAGATGACACTTTCGGTAGTCGTAAATTCAACGACCAATCAGACTATGTGTTTAACGTGGGTTTTATTCAAGACCTACCTGATTTAGGCGCTTCGTTCGGTGCAACTTACCGTAAACAAGGTGATGCGTATGGTCGTATCGTGGGTGAAGAAGTGACCACACACTACGGCGCAGACCTTGAAGTATTCGTAGAAAAACGCTGGCAAGACGTCACGCTTCGTTTAGTAGGCTCAAACCTACTTGATGCAAGCAAAGACGAAACCTTCAACAAGTTCGACACGGTTGATGACCAAATCAACCGCGATTTTGACGAGTACGAACTGGAGTCTGAAGAAGCAGGCCCTGTTATCCAGTTAATGCTGCGCTACGCGTTTTAATACACATAATAGTTATTAAGGCAGCGCATTGCTGCCTTGTTGTATATTTGGGGATCCCATGAATTTTAAAAAACCACTTAATCTTGTTGCCAGTGCAGTGATGCTAAGCACCCTAGCAGCGTGTAGCCAAACAACGGCAACTGAGGCACCAAGTAAAAACCAATTAACAGCCTTTGGCACAACTGAAAATATGCAAGGCTCACAAGCAGCAGCCCTTGCTGATGACGCTTGGCTATTAAGCTCACAAAGCCAAGGCCTACAACTTATTGATGTCACAGGTAAACAGCACGCATTACAAAAAGGTAACTTCGAAGCGCTATCTGTTAAGGCGATCGACAAAAACAGTTACCTTGTTGCCAGCATCGACAACGAAGCCGACCAAGCGGTGATTTTTAGCTTACAAAAAGCAGCTAAATGGCAGCTAACTGAAATTAGCCGTATCAGCCCACCAAAAGCAAAACCTGAGGCGGTGTGCTTATTTGCCAACCCGACCACTCAAGCCGTGTCGGCATTTGTGGCAGACGCTCGTGGTCTTATCCGCGAAACACTGGTGTTTGATATGGCAAGCAAGCGCGCGTTAAACCTTGAATTACGTGAGTTTGCTGGTGTAAGTGAAACATCAGGCTGCGCGGTTGATGATAACAGTAAAACTCTTTATTTAAGTGAAGGCGAGCTAGGCATTTGGCAAATTAACGCCGACGCTGAATCGCGCGCCGATAAAAAGCCCCTTGCTATGATGTCGCCATTTGGCAGCTTAGCGCCTGAAGTTGGCGGTTTAAGCACAACAGAAGATGGCAGCTTATGGTTTACCACCTCTGAAGATAACCAATTACATCGCTACGAAAATAACACAAAGCGTTTTAGTAGCTGGCAATTTGCAGGAGAACTGGCGATTGAGTCTGCCGCAGTGCGCTTTAACAATAATCAAGCTGATATCGTGTTATACGATGATGAATCAGGTCATTATGTAAAAGGTCAAATCGATGGGCAAATTAAAGCACAAGCCAAGCGACAAAATAGCACTAAAACAGCGGCTGTTACTTACATCAATGCACAAGCGCAAACCGATGCAGTACGTGCTTTTGGTGATGCCGCCGATGACCCTGCAATTTGGGTAAACCCTAATAATGCAGCTAAAAGCTTGATCTTAGGTACCGATAAACGCCGTGGCTTAATGGTGTATGACCTTGCAGGCAAAGAGCTACAAGCACTAGAAACAGGCCGTTTAAATAATGTTGATGTGCGCCAACATGCCAGTATCAACAACGCAACGAATACCTGGATTGCAGGTAGTAACCGTACTCATAACAGCATCAGTGTTTACAGCGTCGATACTCACAATCAGGTGCAACATTTTGCTGAGCTGCCAACGACTCTAAACGAAATTTACGGTATGTGTATGTACTCATCAAACACAGGCAACTATGTGTTTATGAATGACAAATCAGGCCTATTTCAGCAATACAAACTAACAGGTGATAATAAGAACGTATCTGCACAACTAGTGCGCGAGTTTAGTGTTCCAAGCCAGCCAGAAGGTTGTAGTGCTGATGATAAAACCGCACAGCTATTTTTAGGTGAAGAAGACGAAGGTATTTGGTTTATTGGCGCTGAGCCAACAGCTGGAAATAAACCTGTAATGCTGCAAACCGTGAACGATCTGTTGGTTGATGATGTAGAAGGCATGGAAATCTACCACGCAAAAGATGCCCGCTATTTAGTGGTTTCTAGCCAAGGTGATTACAGCTATGTGCTTTATAAAATTATCGATGGCACTACCCCTAGCCTAGCGTTTGCGGGTAAATTTGCAATCAGCAATAACCTAGAGTTAGCAATAGATGGCGTATCAGAAACCGATGGCCTAACGGTCACACCGGCTGCACTACCGGGCTACCCTGAAGGGGTGCTCATTGTGCAAGATGGTTACAACCGCATGCCACAGGCACCGCAAAACTTTAAGATTATTGACTGGCGCGAAGTAAAAAAAGCCATTCAATAAATTACTCTGTAAGGGTGCTCGGTTTATCTGGGCACCTTTTTTATCTGAACATGTTTAATCAGTAAAATAGATAACTAAAACACCCAACTATTGCACCGTAAATCAGCATCGGCAAAAAGGTTTTCTTAAGCACAGGCCCTTCTTGATTATTCACACCAACAATACTGGCTACAGCAATAATATTACTAATGCAGATCATATTCCCCATCGCCGCCCCTATTGATTGTAGCGCAAGCACTAAGGTTTCTGACAAGCCCA
The DNA here is from genome assembly GCF_041414715.1 of Pseudoalteromonas sp. DY56-GL22. Classification (NCBI taxonomy): domain Bacteria; kingdom Pseudomonadati; phylum Pseudomonadota; class Gammaproteobacteria; order Alteromonadales; family Pseudoalteromonadaceae; genus Pseudoalteromonas; species Pseudoalteromonas sp. DY56-GL22. Next base: position 135,555 of record NZ_JANHZR010000004.1, on the reverse strand, counting down.
CTTGCTGTGCAATACCATATTGAATACCGCCAAAGGTAAGATTAGACACGGTTGCAGAGCCTGAAAAGAAAGTGCCGAGTGCCCCCAAGTACGAGGCAAATAACACCCAGTGCTCCCCGCTTAAATCAGCAAAGGTACTCGCCATATAAAATATGGGCGCATTATGGCCGCCTTGCATTAAAACATTCACCATCACCAGCGCCCCGATTAAAGCGATACATGGCATAGCAATACAGCCTAAGGTGTCGGAGCACATTTGCTTTACTTGTGGCTTGCTCATTTTAAGTAACGGCACGCAGATCAGTACCACCAATACAAACGGGATCAAGGCTGGTACAAACAAGGTTTTATACGACCACCCCACTGAGGTGCCAAATATCTCATGTAAAGATAAGATCAGTGCTTTGCTTAATTCAAATTGTGCGAAGCCCAAATGAATACTCAGCCAGAGCGTTTCGTCGTTGAGCAATGCTTTAATGCCCAACTGATGAATACGGGTTATCACCAGCACAACAATCAAAAGTAATAACGGGAATAATGCTAAAAATAGCGCTTTGGGTGTGAACTCAGCTTTGCCTTTCGTGTTTTGTGCATTTACAGCTGAGTTATCTAACCCCACTCCTTTATTGGCTAAATAGATAGTGACTAATAGACCCACTGCGCCACCAATCAGTGATGGAAATTCATAGTTCCACTGGGCAAACAACCAATAAGGTAAGACACATGAAAACACACTTAAATAAATGAATACGCTATTTTGACGCACTTTTTTTAGTGGTAAAACAAGACACAGCGCAATCATAGGAATAACCAAAGCAGCAATCACATGACAAAGCGCCGTCCATCTTGAAATAGCCAGCACTTACCCATCATCTAATTGTAGCGCTGAAAAGCCAAACCATGTTGGTGTGCCAACTGCACCAAAAGATACGGGGATCGAGTTTAAAATAAGAGTGAAAATAATCACTTTAAAAGGCGAGAAACCAAGCCCGACCAAAATAGGCGCAGCGATGGCCGCAGGCGTGCCAAATCCCGATGCACCTTCGAGCATAAATGCAAATGCCCAGCCGATGATCATCAACTGTGCAACTTGATTACTGCTAATTGATTCGAGCCAGTGTTTAATCGTGGTTTCGGCCCCTGATATTGCCAACATGCGGTTAAGTAAAATAGCCCCAGCAATAATCGAAATAGGCGTCATAACAGACAATACACCAGCAAACGAATTAGCAAGCAACAGCCTTAAATCAGCTTGAAAGTAAAACAGTTGCAGTAAAGCAGCGAGTAGCGCTGTTATGGGTAAGGCAATATAAGAGGCGATGGGGCTGCTTTTTACCATCATCCAGATCAGCACCAAAATAGGCAGTGCAGCCACTAGGGTATTCATGGGTCATCCTGTTGTTTTTATTAAGCGCTTTCCTTAATTAAAAGTATAGACAGGATAACCCTAATCAGTATTTTTTATTTGTTAAATGAGTGTATTAAATGAGCGTACTTAGCCACCAAAGTAACAGTACTAACACAGAAATAGCCACTAAGGCTTTGGTTTTGTGCTTTTGAATAATTCGCTCAGCCTGATTACCCGCGTAATAAACAACGGCAGCTAGAGCAAAGTAGCGAATTGAACGCGCAATGACCGTTGCCAGTAAAAATAGAAAAATCGAATACTTAGTAGCCCCAGCGGCAAGCATGGCAATTTGAAATGGGATGGGCACAATACCGAGCGTCAATACAAACCAAAAACCTTGTGCCTGCATTTTTTGCTTAACTTGCTCGAATTGCTCAGGGTTTGAGAAGGTATTAATCACCCAATCGCCCACTACATCAAATAGATAATAGCCAAGGGCATAGCCAAAAATAGCACCGATTATACAACCTATGGTCGCCATTAAGGCAATTAACCAAAGCTTTTCACGGCGGGCTTGCATTAACGGAATAAGCACAGCTTCAAGAGGAATAGGCACTATGGTTGACTCTAAAAATGATGCCACCGTAATCGATTTAAGCATATGTTTTGAGTCAATAAACTGCCGTGTTTTTTGCTTAAGCTTTTTTGCAATCGCCATTATTCATCCTTAATCGTTTTGTTGCATTTTAGGTTACAACAAAAAGTCTTAACCGTCCCTTACGGTTTATGAACATAGCGACTACGACCCTGATTTTTAGCCAAATAAAGCGCTTGATCAGCACGTTTCAAGGTACTACTAAAGGTCTCAGTAGCACGTTTGATCGCTGAACCAACACTCACGCTGAGCGTTTTACTCGGTGTCACCATCACATTACTGGCAAGGCTCAGCAGTTGCTCGCAGGTAGCATGTAATTCATCTGCATCATCTGTGGCAACATACATTGCAAACTCCTCACCACCAATTCGCGCAAATAGAACGTCTTCTCCTAATGCTTGGTGACACTGATAAACAAAGTCTATCAATACCTGATCGCCTACATCATGGCCATATTCATCATTAATCGCCTTAAAATGATCAATATCGGCGATCACTAAACTATGTGGTTTACTTTGGTTTTGCTGCACATAATGGTAAAAATAACGACGATTGTACGCCTTTGTTAATACATCGGTTTTTAGCTCTTCTTCGAGCTGCTCTCGGGTTTTAGCTAAATCAGTAAGCGCTAAATAAAGACCAAACCCAGTGATAAGCATCCCTAAGGTGCGGGTAATATCTTCGATATAAATGCCGACCCAGATTGGTTGGAACACCAGCTCATCTAAAAAATCAAATGTAAGTCCGACGCTCCAAAGGAAGATACCCACACTTAAAAATAAGTAACTGCGCTTAGCAACCACCGAAGTTTGCACAAACGCAAAAATACAAATCAAAATCAGCAAATTAATAGCATCACTGAGCACACCATTTAAGTAAACATCACTTTCAAGCCGATTAAAGTTATACAAATAAGTCACGACTATCATCAATAAAACGACAACAAAAAAGCTAATAAAGAATTGCTTTACTACAAGAGGTACTGAATTTAACTCAGCCTTTACTTCTGGAGGGGGTGCTTGCTTATTCATAATTAATCACGACAACTTGCTGCAATGAATTAAACATTAGCAAAGCAAATTTAAAAGTGCATGATAAAGCCACTATAAAGGGGAAAAACCAGCGTTTTTACTGGAGTAAATATTCTAAATATAAGCCGTTTTAGTCAGTAAAAAAGTCTAAGTTCATGCCATTTGCCACTAACGGTCGCAATTTTGTCGTTATTTTTTTATTATCCCAGCCAGTTTTAATGTCATTACACAAATCTATGAGCAACGCGCGATTCATCCCTTTTCGAAAACACGACATCATAAATCTTTGCCAAGCTTACTTGGGTGAGCCGCAATCAGCTTCGTTTATGGAGTTTGCTACTCTTTTGCAAAGCGTGACTCATTATCAATATCACGAGCTGCTGGAGTCTTTAAAAAACAACTATGCGCCATTTGACCCAAATAGCGACACCCGCACGCTAACACCGATTACCAACGAGCAACGTGCCAGCTACCAATCTGCCTTTGCAAAAAACTTTGCCACCGTACTCAATGCTGCCAATTTTGAAACCATTACCAATCAAGACTTGCAAGATGCACTGAATGAAGAGTCTTTATTTAAAGTACGTTTAGCCGTTGAGTTTGATGACTTTGCAGAAGTGGTCTTTTACCGTCGCGGCGAATCGCAAAAAACCGAGACGCTACGCAGTTTTTGGGGGCTTAAGAAAAAGCAGATTCAGTTTACTAACTATGACCGCGTTGCCATATTCATCCGCTTTAAAGACGAGCAGTACTTTTTAGAAAAAGGCAAAATGCCGGTAGGCTTTGAGCCAAACTCAACCATCGTCAAATTATTCCAGAATGTGCCAAAAGCCGATTTAGAAATGCTGTTTCCGAATAGCGAAGTAAAAATGCGTCCAATAGATAAACTGATTATTGGTTCATCAGCACTGATTGGTGGAGCTGTGGTACTGGTAACAAAATTAGGTGCGTCAATTTTACTCCTGATTGCTATGATTGCCTTTTGGGGTGGTTGGCGCAGTGAAGAAGTGCATATGAGTCAGCAACACTTTATTACCTTTGCAATCGGCATGGGGGTGTTTGGCAGCTTTATTTTTAAAGAATGGAGCAAGTTTAAAAACCGCAAAATTCGTTTTATGAAAGCACTGGCCGACAATTTGTATTTTAAAAACCTCGATAACAACGCCGGGGTTTTTCATACCCTAGTCGATGCAGCTGAAGAAGAAGATGTTAAAGAAGCGCTACTTGCCTACACCTTTTTACTAAAAAGCGAATCAGCGATGACTGCACAGCAATTAGATAGTCAAATTGAGCAATGGTTTAACGCGCAGCATCATTGCCAGCTCGACTTTGAAATTGATGACGCTTTAGACAAGCTAGTAAGGCTTGAGCTGGTTCATCAACAAAATAACGTTTATACAGCCGTTGATTTAACCAAAGCCAAACAGCGCTTAGATAGTCGTTGGGATGACTATTTTAAGTTTGCCTAAGCCTTTAAAATCAGGTACTAGCAAGTACACATTAACTTCGAGTCAATTCAACTGGGGTAAATGCAACTTTATCTCAATGTGCTTGCGCAGCGAATGCTCTGCTTTTAGGATAAAATTTTACGGCTAAAAAAAGACCATTCCATGCAATTAAAAAAAACAATTCTTATTGGAGCAAGTTTGCTGTGCGCAGCAACGACGGCTCAAGTATATGCTAACGACAAGTTTGTCTCTGAAGATATTTTTCAACTTGAATACGCAGGCGACCCACAAATAAGCCCTGACGGTAAAAAAATCGTTTATGTGCGCAGCGGCTACGACATCATGAAAGATGGTAACAAGCGTAGCTTTTGGCTGTACGATATAAAGTCAGGTCAACACACGCCGCTGTTTTCTGATGAGCATAACTACAGCCAACCCACTTGGTCTCCAGATAGCAAGAAAATTGCTTTTACCAGCAACTCAAGCGGTTCGAATCAACTTCACGTTTATTGGTTAGCGCAAGATAAACAAGCATTATTAACGCAACTACCAAAATCAGTACGTAACTTAACGTGGTCAAATGATTCTGCACAAATTGCCTTCACCATGAGCATTCCTGAAGGTAAATCTGCGTTCGCTAAATCGGTAAAACTGCCGAAAAAACCAAAAGGCGCTGAGTGGTCAAAACCAGTGAGAGTGTTTGAAAAAGCACGCTATCAAGCTGATGGCGCTGGCTTTTTAGAGCCTTCATATCGTCACGTTTTTGTTATTCCGGTTTCGGGTGGCACACCACGCCAATTAACATCGGGTGATTATCAGCACTATGGCCCACTTGCTTGGGATCCAAGTAACACAAAACTAGCTTTTTCTGCTGATCGCAATGATGAGTGGGAATATCGCACAACTGAGTCAGACCTCTATGAAATCAATGTAAAATCAGGCGAGCTTACGCAACTAACTGATTTACCGGGCCGTGAGAGTAACCCGCGTTACGCTGAAGACGGTGATGAACTAGCCTTTGTTGCGCGTGACAACGCCCCTGTGCCTTACATTAACTCAACACTATCTATGCTCGATTTAGACGATAAATCAATCAAGCATATTACTGAAAAATTAGACCGTTCAGTGGCTGATTATAAGTGGTCAGGCGACGGCGACTTTGTTATTCAGTACGATGATTTTGGTAAGCGTAAGCTTGCTAAAGTAAACAGCCGCGGTAAGGTCACTGACTTAACTGATACCGTATCGGGCACTTCAATTGGTCGTCCGTATATCAGTGGTAGTTTCAGCATGGCCAATAATGGCGCTATTGCGTACACCACAGGCAGCGAGTACCGTCCAGCTGATTTAGGCTACCTATACAAGGGTAAAAGTAAAACGCTAACTTCATTAAATGAAGATGTGTTAGGCCATAAAAAGCTTGGTAAAGTGCACGAACTAAATGTTAAGTCACAGTTCGATGGCCAAGCTATTCAAGGTTGGTACATTACGCCACCTGATTTTGATGAAAACAAACAATACCCATTAATGGTTGAAATTCACGGTGGCCCACACCTAGCCTATGGCCCAAGCTTTACTGCTGAATTACAACGTTATGCCGCTGAAGGTTATGTGGTTGTGTATGTGAATTACCGTGGTTCAACAAGTTACGGTAAAGACTTTGCACTACTGCTAGATGGTAAATACAGTTCAGAAGAAGACTTTACTGACCACAACTCAGCAGTTGATGCCATGATTGCTAAAGGCTTTATCGACAAAGATAACCTATTTATTGCGGGTGGTTCAGCAGGTGGTATTGCAACGGCTTATGCGGTTGGTTTAACAAACCGCTTCAACGCTGCGGCAATTACCAAGCCTGTGATCAACTGGTTAAGTAAAACGCTTTCAGCTGACAGCTATATTGGTCAAATTCGTAACCAGTTCCCTGGCATGCCTTGGGATAATGTTGAGCACTACTGGAAACGTTCGCCGCTTTCATTAGTGGGTAACGTCACCACGCCATCATTGATCATGACAGGTGAAGAAGACCGCCGTACGCCAATTTCAGAATCAGAGCAATTCTATCAAGCATTAAAACTGCAAAAGGTAGATACCGTGCTTATTCGTGTACCGGGCTCACCCCATGGTATTGCGGGTCGTCCATCACGTATGATTTCGAAAATTGAATACACGCTTGCGTGGTTCAAACAATATCAGAAGTAATGAATTAAGCAGGAGTGAGATGCTCACTCCTCTTAAAAATAATGATGACTAAGCGCAAGTTGAGCAGAACCTATCGACTGCGCTTTTTCCCCGCACACGCCTAAACCCACTTCACAGCTACGTAGTCCACGACTATCTAAACGTGCAAATGCGGCAATTGATAACTGCTTGAGCTGTTCAAGTGCTTTACTCGGTAACGGCGAATCAATAATCACAGCTTGCATATCTAATAAACTTAAACTGTTATGCATGGCAATACTGATAGCCTCAGCGGCATTTTCAAGCCAAGGCAGAACAAGTCGTTTATGATCTGAAAACTGACTGTCTGTCAGCTCATACACTGAAATGCCAAGTTGCTGCTTATCAAACTCGCTTTGCAGTGATAGTAATGAACATTGGCTAAGTAACTGTTCGCGATCAGCGTTTAGCATTGAGCCTATAGCACCGGCATTACCACTTTTACCTTCGAGAAGTTGGTGGTTAATCACTACAGCGCCGCCTAAAAAAGCCCCCAAATAAACATATAAAAAATCGCTGTAGTTATTAGGGTTACCAAGGCTTAGTTCTGCACAGCAAGCAGCATTATTATCGTTACTAATATAAACAGGTAACTGGAACTGGCTTTCTAAATAACCTTTTAAGTCGAAGTTTTGCCATTGGCTAAGGGTATTTGTTGCTGAGTCTGAAGCGGCTTGCCATTGCCAAATATCAAACGGCATAGCGACCCCAAGCCCACACACATGTGAGCGCAGTTCAGGCTCTAATTGACTGATTAGCTTTGGGATATATGTTTCTAAGAATGATTTAAGCTCATCAACCGACGCTTCATTCACCTCAACAGATACCGATGCTCTTTGCGTGCTTTTTAAGTCAACGAGTATCAGGTCGAAGCGTCGTCGCCCAATTTTCAAACCAAAACTAAATGCGCCATCTGGATTGAGCCTAAATGGCACACTTGGCTGCCCTACTCGGCCTTTAACAGGTGCATCACGAAGCAACAGCTTATCTTCTTCAAGCTTATTGATATTCACTGTTGCCGCCTGAGCAGACAAGGCTAACGCTTTTGCTATTTGTGCTTTAGGCATGCTTTGCTGTTGCCTAATTAAACTTAAGATTGCGCGCTCGTTATTGCTTCTTGGTGCTCGCGATAAACTGCTCTTCATAACATCCTTCTTGATACAAGCTTGATAAGCGGCCTATTAGACCTGTTTGCAGTACTATCTACCAGTCAAAATAATAAATCAACTAGGTTGATTTATTATTTATAGTCGTGAATACTGTCGGCCACAACAATATGAACACATTAACCTGGTGAACTATGCAAACACAGCCTGCTATTGTATCGCGCCAAATGCTTTGGCCTTTTATTCTGCTTACGATTTGCTTTGCTGCTTGGGGTACTGCGGCCAATATGACAGACCCATTAGTGAAAGTTTTTAGCAAAACATTCTCTATGAGTGCGTTGCAATCAGCACTGGTGCAGTTTAGTTATTACGGCGCGTATTTTTGCTTAGCTTTACCGGCGGCCATGATCAATAGACGATTTAATTATAAAACAGGGCTGTTAGTGGGTTTAGCCATGGCCGCTTGTGGTGCCTTATTGTTTTACCCTGCTAGTCAAACCATGCTCTATAGCCACTTTTTATTGGCCTTGTTTATTCTTGCTGGTGGTTTGTCTATTTTAGAAACCTCTGCCAATCCCTACGTCATGCAGTTAGGATGCGAGCAAACAGCCACCCGCAGACTTAACCTCGCGCAAGCTTTTAACCCTGTTGGTACTAATATTGGTGTGTTTTTAGCGGCGACGTTAATCTTACCGAACTTAAATCAAGCTGATAGCGCAAGCCGTGCCCTGATGAGTGAAGCGCAATTAAAAACCGTTGTGAGTGCAGAGCTCGATGCAGTGATGGTGCCGTATGTGGGTATGGCCTGTTGCTTAATCTTACTATGGCTATGTATCTTCTTTAGCCGCTCTCCTGCAACAGAAACAAAAGTAACAGCGCAGCCGCGTAAACTTAAAAAGACCTTTCAACATTTGTATCAAAACAAGCATTATCGATTTGGTGTGCTGGCACAATTTTTTAATGTTGGCGCGCAAACCTGTGTATGGACCTACACCATTGGCTACACCATGGAAGCACTTAACACTACAGAAGTTACCGGCGGCCAAGTCTTACAATATTCGATGTTGGTGTTTTTAGTATCTCGTTTCATTATGACATGGCTAATGCGCTTTATTAGCGGCGCTAAATTACTGCGTTTTATGGCTTTAATTGCAGCCGTGCTGTGTTTTATTGTTACCACACAAGTGAATTTAGTGGGCGTAGTCGCACTTGTAGCTATTTCAAGCTGTCTATCTTTGATGTTTCCAACCATCTACGGCACAGCACTTGAAGGCCTTGGCGAAGATGCAAAAGTTGGTGCGGCTGGTTTAGTCATGGCAATTTTAGGGGGCGCATTTTTACCTCTGATCCAAGCCGCAACCATAGATGCTTTTAACACTGCGGTTTCGTTTGTTGTACCACTTGGATGTTTTCTTATCGTATCTCTTTATGGGCACCACAGCATTAGGTCACCACGACACCAGCAATCATAATTTTTGAAGGCATCTTGCAAAGTCAGATGCCTTTTATAATTGTACTTTGTGGTTAGATAATGTGAAAATCACTATCTTTCTAACTACCTATAAGTGAGTATGAAATCACTTAAGCTTTTTATCTTAAATTACACAGCAAAGCTTAAAAACATGAGTAGCTTTGAGCACTTTCGGTTTTTTTTAATAAAGTATATTTGTTTCTTTTTTGGCTGCTTTATCTGTTTCGTCTTACACGAATATTTTCGTGTTCCTATTGTTGTAGCCGCTGCTGCGACAGGCTTAATCGGTACGTTTTTACCTTTTTCAAAAACGTTAAAATCACACCCTTATGCGGCCATTTACGCTGGTAGCTTTGCTGGCATGTGCTCTTCAAGTTTAATAAACAGTTATTGGGAGCTAAGTCTTATTTCATTGATCGGTGCCAGCCTTTATATTTTGACTATGAATCTATTTGCAGGTTTTGGCGGCCGACTTGGTAGTGTGGCTTTTGCCAGTGTGGCGCTTTATATGCTTGCAAAAGGGATTTTTTGATGAATATATTTATTGCGATAACAGCGTTATTAGGTGCTTACTCAACCTACTTTTTAGCACATCATAATCGCTTCGACGGCATTCGCGCATCAGCGGCCACCAGCATTATTGCATTTGCGATTTTGAGTCTATTCCCCGTTGATGTTGAGCTATACAGCGTGGCATTTTTCGGCGGTACTTTCATCGGTATGAGCGCACCAAAACGCTTTGGCATTTTTACATTAGCCATTGCGTCATTACTATTTGCTTTGTTGTTTGAGTACCTCGTGCCGCGCTTACATGGCTATGGCGGTGCATTAGGGTTGAGTGCGTTTTTATCTGTCTGTGTTTGCCACATCGGTATTTTACTCGGTGCGCCACGAAGCAAAAAGAACAACTAATTCCGATTCACCGATTAAAAACCTATACCTTTTTATTAATATTCATTACTATGTTAACAATATGTTTAAAGGTGTAGGTTCTTTATGCTTCTTCGTTCATTGCTGATTGTTATTATCTTCTGCTTTATCAGTAGTGCTACGACGGCGAAAACACTGACCTTTATTGCCGAAGATTTACCCCCATACCATTTTAAAAATCAGCAAGGTAAAGCCGATGGTGCGCTTGTTGAAGTGATAAAGTCTGCCCTAGCGAAAACAAACATCGCTGGCGAATTCGCAATTATGCCAATGGCCCGAGCTTTTCATGAGTTTCAAAATGACCCAAGCATATTGATGATTTCATTGCTAAAAAATGAGTCTCGTGAATATAAATTCCAATGGCTAGCACAAACCTATTTTGCCGATGCTTATTTAGTTGGGCTTGCCAAACAAAACCACGAAATAAAAAGCTTAAAACAAGCAAAGAAATATCGTGTGGCAACAATTCGTGGCTATTCAAGTGAACATTATTTGAAACAAGCTGGCTTTAATGAAAATAAAAATTTGGTGCTGGTCAGTCATTACCATCAACTTTGGCAAATGCTAGAGAAAGGACGAATTGATTTTGTACTAACCAACACGCTTACCTTACAAAACGAACTCGCGTTATCAGGAGTTCTCCCTAGTGACATTAATAAGAGCCTCCACTTAGACGACTACCCATCAGGCCTTTATTTAGCCGCGAATCTAAAATTGGACAAGCAACTTGCTATGCAATTGAGTGATGCCATAAAAGCATTGAAACAAAACGGTCAATACCAAGCAATTTTACAAAAATGGCATCTGCCTTTACCTAGATTATAATGAAAAACACGCAATCACCTTACAAAGGCTTAGCTTTAGCTATTTTGCTTAGCTGCTTATCGCTAAATACCCTTGCTATTACCCCTGAACAAGCCTTAGAGAAGCTTAACGAAGCACAATTGTTACGTAATAGTAATCCAAACCAAGCCACTAAAATATTTGAGCAATTAACTAACGACTCGACCCTTTCCAATGAACCTAACATCATACAAGAGGCATTCGAATCACTGGCATTTATGAATATGGGCAGTGGCGATTATGACCAAGCTCTTAGCTATGCAGAGCAGCTGCTTGATTACGGGGAAAAGCACAATAACCAGTCAGTAACAGTACGAGCAATGCTTATTCAAGGTTACGCACAAGGCAGAAAAAGTAACTTTCTTAAGGCAGAGCAACACTACCGCGATGCATTATCCATTGCCAAACAGATAAATAACTCAGTGCTGATTGCCCAGTCCTATGAGCGATTAGCAGCCATTTTACGCTGGCAAGATAAGTACATAGCTGCCCTCAATGAAGCACAAAAAGCAGTCAATATTTTACAAGAGTTTGATGACGTTAAATCTTATGCCTCTGCATTGCAGAACTTAGGTATTATTGAAGCAATTATTGGTGACCACCACGACGCACTAGCCAATCTTACTTTGTCGTTTTCTTTACATCAAAAACTTGACGATAAAAAAGGCATTGCTGATGCACTTTATGAAATTGGCGAAGTTTATCGACGTATGGGTGACAGTGCCCAATCGTTAAAGCACTTTAAAATGTCGCACGTTCTGGATTTAGAAATTGGCTCTAAAGTCGATATCGGTAATAGTGCCATGAAGGTCGGCTATGCAGCGCTAAAACAAGGTGAGCTTACAACAGCCACAGACTATGCTGAAAAGTCGATTAGCTATTATCTACCCTCATCTTCAAACACAGGATTGTGCCGTTCATATAATTTAATGGCGTTAATTGCTCTAAAACAAAATAACATTAGTGAAGCGCAAGCCTATATTGATCGCGCCATGGCAATCGCCACTGACTTTAATTTTCGCTCCCATTTAGTGTCTTTAGCGATCACCCAAACACGTATCTATCAAGCTCTTAATGACCATGCAAAAGCAATTAAAACCGCAGAACAGGCCTTAAACCAGGCTAATGAGTTACAAGATGTCGAAGATCAAATTAGCTTAAATAAATTACTCACTGACTCTTACCTTGCATTACAACTTTATAAACAGGCATTTGAATCGCAAAGCCGCTATCAAACCCTTGAAAATAAAACGGGTAAAAATCAGCACGACTTAACTGTGGCCGCGATGCAAAGCCAAGTCGCCTTTATGCGAAATCAGCAAGAAATAAACCAATTAAGTGCAGATAAACAAATTCAAGCAGCACAACTAAGCGAAAGTGAATGGCAATTTAAAGCCTGGTTACTCGGCCTAAGCTGTGTGATTTTATTGATATCAGGCTTTGGTTACCGCTCATTTAAAAAGCGTAAACTTGCCAGCGAGCGAGCACAACTATTACAAGAAGTCGTTGATAAGAAGAACCGCTTACTAGCCGATGTATCCCATGAAATTCGCACACCACTCACAGCGCTACAATTGCAAGTTGAAGCATTGCAATACAATATCGCAAAAGACGTTGATGCCTCTTACGATGCCATTAATCGAAAGCTAACCGATATCAATATACTGATCCGTGATATCCACCAACTAGCACAAGCAGACTCAGATAGCCTATACCTGAACCTCAAACCCTATTTACTTGCTGATGTATTATCCGTTTGGCAGCAAGACTTTGCTGCTTTTGTACAAAGCAAAGGCTTTGAATTTACCAGTGACATTCATGTTACTGCTGATATAAAGGTGACATGGGATATCGATAAAATTAAGCAAGTACTGGCTAATCTTTTATCAAACAGCACCTTTTATACTGATAAACCCGGCAAAATTAAATTTATAGCGACAGCCTCAGCGCAGAGTATTACTTTTAGCATTGAAGATACCCCACCCGGCGTGACTAACAATCAGTTAGTTGAAATATTCGAACGTTTATACCGCGTTGATAAATCACGTAGCCGCCAAACGGGTGGCTCAGGCCTAGGACTGGCGATTTGTAAAAGCCTAATAGAAACGCACAAAGGTACTATCAAGGCTGAGCACAGTGAGTTAGGTGGCGTTAAGATACTCATTTGCTTACCGCTTATTAGTGAACAACAGGTTTAATTAGCATCTCGATTCCCTGAAACCGCCCCTAAACAGGGCGATTTCACGACATTTAGCCCAATTAATGCCGACCAAGGTCGCATATTATTTAATCAAATATCGCCCTATATTTTTTAGTACGTTGTACAAATCTCTCACTAAAAAGTATAGGAGCCTCACAATGGCGGGCGAATATCAACAACAATACCAACAGTTCCAGCGCGATCCGGGTCAGTTTTGGCTTGAGCAAAGTAAACGAATTCCTTGGTTTAAAGAGCCAAGTGCCCCTTATCAATATGACGATAATGATTTTTACCATTGGTTTGCCGATGGTCAACTAAACACTTGTTATCTAGCCCTCGACCAACATGTCGAAGCAGGCTATGGCGACCAAACTGCACTAATTTACGACTCCCCTGTTACCAATACTAAACAACAATACACTTATGGCGAGTTACAAACTCAAGTTGCTAAATTTGCAGGACTCATGCAATCCCTTGGCGTAAGCAAAGGTGACCGTGTAGTCATTTATATGCCAATGATCCCACAAGCGGTTATTGGTATGCTAGCGTGTGCTCGCCTTGGTGCCATTCACTCCGTTGTATTTGGTGGTTTTGCACCGCACGAACTCGCGGTGCGTATTGATGATGCAAAGCCTAAGCTTGTGCTTACTGCGTCTTGCGGGGTCGAAATCAATCATGTGATTGAATATAAACCACTGCTTGATGAAGCACTCGAAAACGCCCAGCATACTGTTGAACACTGTATTGTCTTTCAGCGTGAGCAAGCCATTGCCGAGATGCAAGATGGCCGAGACATCGATTGGCAATCAGCCTCTGATGCAGCAAGTTCAGTCGATGCCGTGCCGGTTGCAGGTGACGACCCGCTTTATATTCTTTACACCTCAGGCACCACAGGCACACCTAAAGGGGTGGTTCGAGAAAACGGTGGTCACGCTGTTGCAATGCATTACAGCATGGAGACCGTGTATGGCATGAAACCCGGCGAAGTATTTTGGGCTGCTTCTGATATTGGCTGGGTGGTAGGTCACTCATACATTGTATATGCACCGCTTATTTATCGCTGCGCTACCGTACTTTATGAAGGCAAACCCATAAGAACCCCTGATGCCAGTGCGTTTTGGCGTGTTGTAGAAGATTATAAAGTCACCGCCTTATTCAGTGCTCCTACTGCGTTTCGCGCTATTAAAAAAGAAGACCCTACCGCAGAGGGCTTTAAACAATACGATACTTCGAGTTTAAAACGTTTATTCTTGGCCGGTGAACGCCTAGATCCTCCCACTTATGAATGGCTAAAAGACAACACCGGCTTGCCCGTACTTGACCATTGGTGGCAAACAGAAACAGGTTGGGCCATTGCGTGTAATCCAATTGGTATTGAACAGCTTGCCACTAAGGCGGGTAGCTCAACAGTGCCAACACCGGGCTTTGATGTACAAATTCTTGATATGAATGGGCAGCAGTGCTCAGCAAACGAAAATGGTGCGGTGGTAATTAAACTGCCCTTACCTCCTGGCTGCTTACCAACAATTTGGCAAAACAATGAACGCTTTCAAGCGGGTTATTTAAGCGAGTATCCGGGTTATTACCTCTCTGGTGATGGTGGCTATATTGATGACGATGGTTATCTATTTATTATGGGTCGTACCGACGATGTAATTAACGTTGCGGGTCATCGCTTATCAACCGGTGAAATGGAAGAAATTGTTGCAGCCCACCCTGCTGTTGCTGAATGTGCAGTATTTGGCGTTAACGATGCACTCAAAGGGCAATTACCTATGGCGATGATAGTGCTCAAAGACGATTACCTTGGCGATAGCAAAGAAGTCGAGCAACAGCTAGTCCATTCTGTAAGGCATCAAATTGGTGCCATTGCCTGCTTAAAGAATGTTTTGCATGTTGAGCGCCTACCAAAAACCCGTTCAGGAAAAATACTCAGAAAGAACTTACGCCAATTGGTCGATGGTGAAGAACTACAAATTCCATCTACCATTGATGATGCGAGTATATTTGATGAAATCAACCAACAACTTAACAATCGCTGATCTGCGTTTGTAATTTTGTAATGTTACCAAAGGCCTTGTTTAAGGCCTTTATTCGTTTTGGCCTATGGCTTGCAACTTTACTAATAAGTTAGCAAACGAAAAGGTGGTTAACATGGCTATTATTGCAGGTTATTTCCAATTCAATGATTCAGATAAAACTGACTTTAAGTATATAAATCAACTAGCTAATGTATTTAGTAACTATGAAGAAAAACATGTTCGTTTTTTTAATTGCGAGTATGGAGCCATTTTTCAGTATGATTTTGATGCATATCAGCAGTCGAGCTGGTTGCGAACTGAGTCGCAAATTGCAACACTCATTGGACACCCTCTCATATCAAGCTCTAGAACACAGGACCTAATTACACTTGCGGGCTGCGAGTCTCTCGACTTTTCTTTGCAGCAATGCGAAGGAGTATTTAGCTTTTGTCAATTTGATCTGCAGAGCCAGCGCCTAACATTAGCGACTGATCCACTTGGATTAAAACCTTTTTATACCTTACAAACACAGTATGGTTTACTATTTTCCACTAACCTTAATTTATTTAAGCAGTTGGATATCCAACTACAGAACAATCCGGATGCATTAACTGAGCTTGCCGTGCTTGGTTATCCTCTTTTAGATCATACGCCGTTTAAAGACGTAAAATGCTCATACCCAAGTGAAATGCTATGCTTTAATGCAAAACAGGGTGTAACTAGAAAAAGATATTTTGATTGGGTATCACTTGCAAAACAAAAGCTCGTTACACCAGATGCAATTGAAGGGATCTCAAAGGCTTTTAAAACTTTAGTTGCAAAGGCAAAACATAAAGATAAAACAATTCTTTGCACTTTATCTGGCGGTTTAGACTCTAGGCTTATTAACAGTGAGTTATTGCGCCAAGGCGTGCAATTGAAGTCGTTTAACTTTTCGCAATCTGATAGCCAAGATCTATTTTGTGCTAAACAATATGCATCACAAAATGCAGTACCATTAGAAGTAATACAAGTTTCAGACACCCAGCGGCTATCTGTCGAACAGCGCCTTGGCAAATATTGGCGTAAAGCGAAACATCAAGATTTCACTAACGTATGCAGACCACAAATAAGCTGGTCAGGAAATGGCGGTAGTGTTGGGGTCGGGCTTATTTATTACGGTGATGAAATTTATGCTGCAGCAAAAGAAAACAACTTAGATAAACTAATCAGTGCTTACCTCAAACAACAATACGCTTTTTTACCTAAGTCAGTTGTTCATAATGCTGAACAATTACAACAAAAACTGATAGCTAACTTAAAAATTAGCTTCGAACCACTCGCTGAATTACCACTTGAAAAAGCATTTCAATTATTCTTGCTGCTTAACGATCAACACCACCATTTGAGTGTTCCTAACGAGCAGGTTTGCGAATTTAAAATGGAGTTTTTCCATCCATTTTATTCGTGGAAGGTCCTACAGTATCCGTTGGGTTTACCGGTGGAGTATGTTCGCAAACACCGTTTTTATCAACGATGGTTAAAAACCGATTACCCACGAGCTTTACTTGCGCCTTGGCAAACTTACCCAGGACACTTGCCTTGCCCAATAACCGTCAAGCATCAAACCCAATGGCAATTGAATAGCGCAAAACTTATGTCGCCCACAGAACTATTAAAGCTATGGTTTAAAATTATGTTTTTTGACCGCCATTTATTGATAAAGCGCTGCCATTTCACTTTACTTTGCATCTTACAGTTAACTCATTTAAAGAATGTTCAGCCTAATTTACGTGTTGCTCAGAAATTCTGCCAATGGTGAATGAAGTTCAGGCCATCCATTTTGAATTAATTGCTTTGAAGTAAAAACAGCTTTCTAACAACGAACTTTTCGGGCTAGAATCTATTAAGTTATTAATATCATAAGCTGAGATTTTAATGAGAAAATGGACTCTTCCTCTACTGCCACTAATCGTATTAGCAGGCTGCACCTCGGTTAGCAAAAATGAATGTTTACAAGCTGACTGGTATGGTATTGGTTATAAACATGGTGCAGATGGCACTGAGTATCGCGATGGCATAGATGCACTATCACAATGCAGTGAGTATGGTGTAAATGCTGACATTGCTAAATATAAAGTGGGATACGATCAGGGCCTCGCTACATACTGTGAACCGGAAAATGGCTTTACGTTAGGCATGCAAGGCGCGTCATACAATGGTGTCTGTAATAGCACAGCGTTTCGTAAAGCATGGCAAGAAGGTAACGATAGATATCAAGTGCAACAAAGGCTGAGTTATATTGATAATCGTATTGACGATATCGACCGTCGATTAAAAGATATTCGTGGCGAGCTTAACAGTAACCAACTTAATAATACTCAGCAAAAAGAGCTTTATCGAGAACGCAAAGATTTAGAAAACGAGCGTAAAGATTTGCGCAAAGAACGCACATTACTTCCGCTTTTGAATAAACTGCCTAGTGTTGAAATATCAACCGAGTGGTGAGACTTTTAGAGCCAATTTCATTTCATACATTTGTTTATCAGCGATGGCCAATAGTTCCTTTGCACTGTGTCCGTGTAAAGGATACATGGCGATACCAAAACTCGCACTTACCGGCTGAACCGTTTCATAATCTTGCGCTACTTTTTTAACCGCCTGCTGACATCGTAGCGCTATATCTTGGCACAAACTAGCCTTTGTTAATGAAGGTAAAACAATAACAAACTCATCACCACCAATGCGCGATAGCACATCTTTATCTCTCATTTGTAAACGCAATTGCTGACTAATGTCCAGTAACAAATTATCACCCTGTTCATGACCATATGTATCATTAACGAGTTTGAAATTATCAAGATCAAGATAGATCAATGCAAATTGGTTATGCTCTGCTGGCGTTCTTTGTGAGAAAGCACGCAATTGAATATCGAGTCCTCTGCGATTCAATAGCTTAGTAAGTGGATCTTGATTAACTAGCTCATTGAGAAGCTGGCGCTTTTCTACCGCCGAAGAGATATCATCAAATGCACCGATATAATGAGAAACCAAGCCATTTTCATCATACAATGCATCTATGGATAATTGCTCAGGAAACACCTCTCCTGACTTTCGCTTATTCCATACCTCTCCTTGCCAACAGCCTTTATCGAGCAACTCAGTCCACATTTGTTGATAAAACTCATCTGGTTGCTTCTTTGCAGAAAGTATTGAAGGTTTTTTACCTATTACCTCATGCTTCTTAAACCCTGTTATTTGCTCAAAAGCAGGATTTACATCAACAATCACAGACTCAGCGGTGGTGATCAGAATCCCCCGGCTAGTTGTAGAAAAAACAGCCGTTAATAGTTTAATTCTCTCATTACTTTTAACTTCCTCTGTAACATCCTCAGAATAACCATTCCATTCTACACTGCCATCAGCTCGGGCTATAGGAGATGATTTTGCCGAAATCCAGATCTGTCCTTTTTTGGGGTGGTTAACGCGAAACACTTCACACCAATCAGTTAGCTCTGCACGTGAATGCTCAATACTTCGTACAATACGTTCCAGATCATCTTGATGTATCGCTTGCATAACTCTATCTGCTGATGACTCAATATCTTTGGGAGAGCAGCCATAGATATCAAATACTTTTGATGTAGCAAATGGGAAAAACGCTTCATCTTTATTGTCTATTACATATTGATAAACAAAGCCTGGGAGGTTATCAGTGAACTTTTTTAGTTCTTGATGTAGGAATTCAATTTCGCGTTCTTTTTGCCATTGTTCCGTAATATCAATATGTATTCCAACCATCCATTCTGGATTACCGTTTTCATCCCACGTTTGTACTTGGCCTTTATCAAGCACTTTAACCCAGTGGCCTCGTTTATGTTTCATACGCGCTTCACAGACATATCGCGCTGATTCACCTTCGAAGTGCTCATTTAATAATTGCTCAGATTTCACTAAGTCTTCAGGGTGAGCAAAGGTAAGCCAAGTATCAATTGAAACGGGTTCTAGTTCGCACAGAGAATAGCCAATGATATCTGCCCATTTATCATTAAAAATTGTTTCGCCTGTTTGCACATTCCAGAGCCAAACTCCCACATCACCACTTTCGAGAAGCAACTGTGCAATATCTAGTCCTAGCTGCGACTTTAGTTCATTGTAAGCTTCACTAAATGCCATAATCTGCCTTAATAACTAGCCTAATGATAAACAATTAAGTCTTATTCATTATTTTAGTTAAAAAGGCAAAAAATACTAAAATATAATCAAATAAATATACTCTTACAGATTTATTGCGGATTGGTATTTTTCACTTTGACGGCCAGTCAACCTCATCAACCGAGTCAAAAAGCGTTGTGGTCGTTTGCTCGCCATTCCATTTGCGAATGTAACGTGACAAAGGATCATAAAGCGCTGTTTGCTTATTGATATGAAAGTGACGCCCACCTCTCGGGTCGACACCGACACCCGCAATATATTGCCAATTGCCCCAATTTGCAGCCACATCATAATCAATAAGTTGCTGTTCGAAGTAAGCTGCACCATAGCGCCAATCAAGAGCTAACTCATTAACCAAACAGCTTGCTGCAATCTGCCGCGAGCGGTTAGATATAAAGCCTGTTGTGTTGAGTTCATGCATTATCGCATTTACCAATGGAAATGGAGTGCAGCCATTACACCAAGCAGTGAAACGCTGGCTGTTAAACGTTGTTAGCGGCGCATTTTGCTTTTGACCTTTGAATAAAAAAAGCTTTGCTCCCGCTTGCAGTGCATGCCATTTGAAATATTCGCGCCATAGCAATTCAAACTTTATCCAATAGCTCGACTCATTTGCACCGTTTTGATGCTCATATTTTTCAACTTCGTTATACAGTTGTTTAGCACTAATTGTGCCTCCAGCGAGCCAAACACTAAACTTAGTGCTGTTGCTAAAGCCATCTAACTCATTGCGAGTCTCTTTATAGCTGCTTGGTGCTTTTGAGGAAAAGTACGCACTGCAATGTTGCTGAGCTGCAAATAAACCTCCTTTAAAGTTAGCTGACTGGGTAACTACGTCAGCAATATTGTGTTCAGCGCATAACTGTACTGGGTGAGGTAATCGGCTGACCGCAGGTCGCGGTGCAGCTATAAAGGTTGGCTCAGCTTCTACCTTTTTTCGAAAGGCGGTAAAATTTTTTGGTAATTCATCAAGCTGAAAAGGTAAGTCCGCTGCTTTAAACAAGGTATCTTGCTGATAAGTTTTCACGGCAGCTTGAGGGCATAAAGCTTTAATTTTTTCGAGCTGTTTTTGCTCATAAACGCCAACTTGCTCGGTACAAACCAATGTTTCAATATTATATTTTTGCAAACGCTGGCTGATTACATACTCAGGCTCACCTGTGATCACATGAAGTGTTTGGCCAAGTTTCTCAACTGCGTTTGCAAATGCAGATAGGCTCTCAAGTAAAAAGTTGTACTTATGTTCCCCATATGGCTTCTGTTGGTAATTAGTTTGCCTAAACCAACGCGGTTCAATCACAAACACTAAATCAAGCTCGCCAGCAAAATCTGCTAATTCAGATAAAATTTCATTATCAGCTAGGCGTAAATCATTTTGTAGCCAATATAAAACTCGTTTTTTCATGGGATAACTCATATGTTTTAACATACATACGAATACCCTTCTTATCCGGATTTAAATATCAGAACAAAATGATTAACTATAATTTGCAGATAGGTATTAAGCATCTTGCTCTTTACTCATAAGCTCGCTCATGCGCTGCATAAGCTCTTGCTCACTGAGGTCTTCTTTGTGTGTACCTATAGTCCAAATATGACCAAAAGGGTCTTCTAGAGTCCCTGACCTATCGCCATAAAATTGGTCATGTACTGGACGCAGCTCTTTCGCCCCAAGCGATAATGCTTTAGCAAAAACAGCATCGACATCTTCAACATACAGCATAATGCTCACCGGCGTACCGCCAAGTTGTTGCGGCGACTTAAATTGCACATCAGGGCAATTATCAGAAAGCATAATATGAGAGTCGGCTATTTTTATTTCAGCATGTGCCACCCCACCATCAGGCAGAGGCATTTGCATTACAAGTTCAGCAGCAAAAGCTTGTTTGTAGAACTCTATCGCCTTAGTGGCACCTTCAATAACCAAATACGGGGTTACCGCATGGTAACCTTTTGGGATTGCAGAAACAGCCATGTTACACCTCAACGTTAAATGTGTGAGTTATAAAGGTAGCAGTTGTAGCTAATTTCACTAATCTAATGATAAAAACGCCAGCGAAATATTTCGCTGGCGTTTTAAATACGAATACCAATCAACTTAACAACGCGGTGTATTATTCAGGCCAGCTTTGCGTCCCATCAATTGCAACTTCTGTTTGATTTAACGTCGTACAATAGCCGGTGGCAGATGAGGCATAGTAAACATCACCTAATACCGTGTAGTTTTTCGCTTTAACCTGCTGTTTTGCTTTGTCTGACGTTGCCATGCCCCACATGCTGAAGTAGTTGATCAAATCGAGCTCGGTTGCTTCTGAAAGCGCTATTAATAGCCAATCATTGTTGCCTATGCTTTGTGCCTCTGACAAGCTGTAGCTTGAAAAGCCAAGTGTATCTTTTTGTGCCTGCCAATTAGTCTCGCTGTTATCAGCTAGATTAAACGCACGCTCCAAAATGTGTAAGCGAGGGTATAAATGCCAGCCGTTTTCAAGCTTATTGTGTGCCTGTGCGGCCATCATAATTTGTAAATAAATAGCGTGACTTTGCGACCACTCTGACATCGCTAAATCTTGCATATAAGCAAATGCGTCTGCGCTTTGTTTACTGGCTTGTAAATGATCAAACAAGTTCTCGAATGGCAAGTTTTGGCACGATGCCGAAAAGCCGGTTTCATCTTCAAACTTCGACTTACTGTAGTAGGAGTAAAAGTTGGTATTTGAATGACCACCAAACCCTTCGATACGAAAACGCCCTTTTTCAAGTCCATGCCCTAACTCATGGATATCGCCATGCCCTGTTGGATTAAAATTCCAACCTGCGTCATACGGATTGCCCGAACAGCCCCAACCACAGGTCGGTTGGTCAGCGTTCATATGTTTTACAATATCAATTGTTTGTACTTCAATATTGCGTTCACTCGCAAAGTCATGAATTTCGCTAACCACATCGATGCCCGGCCCTTTGAAACCAGCAAGTACATGCGGATAGTTATGGGTATAACGCTCTACAGCATGGGCGAAGTCAGACGCTACAGGCCAATAACCATCGTTAATTGAAATACGCATTTTCTCGAGCTTTGAATGCACTTCAAAGCCACCGGTTGCGACCTCAGCCCAATCATAGTCGCCTTTTTCAAGCAACTCAGCAAAGCGCTCATCATCACTGCTGCTACGCCAATACGGGTGCTCACCTACATTGCTAAATTCAAAGCTGACATCTAAATCATTTTGATCAAACTCAATTTGAATTGGCCCACCATAAGGTGACGTAAAATAGACTGTTTCATTTGTCTCTATAGGCACATGAACCGACTGCAATTTAGCGGGTCGGTTATAGCCATTGCTGCTCATGTAATGTGTTGCGCCATCGCGCAGAGTATTAACGAACACCTTGGTATTCACTGCTTGATTATCGGTGCGTTTTATAGCAAATGTTTGCCCCGGCAAGGCATACACACCCGTTGAGCGAAAATACGCCTTACTCTGCATATTCACGGTGACGGTTTTAGGTGTTACATGACTAAAATCACTACGGCTGAAATTCCCCATATCAACTTGAAGTGGGTTAACTTTACGTATATTTAATACCGCATGATCAGTAAACAGGGCACGAAAGAAGCTTGTATTATCGGTGCTTAGTTTATCCATCGGGAAGCTCACTACTTGGCGATAATGATCTGCAAGCAGCGCCAGTAACTGATAAAAGCGATAGCCTTGCTCAGTAAAAATATCTGTTTTAGCTTGGTCAAAACCTCTGAACACCGAATTAATGATCGTTGCCGCATCACTAAACTGTTGCTGATATTGGCTTTCAGCTGGACAGCTTCGATTATCGCAAGCACTTAAATCAACACTAAATTCGCTGCTTTTAAAGCGGCTAAGTAAGTCTTTAATAGTTTGCGCATCAGTTGGCAAGCTGTCGTTGATAGCAATTGGGTTCCAATTTGCCAATTCTAACCGGTGCCAGTAGTTATCACCTGCAACGCTCACATGGAGTAATTCAAATAGCGCTTTACCTAGTGCCGTTTGACTACCATCACGCTGAATATAGATCACTGCAATATCATTTGCTTGCGCTTGCTTTACTGCAGCCACAACATTATCAATATTTAATCCTTCACGCTCATGCTGAGAGATAATCAGGATATCCGTGTCAGATGTTAAACACGCTGCTAAAGCGTCGTTGTCACAACTTGCATTGTCGTTATAGCTCACCATGCCTTCATATTGACTATCAAACCACTCTCGCGTTTTGATCCTATCTTGAAAGTAATAGCTTTGATCTAGTTGTGCTAATACAAGTTTGAGTGGCTGCTCTGCGGTTATTTCTCTGCCAGCTAACCATGTGGTGCTGTTTTTCAAAAACTGAGTCATTTGCTCGTTAATGGTATTTCGATAAGGATTACTACCAAATACCAAGTAACGGCCTTGCTCACCATCACTAGTCCCGACTACAGCAAGATTTCTAATTTTTGTCTCGTAGCCATCTTGCCAACTATTGTTGGTAAGTAGTAGCGGCTCATTGAATGGATACTTGGCATTTAATAGCGTTGCATCCCAAGTTGGATACCAGCTTAATTCATCAAGGGTGGGGCTTGAGCCAAACCCAAATAAGCTATTTTTAATGCTTTGAAAGCGCGCTTTGTGGGTATCAATTTCATTAAGTGTCGCATCAAGAAGTAATTCGCTGTTTGGCACAACCAGCGCATTACCCGTTTCGAGTGCCTCGGCCACATAACTTTGAGTAATGTTTAACACAAACTCGAAGCTAGTCTCTGTACGTGAATCAGAGGCTGTGATTGTGAATTTATGTTCACCAAGTTCTTCATTACTCGCGGTGCCTGATAAGATGCTAGTTTGCTCATCAAAACTTAGCCACGTTGGTAAACCTGTTACGGTTAAGCTCACATCATCGTTGTCTGCATCGTTGCTGACTAACTGCACACTCAATGCCTGCTCAGCACGCACTTCACTACTCAGTGGAGAAACCACCGGCGCTGAGTTTGCTCTGGCAGCGATGTTAAATGTTTGCTCTGCCTGCTGCGTCACTTCGCCATCTGAATAACGAAAACGAATTTGCTGTTCGCCCGTATTCGCAAACAAGGGCGTGCCGCTAAAACTGAGGTTAGTCGCATCAAAGCTAAGCCAATCAGGTTTACTAACTTCACTTATTACCACAGTGTCATTTTGTGCATCAGTAAATGTTAGCTGGTAAGTATAAGCTTGGCCTTCATTGCTATCCGATGGTGTAGACGTGAGCGTTGGCGGCGTATTTTCGACAAGCTTGGCTTCTACATTAATATCAATCAAAAGCTGGGCAGACAGCTGCCCATCAGTGACCGTAAACTCAATGTTTGCATACTTACCTGCTTGCTCTGGCGTGCCACTGATACTTGCTGAGGCTTCATTAAAACTTAGCCAACTTGGTAAGTTTGTTACAGACAAAGTAAGAGGGTCATTATCTGGATCAGAGACTTCAGGACTAAAGCTTAAGGTTTCACCAACACGTAAAGTCTGTGATTGACCACTGATTTGCGGCGCTTGATTTTGTGGTGTTTCGGTTACAGGAGGGGTTGTTGTTTGTTTTTCATCTGAGCCTGAGCCGCCACAAGCAGCAAGTGTTAGCAATACAGCCGAGCATAATAGCGAGCGTTTGCACAAAGAGTAAGGTGCGTTCATTGAGTTCTTATCGGTATGGTAAACAATTTTTTAACATTATAAGCCGATACTACAAACTAATATCTCGGAAAAAATACGTAAATTGATATCGCTGTCATTTAATTGTTTATACCAATCCGCTTAATTAAGTAGTCTATTTTGAGGCAATGAAACCTCGTTGATAACAAGGCAAAAATTTCGTTATTTAGTTGTTCTAAATGAGAAATTTTTAACGCAGTTAGCGACAGGTTTAATCCCTCAAAATGATTAAGTATTATTGCGGGTTGGTATTAAGCCATACAAAGCCCCATGAAGGGGCTATTTAAAGGTTACGAGCTTGGGTTTGCAAAATCGGGTCTGGGTAACTTTTCGAGTATGGCGTATAAATAAATCACCACAATGCAAAGCCCTCCCGCTGCGAAAAATAACGTTGGGCCATCATAATAGTCTAAAATTAAACCACCTCCTAGTGGCGCTAAAGCAAACCCTAAATCATAAAACGAAGCTGCGCCAAAGTAGGCACCACGAAGATGTGAAGGCGCCAACCTATCAAGGTGAACGTTCATCGTCGGAAACAAAATGGTTTCGGCCAAACTCATCACCACTATCGCACCAATCCAGCCCCAGAATAAATCGATTGGATTAAGTGCTAGCCAAAACTGCGACACCATCAATAGCACCAAGCCAATTTGAATGCGCACCGTTAGGCTAAATCGCGCCATCATTTTTAACAGCAGAAATTGACTTGAAATGATCACTAACGCATTGGTAAAAATAAGCGCAGAAATCAATGCAAGTAGGTCGGGTGCCTCTGCACGAGTTAGGTAT
This sequence comes from Pseudoalteromonas sp. DY56-GL22, assembly GCF_041414715.1. Classification (NCBI taxonomy): domain Bacteria; kingdom Pseudomonadati; phylum Pseudomonadota; class Gammaproteobacteria; order Alteromonadales; family Pseudoalteromonadaceae; genus Pseudoalteromonas; species Pseudoalteromonas sp. DY56-GL22. The sequence goes on along the minus strand of NZ_JANHZR010000004.1, from coordinate 109,606 downwards.
TGTATGAGTGAACTATCCATTTGCGCATAAATAAACATGCACATAATATTGGCTAAAATTAAACACTGCAGCAGCTTATCTGCAAATAGAATACGTAAGATTTGCTTGCCTTGTACAGCTGGTTTTTTCTCTTCTGGCTCGTCGATTGCGGCAGTACTTTTGGCGGCTTTATCACTAAAATTAAAGCCCCAAACAAGCAGCACTAATAAAATAGCAAATGCCCCTGCGGTAATATAAAAGCTCGACTGCTCACCGGTTAAACCTAGCCATACCCCAGCTAATGGGCCCACCGCACAGCCCACATTAACAATAAAGTACAGCGACTGCATGGCCAGCTCGCGAGTTTGTGCATCATCAATAATATCGCCAATTGCCGCACTGGTTAATGGTCGCCAAAGCGCAGTCGCAATCGAGCATAAGGTCATCACAATCACATAACCGGCCACGGTTTCTACCTCAGCCAACAGCGAGAAAGAAATGATATACAGCACGCCGGTAATGTACATCAGCGTATGCCGGCCCACTTTATCGGATAGGCTACTGCCAATAAAACTGGTAAACACCGAAATCACCGCAGCACTGGTAAGTACCAACCCGACTTCTGTTGCCGATAAAGCAAACTTTTCGTACAAAATCACCGCGAGAAATGGCCATACCATGTAATAGCTGCCACGGGTAATAAACGAGCCAAATAAGAAGATCCACATAAGCACAGGAAACTGCTTAAAGCGCGCTAAAGAGATGTCTGAATTCATTATTTTAATTTTTATGGTGATGATGGAAGCACTATACATTAACAGGCTTTAAGATTGTAAATTGACTTCGCTTTAATCATCTTATTTTACTAATCAACAAAAACATAAATAGAAAAAAGTTGTAATAACTGTAAATGCAACTTGAAAAAGATTAATCTAAATAAGAATAATTATTGATTGTGCTTTTCATTTCTGTACTATACGCAGCGTCCCTCAAAGGGATAACCTACAAAAAGAACTGGAACCCTACAATGAAATCAATAAAACCAAGCTTACTGGCACTTGCCATAGCAACACATTTTTCAGCCTTTGCTGATGACGCTAAGCCAAAACAAGATATGGAACGCTTAGTAATCACTGCAACAGGTTTTGAGCAAAAAGTTACCGAAGCACCTGCAAGTATTTCAATTATCACCAATGAAGATATTAAGTCTCATGCCTTCACCTCAGTACTTGATGCTGTGCAGTATTTAGAAGGTATCGACATTGGCACAACTCGTGATAAAACGGGCCAAGGCAGTGTGAGTATGCGTGGTTTAACAGGTGAATACACCCTGTTACTAATTGATGGTAAACGCCAAAATAACCATGGCGACATTTACCCAAACAATTTTGGTGGCAACGCGTTTAACCACGTACCACCGGTTGATGCGATTGAGCGAGTTGAAGTAATTCGCGGTCCTGCATCAACACTTTATGGTGCAGATGCGCTGGGTGGTGTAATCAATATCATCACTAAAAAGCACACTGACAGCTGGAGTGGTGCAGTATCTTTTAGCCGTTCACTACAGCAAAACGATGATTTTGGTGATGACATTACCACTGACTTTAGTGTGATGGGCCCGCTAATTAAAGACGTATTAAGTTTAGGTGTGCGCGGCAGTGTTTACGAACAACAAGCATCATCGCCAACATTTGAACCTGCGACCGATCCTAACGGTGTTGTACATACTCGTTCATTAGGCTTTGGCAGTGGCGGTCGTACCGTTGATAACACAAATGAGCAGTATGGTTTTACGTTAACTTATACCCCGTTTGAATCTCATCATTTACGTTTTGATTATGACAATTCAAGCCAAGTGTACGACAACACACCTAGCTACGACATTGAATCAGGCACCATTACTTACCCACTTGGTACTAAAGATAACATTGAATCAATTTGGCAAGATCGCCGCGGCCAAGTAAACCCGCGCGCAGGTTACGCGGCAGACCAAGAGTTTGACCGTGAATGGTGGTCACTCAGTTATGATGGCGATCTTAACTGGGCAACGGTAAAAGCCTCTGTGTCTTATGTTGATACGCAAAACAATGGCCGTACTTTACCACTGAGTGTAAGCGAGCGATTAGAGCTGCAAGCTATGTACGATGGTACTGGCGAATACGAAGGAATGGACGAGCAAGCACGTAAAGACTTAGCTGAAGAAACATTCTTACCACGCCCTGCTCGCCCACTTGAAAGCAGCCAATATACCTATGACTTACGTTTTGATATTCCAATCGAGGGGCGCTTTGGCAGCCATAACCTAGCAATTGGTGGCCAGCTTATCGACGGTGAATTAAAAGACGGTGTATTTGGTCTTGAAAGTGATCAAGCTGGCAAAGTACAAGAGCAAAACATGTACTCAATCTTTGCCGAAGATAACTGGATGGCAACTGATAACTTCACCTTTACACTAGGTGCTCGTTACGATGACCACGATGTATTTGGTAGCCAAGTATCACCTCGTGTTTACGGTGTATATAACTTATCTGACACTTGGACCTTAAAAGGTGGTGTAAGTACAGGTTACAAAACACCAAAAACAACTGACCTTTATGACGGGATCACCGGATTTGGTGGCCAAGGCACAAGCCCATTTGCAGGTAACCCTGAATTAGAACCAGAAACCAGTGTTAACTCAGAAGTTGCACTTTACTGGACTTCACTTGATGGCGATCACAACATTAACGTGACTTACTACAACACCAAGTTTGAAGACAAAATTGCCAGCGGCGATACAATTTTAAGCTGTGAACAAACTAACGACGTACGTCCATGTGTGAACCTAGGTCAATATGATCAGCTTGGCTACGATAGCTACAGCCAAAAGATCAATATCGACGAAGTAGACCTTCAAGGTGTTGAAATTGCTGGTCAATACACAATCACTAAAACAGTGTCTGTTAACGGTAACTACACCTGGACTGATAGCGAACAAAAGAGCGGTCCTGAACAAGGTCAACCATTAACTAACTCAGCTGAGCACATGGCAAACCTTACCCTAAACTGGGAAGCGACAGACTTTATGAACTTATACCTACAAGGTGTATATCGTTCAGACCGTTACCGCGGTTGGGATAACGTGCACGATAAAGCGCTGTATTACAAAAACTACAACCTACTTAATTTAGGTGCGCAGTTTTATGTAAATGAGTACGTGCAAATCAATGCCCGTGTAAACAACCTATTAGACGAAGATTTCACCTCTTATAGCACAAGCTATACCGACCTAAATGGCGATGGTGAGTACGAATACCTAACAGGTCGCGGTGTAGTTAGCGAAGTTACATTCACAGACGACTACAACGTTAAAGATAAAGGCCGTAACTTCTGGATTGGCGTTACCGCTTACTTCTAAGTAAACTCCCTGAAAATAGACAGCATGTAGTCATATGCTGTCTATTTTTCTTACCGTCCCTATTACTGCTCCTATTATCAGTATTCTTTTTACTGTCACTAAATTGCCAACTTCACACATTAAGCTGATGGTACCTGCGTAAGCCTATTTGTCAGTCTATGGAACATATCCTTACAGCCAGCGGTATCTGTATTAGTTATCAAGATGAAGGCGATAAAAATGCGCCGGTGATCATCTTAATTATTGGCTTAGGTGCTCAATTTACCGTTTGGCCAGAGTCGCTATATTTTGGCTTGGTCGAAAAAGGCTTTCGGGTTATTCGTTTTGATAATCGTGATGCAGGGCTATCCTCATCGTTAGATGAGTTAGGCAAGCCGAGTCTAGTAAAGCATTGGCTTAGCCGCCGATTACCCATTCGCGCAAAGCTGCCCTATTCGCTCGATGACATGGCTCGCGATGTAAAAGAATTAATGGATGCACTGGCTATCAAAAAAGCGCACTTAGTGGGGGCGTCGATGGGTGGCATGATTGCGCAAATTGCCGCGGCAAAGTATAAAAAACGTGTACTGAGCTTAACTTCAATTATGTCGAGTAGCTCGCCGTTATCGTTTTCGGGTTCAAACATTAACCTGTTGGTAAAGCTCGCTAAAATACGCCCCCGAAGCAATAATAAAGAAGCCGCGATTGATTACAATGTTAGGCTCAACCAACTCATTGGCAGCCCAGCCTACCCACAAGATGAACACGCTTTATACGCCAACGCTGAACGCTATATTGAGCGGGCCCACACAAATCAAACAGGCTTTAAACGTCAGCTTGCAGCCATTGCCGCAACGCCTTATCGCGAGCAATTACTAAAAAAGATTAAAGCGCCCACGTTAGTAATTCACGGCAGTGCTGATCTTGTTATGCCGCTGTCTGCGGGTATCAACACCGCCCTGTTAATAAAGCGCAGTAAGTTAAGAGTCGTGCCCGGAATGGGCCATGATTTTCCGCCCGCTTTAATGAAAAAAATGACTAAGTGGATAGCTAAACATGCAGCTAAAGTCAGCGCCAAAAAAGCCGCTAAAAAACCCTAAAAGCATGATAGAATTATCATATAATTTATAAGGTTAGCGTTTTATGTTACGTGTATTTTTTAGTCTGTTTTTAATCATCCCTTGGTTAAGCTTTGCCGGTGTGTCACTGAGCGAGCAGCGCATTATTTATCAAGGCGAAATTAATGCCAAAAACAATCAACATGTTGCACAGCTTTTGGCTGAGCAGCAAAACATAAACAGCATACAAATCACCAGTGGTGGCGGAAACATTGATTTAGGTATGGATCTCGCCGAATTGATTTTGGCGCATAATTTAAAAGTTCATGTAAAACAATTTTGCTTTTCGTCGTGTGCTAATTACGTATTACTTGCAGGAAACCCTACCACCATAGCTAAGAACGCCATTGTCGGTTGGCACGGCGATGCCGCTTCAGCTCGCTGGCGAGATAGCGATATTGATGCCATGGTAAGCCATTTAAAAGAGCCAGAAAAAACAACCAAGTGGCAGGCTTTGCGCACTCAATACGATGAAATAATCGCAAAAGCCATGGCTCGTGAAAAAGCCTTTTATGCAAAACGCGGAGTTAATCATGACTTGCTAACGATTGGTTTATCTAAAGAGCTAAAACGTGCAGCTGTGGCACAAAAAGCCAGAGGCTGGAGCTACTCAAAAAAAGCACTCAATACACTGAATGTGAGTAATATTGAGTTTGCAGATTGGCAGCCCAGCTCAGCAAAGAACTTTCCGTTACTAATAATTAGTGACCTTGGGGATTAGCTTTTGTAATCACGGATATAACGGTAATCAAATTCGGTGTCATCTAGAATGTCGCAATAATCACGAAAATCATTACTCTGCATTTGCTGAATATCGATGATCACCGACTGCTCTGTTACGAGTTTTTTAAAGCTTTGCAATAGCGTACGTCCTTGCTTTGCATCTATATGGCAACCGAATTGATAAATGTCATATAGCCGAGCGAACTGATCACCGCTCTGCCTTGAGCTTGCCATGAGTGCTTCACCACGCTCAAAAGCAAGCATTCTTCCCAGAATAAATTGCGCTCTAGGTTCATTTTTATGTTCAACGAGATAACGTAAAATAGTTTCTGATTTAAATGTATCTTGTGGAAAATTCCCCTGATAAACGCCTCGCTCATCAAAGTGACGACCCGAATAGTAGGCAAAAGCATAGCTAAATGCTTTTTTGTCAGACAAGGTTGCAAGAAACTCATCATCTGTTGGAATATGTTTTGCTCTAAACTTAGCTGCTTGATGTTGCTCTTGCTCCACCTGTTTTTCAACAAACAAATACTGCTGGTGAGCAAATGCACCAACGGCGCCTGCAAAACTCAAACATGATGTAGCAATTAGGGTACTCGGTAATACTACCAACCAATGATTTTTAATTTTTTTATACCCTGCCAGCTCCCCCGATTCATACACCTCAGCAAATAACTTATGGTCAATAAATGGAATGCTTTTACGTGCAATAAATGCTGCTGACCAACAGCCAAGTGCAAATAACAAAGCATAAATTGATAAAGACAATGTACCGCTGATCAAAACCTCCGAACTGAGCGCAACAGCGATTACAGATAGGTATGCAATAAGTGAAATAACTGAAAAGATACGATCATAGCCACGCCCATGAATACGAACGGCTAGGCCAACGAGTACGCCGCTAATCACTAACATTACTGGCCCAATAGCACTTTTAATTGAAAATACTGCGATCCATAAAATAATGATTGGGATACTCCAGCACGCTACGCCTATTGCGGCTGCAAGTGGACTTTGCTTAACTAGTTTTGCTTTAACTTGCTCTCGACTCTGCTCAGTAACAGACATATCAACTCCATTTTCGTTTTATTATTATTTTCCTGTGAAACAAAGTGATTCTAACTAGAACAGCTGATTATAAAAAGAGGAACATAAATTTTCGTGATACAAAAAAAGCCACCTCGCAGTGGCTATTTAAAATAGACTTTAATTAAACACTAAATTGATGCCATGGGCCTGTTATAGCAAGTGTTTTTGAAGGTGAGTAAACGTTCACAAACAAAGTGCTACCATCGGGTGAAAAACAGGCACCAGCCAGCTCAGTTTGCGCCACTAAGCGGGCAAAATTATAAACTTGGCCTTGGGGTGTCACACCACGAAGATGATTATCAACCACATCGGTGTATTGGTCTTCACAAACAATTAAGTGACCATTAGGTGATACGGTTAGGTTATCGCCAAAGTTGTAGAGAGTTTTGCTAGTACTTTCTACAAACAACGAGATCTTACCAGGTTGCTGTGCTTCTTTATCTGTGCCCTCAAATTCTGATGGCTGATATTTCATAACCTGACCAAGTTGTTTTTTACCACCATTGGTACAGCAAAAATAAAGCTCTTTATCACCCCAGTGAATACCTTCACCGCGAGCAAACAATGCTGCACCTTGTTTGTAGCCGCGTAGGCGTAGGTCGTCTTTAGGGCTTTCAGGGTTATCTAGATTGACCCACTCAACCTCAAGCTCTTGATGTAGCCCCATGGCTTTATTATTCCAGTTACGGCTATCGAATTGTGGCTTACCTTTTACCACCATCGCTTGTAATTGCCCGCCTTTATGCAGCTTGCCATATTCATTTGGAATAAAACGATAAAAGACGCTATCACCTTTATCTTCAGTTAAATAAACAATGCTCGTACGCGGATCAACGGCAGCCGCTTCGTGGTTAAATCGACCCATGGCTTTTAATGGCTCAGGTTTAATTAAGCCTTTGCTATTTGCGGGTACTTCAAAAATATAACCATGATCTTGGTTAAATCCATCGGCTTTAGTATCGGTGGTTTCTTCGCACGTAAGCCAGGTGCCCCATGGCGTAATACCGCCAGAACAGTTACGAATAGTGCCGACCAATGACAAGTACTCTTGCTCTTTTTGATGGGTTTTTAAGTTATACACGATATGACTTGTGCCACCCGGTAACGCCACACCGTCACTGTTAGTATCAAAAGCCAGAGGTGTTTTATGATTGGCAATACTTGCTTCAGCTTTCGCTAAGTCTTTTGGTTTCAGCTCATGGTTTCGCACTAATGCAACACGGTCATTACCAAGCGCTAGACAGCCCATGCCATCAGCTTTGTCCGGTACTGTAAACCCATCAGACATTTTCTCACCTAGGCTTGAAACTACTTGATAACTAAAGCCCTCGGGTAAGTCGAGCAATTTATCTGGATCAGGAATTAACGGACCAAAGCCCACAGCCGTTGTTTTTAAATCACCTAACGACACTTTACCTATGGCACTTTTTGATAATCCTAAAAAGGCTAATGTGCCCGCCCCTACTAAAAATTCTCGACGTGAAACCATGCTAACTCCAAGCTCAAAACCAGCTTTATCATACAAATAAAAAAGGCATTATAAAGCAATGAAACTATAAAAAGTTACATTATCACAATATTCACGAAATTGTCATAAAGCACTACTCTTTGATGATTGCTAGTTGCTCATTAGGTAGCAGCACAATTAAGTAACCACGCTGCTCTAAGTTACAAAAATCAAATTCAAAACCGGCAATTTGTAAGTCACTAGCGCAATGAGTTAACGGTATATAAGCTGTTGCTGTTGCTTCAGTTAATTCACTATTAGCAAGTTTATAGCTGTAGTTCGTATTGCCGATAAAACTAACCAGCCTAACCACAGGGTAATCACCACTATCTACAGCCTCAGTGCGTGCTAAAAAAGCCAGTTTCAGCGTTTCGCCATCCATATAAATGATCACATAATTAGCTATATCACTAACAACCCACTTTTGTAGATGAGCTTTTATTTCAGCATCATAAAAAGCTGCAAAGCCAACCTTTCCGACCACAGAACGCTTAAAGTTAAGCTTTTCAAAACCACCGTAGCCATCGATTGATTGTTGGAAGTTCTGCTCCTTATAAATTGCGCTTGTTGGTGTGTTGTTTCGTAGGTTCATCATATAAAAATCAACCGGGTACTCGCTAAAGTTATAAACATAATAGTCACTTTCATAGACACCTTGGTATAAATCGTCTTCGTCAAACACTTCCTCTTCAGCGCTATTGCAACCAGTTAGTAAGAGTAAAATGCATAATCTCAGTAGATAATTCATTGCTCATCCCTTTTTCTAAAAACGATAATTTATAGTTGCAGTGAATTGCTGCTTGGCAGTTTCTCCCACGAGCGGGCTTTTTTTTATAGTTGAGTCAAGTTGCTCATACCGCAAGCTCGTAAAAACAGACCACTGCTCATTAAAAACATAAGTCAGGTTTAGCGAGGTGAATGGGTTAAGGGCTGCACTTGGCTGATATTCATATCTGCCAAACTCAGGGGCGATATTGCCATTAGCTATGCCATACAGGTATTGAGTGTATTTTTTATCTTGCCAATAAAAACCGAGATCAGCACTTAGCTGTAACCCTAATCCTTGGCCATAAATCGGTAGGTTATAGCGGGCAAGAAACGTAAGTCCATCGGAGTGATTCGAAATATCTTGCGCTAAACGAACAAAAAGCTGTTTATATTGCAGCTGAGTTCTGAAGGTTAGCTCACCTTTGCCGTCTTTATAGTCAGTGAAAACCTCATCATCCGACAAATCATCACTAAAGATTAAACTGCTATCGTAGGTTTCATCTCGGAAACTAAGCCCCATTGACGCTTCAAATTCTGCGCCTTGTAAAAAGGCATATTGCACTAAGCCATATTTAGGCCCTATGCGCCAGTTGCCTTTTCGGGCGTTGAAGTATGGCAAGACCATGGTTTGAATATCGTAATCTCGCCATGCTGTATCAATGGCCAATTGTGCAGCACCGACCTCCATTTGCCATTGCTGTGATTGCTCATCGGCCTTGGCATCATCAACAAATAATGCTGCTAAACAATAAGCTGCTATCAGCAGATAAGAAAAAAGACTATTTCGCAGAAATTCATGTTTGGTCATGATAATGTCCCTATATTGGTGTTTTAATGCAGTTTAACGCCTCACCATTAGGGCTGACTTGCTGCAAATGTCACATATTTAATCGTGACATTTGTCATATACATAAACGAATAATTGCGGATTAAACTAAGCGTATGAACAAACTCTTGCAAACGTTGATACATCGAAGCGATTTCATACTCTCAGCAATCACCTGGGGGTTTGTGTTTATTTATACTCTGCACGCTTGGTCGCAAAGAGCAGAATCGGCGCAGCTAAGTTTTAGTACAATAAATACGTTTTTGATCAGTGTGTTATTTATAAGCTTTTTTGCTTTTTTAATTTATTTTGAGTTTTTCAGATCACGATTTAAGCACTATCAAACCCGTATTTTGAACTTCACTATCGCTAATGTTGTGCTATTGATGTGGCTATTTAATATTGGCTTTGTTGCAATTCTATTGATCATCTTCTTAGTTAAATTCAGCGATTACGAGCCAAACAAAGCCAGCCTCTATTTACTCATTTGCCTGCCCTTTTTGATGGCGCTGACGCTTCACTATGGCTTTGATAAGCAATTTGTATTGCTCAACGGGTTGGCTTTCACTTTATACAATAGCTTTGCCTATCGCTTTGCTACTCGGCTTATTTCTGAGCGTAAAGCCAAAGAACAAGCAGCCCATTTATTACGTGAATTAAAAGCAACTCAAGCGCTTTTAAACGACACCGCAACTCGCGATGAACGTATTCGTATTGCCAGAGATTTACATGATACCCTTGGCCACCACCTTACGGGACTCAGTATTCACTTAGAAGTCGCCAATCATTGTGCTAATCATGAAGCACCAAAACACATAACTAAAGCACAGCAAATTACCCGCTTGTTATTAAATGATGTGCGTGACTCTGTCTCGTCAATGAGAGAAAACCAAACCATTGATTTGCATGCATCGCTTAATTCACTGTGCAGCCATGTTACAGGCTTAAATGTCACACTCAATTACGATGAAAATATAAAAATAAGTGATACGTTATTAGCACAAACGTTATTTCATACTGTGCAAGAAGCGATTACGAATTGTATTAAACACAGTGATGCGACTGAGCTGTCGGTAAGCTTAGACCTCCAAGCTGATTCAGTGCATCTCACTATTTATGATAACGGCGGCGAAATGCCCAAGCTGAACTTAGGCAATGGCTTAACAGGCATGCAAGAGCGCTTAGCTTTAGTGCGAGGGGCAATCGAGTTTGAACAAAATAATAATGGGTTTACGATTGCTGCAACGTTACCTCATAAACTTAATCCACATACTTTGGCGTAAAAAATGATTAGGGTATTACTCGTTGATGACCAAACATTATTAAGAGAAGGCTTAAAAAGCTTACTCGCTCTTAAAGCAAGTATTCAAGTCGTGGCTGAGGCTGACAATGGCCAAACGGCTCTTGAGATGCTCAAGCAACATTCTATTGATGTTGTACTCCTTGATATTCGCATGCCTATTCTAGACGGTATTGGCGTACTGAAAAGTATGCAAGCACAACAGCTGAGGCAACCAGTACTGGTACTCACGACCTTTGATGATAGTGAACAAGTGCTAGAATGTATTCGCTATGGCGCTAAGGGTTATGCGTTAAAAGATATTAATTTAGAGCGCTTGGTCAGCGCCATCGAAACACTTGCTAAAGGTGGCTCAGCGCTAGCTCCTGCGATCACCGAGCGAATTTTGAATAAGCCCACTAAAACAACCGATACTTCTTTAGCAACTCCTGATAAATTAAGTAAAAGCGAGCTTAGAGTGCTCAATTTAATCGCTGCAGGCTATTCAAATAGTGAAATCGCCGAGGCACTTTATAAGTCTGAAGGGACTATCCGTAATCAAGTGTCTTTTATTCTCAGAAAGCTAGATGTACGTGATAGAACCCGTGCAGCATTAAAAGCAATTGATCTAGGTTTGATATAATTGCAAATCATTTTTAATCTCATTAAGCTTTTATCATACAAGTAAATCGCTTAAACTAAGGCTTAATTTTTTTAAAGAAGCAACCGCTATGTTCCTAAAATCAAAAACATTTATTGCATTTTCATTGGCGCTTTTAAGCTTTAGCCAACACGCCTTTAGCTTACAATTTGGCAATCAAGTCGACAGTGACAAACTCATTAAAATTTCGACGGTTATGGCCTCACCAGACGATTACCTTGCAAGTCCAATTACCGTGGAAGGGACTATCACTGGGGTTTGCGAAAAACGTGGTTGCTGGATGACGCTCGCATCAGACAAACGCTTTGAAAACTTACGTATCAAAGTTGAAGATGGCGACATGGTATTCCCAATGACGGCTAAAGGCAGTAAAGCTATCGTAACCGGTAAGCTCGATAAAATTCAGCTTAGCCTTGGCCGCACTAAAGCGCTACTTGCTCACAAAGCGCAGCAAGCCGGCGAAAGCTTTGATGTAAACTCTGTGACTGAAGCAATGGCTATTTATCAGCTCGTACCGAGCGGAGTTGAAATCATTGAGTAACAAACGAGGTATCAACTGGTTTAAGTTAAACAGAAACTTACACCGCGATATTGGTTATTTTTGTGTTGGTTTAGTGATTATCTTTGCGGTTTCTGGCATTGCAGTGAACCACAAAGATGATTGGAACCCAAACTACAAAGTAAGCCACCAGCAAATCAGTGTGGGCGATGAAACTTGGCAATTAGATAATGACGAGTTGCTGATTGAACAAATTATCTCTCATGCTGATGTAAGCGAGCCGGTAAAGGCTTCTTATTGGGTGTCGCCGCAAGAGTTTAAGGTGTTTTTAAAAAACGGTAACAATCTCAGCCTTAAACTTAATAAAGATATCATAAGTTATGAAGCCATTGAGCCTCGTCATGTATTTCAAGCATTTAACCGTTTACACTTGAACGAGACAACCGCTTCGTGGGTTATTTTTTCTGATATTTTTGCAGGGCTGCTGCTGTTTTTAGCGATCAGCGGCTTGTTTATGATCAAAGGTAAAAATAGCCCATGGGGCAGCCGCTCAGTATTAGTCATTAGCGGTATGTTGCTCCCCGCTGCTTATGTGTTTTTATAAGCTAAAGCTCCCTGTTGCCATCCTCACAAAGAACGATGGCAACTTTTTTAATTAATTTAATCCTCACCTACTTTGTAACACAGTCTTTTTTAAAATAACTATTCACAGAACCCTCCCTGTGCTTGCGTATTTTATAGCAACTTAGAGTGTGTTTACTTAGCTCTTAAAACCTCTCACCTACCTATTATTGTTTTTTAAAATGATGGCTTTATTGCTTTTATTTGTGAGCATTTTCATCGAAAAAGCAAAAAACGCTGTCAAACAGAACCTAAAAAAGGGACTAGTTTAGTCATAATTTATGACTAAATTGCAATTATTTATTACTAAATAAATTTAAAAACAAAACACTTTCAACTTATAAAAGGTAATTAAATTGTAAAGTAAATTAATGATTTATCATTATTGATATTGATAATCACTATCATTACGATCCCGATTCAAATTAACCAAGAAGGAATTGAGTCGTGAATCAATTAGCCCCCGTGCTTAATGCTCATTCATCAATAAACGTTGATGAACAGCCCCATGCGTTTATTTTTAACGAAAATAATTTACTCAAATATGAGATGGCTTCAATGCAAACAATGTCGCTCATCCATCAAGCGCTGCGTTCTGCAAAACAAGTTCATTCTGGCGTCTGCCACAAAGAGCTCAGTAAACAAATAGCCAGAGTAGAACTAAATCAACCTCTCAATAACGTTGAGCAAGCGCTAAATGAAGTAAAATCGTTGTATTTAGATCATGCTGTCTACTTTCATCATCCAAAGTATATTGCCCATCTAAACTGCCCCGTTGCTTACCCTGCGGTGATAGCCGAACAGTTATTAACTGCTATAAATTCTTCGTTAGACACCTGGGACCAAAGTGCTGGCGGGACGCTCATTGAGCAAAAGTTAATTGACTGGAGTATCGAACGCATTGGCTTAAGTGCTACTGCCGATGGCATATTCACAAGTGGCGGCAGTCAATCTAATTTAATGGCGCTGTTACTTGCTAGAGACCATGCTGCAGAGCGCTTGTCTGGACACCTTATTCGCGATTTTGGTTTAAGTCCTGATGCCCATCGCTACCGTATTTTTTGTTCTGAAATCAGCCATTTTAGTATTCAAAAGTCAGCCGCTTTACTGGGCCTTGGCTATAACGCGGTTGTTCCGGTTACAGTTGATAAAGAATTTAAAATGGACCTAGCCGCACTTGATACAGCGATTAATGAATGTAAAGCGCAAGGCAATATTCCTATAGCGCTTGTCGCTACCGCAGGCACAACTGACTTTGGTTCAATAGACCCTATCGAAAAGCTAAAAGCGCGGTGCAAAGCTGATAATTTATGGCTTCATGTCGATGCCGCTTATGGCTGTGGACTACTTGCTGAAGACGATCACCGTCACTTACTCAATGGCATTGAACAGGCTGACTCGGTGACGTTAGATTACCACAAATCATTCTTACAACCTGTTAGTAGCAGTGCATTTATTGTTGCTGATAAAAAGCATTTTAAACATTTAACTCATCATGCTGATTATTTAAATCCGTTTAACGACAACCCACAAGCAGCGCCAAACCTTGTTGATAAAAGCATTCAAACGACTCGCCGTTTTGATGCCTTAAAACTTTGGCTAACTTTACGCATTATGGGCCACGAACAGATTGGCAAAGTGTTTTCTTCTGTTATGGCATTAGCCCGTAGTAGTTATGTGGCGCTCAAACAAGACCCTGAATTTGAGCTAATTCACCAACCTGAACTCAGCACCTTAGTGTTTCGCTTTAACGATAAAAACCTCAGTGATGAGCAATTAAACCTGCTTAATTATCAAATTAAAGATGAGCTATTCAAACAAGGTGAGTGTGCCATTGCTCGCACCAAATTTAGAGGTATCAACTACTTAAAGTTCACGTTACTTAATCCAAACACACAGATTGAAGACATTAAAAGTATTGCAGCTGATATTAAAGCCTGCGCCTACAGCATCAAGGCACGCCTAAAAGTTGAGGAAACTAGCCATGAATAAAGTATACGATTTAATTGCCGTAGGTCTTGGTCCGTTCAACCTCAGTTTGGCATGTTTAGCTGAACCAATTGAAACACTTGATTCGCTATTTTTAGAGCAACGTGATGAATTTAATTGGCATCCTGGGCTTATGCTCGATGGCGTTACATTACAAACACCGTTTATGTCGGATTTAGTTACATTGGCAGATCCAACCAATCCATACAGCTTTTTAAACTATGCGAAACAACAAGGTAAGCTGTATCAGTTTTATATTCGAGAAAGCTTCTTTTTACTGCGTGAGCAATACAACCAGTATTGCCAATGGGCAGCAAGCCAATTAAGTAACATACAATTTGGTCATAAAGTCATTCATAGCCAGTTTGATCAAACAAAGCAGCTCTATGTACTCACTGTTGAATCTGCAAAGCAAACAAAAACGCTTTATTGTCGTCACTTGGTACTGGGCACAGGTCCCTCACCTTATTATCCACCCGCTGTTCAGGCTGAAGATACACAGCTCTGCCATGCCACAGAATATCTGTATAAGCGGGATGAATTAGTAAATAGCAAGAGCATCACTGTGATTGGCTCAGGGCAAAGTGCTGCTGAAGTATTTTATGATTTGTTGTGTGACATTAAACAGCATAACTACCAACTCAATTGGGTAACGCGAGCGCCGCGTTTCTTTCCTCTTGAGTACACGAAACTCACGCTAGAAATGACCTCTCCTGAGTATGTTGATTACTTTTATAACCTAGAACAGACAACCAAACAGGAGTTACTAGCCAAGCAACGTAATTTATACAAAGGCATCAACTCAGAGTTAATTAATCAGATTTATGATCAGCTCTATCAACTTGATATTCAAGGTGTGAACCGCGCAAGGTTACTAACCAACAGCGAGCTCATTAAAAAACAAGGCAGTAAGTTAGTTTTTAGACACACTGAACAGCAGGCTGAATTTAGCTTACATAGTAATCAGGTCATTATGGCAACAGGCTTTAGTTATCAGCTACCCGATTTCCTAAGTGGCTTAATGAGCGAAATAAATTGGCTAGATAACGGGTGTTTTGCTGTTGAGCGAAATTATAGTATCGACAAGCTACAAAGGCTGTTTGTACAAAATGCTGAGCTACACAGCCATGGATTTGTAACGCCAGATCTGGGCATGGCCTGCTATCGAAACAGCCATATTTTGCGCTCAATTTTAGGTTATGCACCCTACCCTGTTGAAACACAAATTGCCTTTCAAGAGTTTGGTTTACCCGATGTTGTCAACGAAAAACAGAAGCAAATAGCATGAAACAGCCCGCATTAAAATCAAGCTTGGTGCTGCTGACGATTATTTCTGTTGTTTGCGACACCATGATTTTGCCCTTTTACCCGCAGTTTTTTAGTGCCCAATTTGGTTTGCAATCAAGTAATCACATTGGTGCCTATATCGCTGTTTGCTGCATCACTGTGATGTGTGCTTTTCCTGTATGGGCGAAAATAGCGCAGCACGTGCACGAGCTGTATTTATGGGTGATCACCCAAATAATGGCTGGGCTATTGGGTGTTGCGTGCTTTTACAGCGAAAACGTTTGGAGCTTTTGGCTGTTATCACAGCTGATGCTGGTATTTAAAGCAAGTTACCTGCTTATTTACCCCTTTGTTCTAAGTATCGAAGAAAAACAACAGCACCTCGGTGTCGTTGCTTTATTTAGTGTGCTTTTACACTTTGGTGGTATTGGCGGTGCTTTATTAGGTGGCTTAATCATTCAAAGTATTGAGCCACGCTTTTTATATTTAGTAATGGCTGCGGGCGACTGCTTACAGGTTATGCTCTGCTTGTATTTAATTTACTTATTAAAAGTAAGCTACAAGCCACGGGAATTAACCTCATCATCAGTAAAACGGCAGCGTTTCCCTGGCTACATTATTCGCTTAGGGGTTATATCTATGGGCGTGTACTTCAGCATGTTCTTAGCAACGCCATACTTTACGCTACTTTGGCAACAAGTAAGTGATTTCAGCAATGCACTGTTAGCTGGCGCTGTGTTTGCTATCCCTGCTTGGGTTGCACTTGTCATTTTGATTGCAACCAGAAACAAACCTGCAACCAATAAGCACAGTAAAACAATCGCCTATGCACTTATGTTAAGCAGTATAGGCCTATTTATACAACTTAGCTCACACTGGCAATGGCTTGTGCTCGGCCGTGTTGTATTTGCTATTGGGCTATTTTTACTGACCGTGCGTCTGCAAGTCATGTTGTTTGCAATGAGCGAACCACGCTTTTACTCAAGCGACTTTGCCAAGCTTCATTTTATGCAAAATATCGGCGTCATCTGCGCCTCATTTTTAGCGGGAGATTTAGTCTCTCGCTTTGAACTAAACACCCCATTACTGACGGGCTCTGTTGGCTTTGCCATCACTTTATGTTTGTTTTATCTGCTTTTTTTACGCAACAAACATACCTCAACAGACCCTATTCACAGTTATTAATTTTTAAGAGAACACGACTATGAAAAATATTACTGAAACTCATATTAAGCACGCTTTGCTTGGTGATGTAAAAATCAGAACATTAAACCCTGAACACGATCTAACGACGATTACCCCTTGGCTTAAACACCCCCAAGCTCAGTTTTGGGGAGCAATGGAACATTCACCCGAAGAAATTTTAGAGTTTTATACAACACTCAATAAAGATGAGGCTCAACAAGCCTATTTGCTTGAAATAAACCAAACACCCATTGCTTTAATTGAGATTTACCAACCACACATACTAAAACTTGAGAACCACCTAGCGCTTAAAAACGGCGATTTAGGCATGCATATTTTACTCGCTCCAAAGCAGTTCTCTGTGGCAGGGTTTAGTCTTGCTGTTATGCAGTCGGTGTTAGAGTTTATGTTTAATACCCTCGCCTGTGAGCGAGTGATTGTGGAGCCAGATGTAGCCAATCATAAAATTCATCGTCTTAACTTAAAGGCAGGTTTCAGCCATCATAAAGTTATCAAATTGGGTGAGAAAACCGCATTACTTGGTAGTTTAGAAAAAGATCATTTTAATTACTTACAGCATCTTTCGTCTCGCTTCGACACTTCACAGCAAGGGCCTGCAGTGCAACAATCCACGCCCTCTAGCAGTACTTCGCACCTAGACCAACAGGCTTGGCAATACGCAAACCGTTTACTGATTGCCAAAATGCTCAGTGAGTTTTATCACGAACGACTGTTTAGCTACGACAGTGAAAAATCTAACCATTACGTGTTGCATACCATGGGTGGGCAAAGCTATCAGTTTAAAGGTGAATCAATGCTGCTTAATCACCTACAAGTTGAGCCAAGTAGCATTACTAAAATGGCGCTTGATCACAGTCAACCATTAGATGCTATTGCGTTTGTGCTTGAGTGTAATGACAAATTAAACATAGATAAATCAATGCTTGGCACCTATCTCGAAGAACTCGCGAGCACACTCAGTGGCTTTGCATTTAAATTTAAAAATAATCGCTATAGCGCTCAGCAATTAGCAGACGCAGACTTTCAAGTGATCGAAACCCAAATGACCATGGGTCACCCAAGCTTTATTGCCAACAATGGCCGGATTGGTTTTAACTCACAAGATTTTCACCAATATACGCCGGAAGCCGCAAACCCATTTCAAATTATATGGCTTGCGTGTCACAAACAGCACACCACCTTTAAAAGTACCCATGATTATAAATACGAGAGCTTGATTGCCGATGAGCTTGATTTAGCTGAGCGTTTACGCTTTGAAAAAGCACTAACTGAGCAGGGTTTAAAGCCAAGTGACTATCTGTTATTCCCTATGCACCCATGGCAGTGGTTTAATAAATTAGTCCATGTTTATAGCTATCACATCTCGCAAAAACATATTGTCTGTTTAGGCTACTCGCAAGATAGTTATTTACCTCAGCAATCAATTCGTACCCTGTATAACATCAGCAAGCCACACAAATGCTATGTTAAAACCGCCTTATCGATTTTAAATATGGGCTTTATGCGGGGCTTATCGAGCGCCTATATGAAAGTAACTCCGGCAATAAATCAATGGTTGTTCGACTTAGTAAACCAAGATAGCTATTTAAAATCTCTGAAGTTTCAACCTTTAAGAGAAGTCGCAACCCTTGGCTTTGATGAGCAGTATTACACTCATCCAGCGCTTGGCGATAACCCTTATAAGAAAATGATGGCGGCTCTTTGGCGTGAAAATCCTGCTCAATATATGGACGAGAATGAAAGCCTTGCCACTATGGCAAGTCTGCTTCATATCGATAGCGAAGGCCGTTCATTTGTAAGTGCTAAAATTGCCAAATCGGGGCTTAGTGCTGATAAGTGGCTAGCCCACTACTTACAGGCTTATATGACACCATTGCTACATTGTTTTTACCAGTATGATTTAGTCTTTATGCCACATGGTGAAAACCTCATCATTCGATTTAACAATCATGTTCCGGTAGGGGTATTCATTAAAGACATTGGTGAAGAAATTGCCTTATTAAATAGTAATATCAAACTGAATGATGAAATAAAGCGGATTAAGGTAACCATTCCAGAAGGCGTTGCCGTGTTGTCTATTTTTACTGACATTTTCGATTGCTTCTTCCGCTACCTTTCGGCAATTTTAGTAACTGATGGCCTTTTGACCGAACAACAATTTTGGCAAGCCGTCGCCGATACAATTGTTCAGTATCAGGCGAGCCACCCAGCGCTAAAAGACAAGTTTGCTGAGCATGATTTATTTGCTGAGTCATTCCCATTGTCATGCTTAAACCGCTTACAGCTGCGTAATAATCAACAAATGGTTGATATTACCGACCCAGCTTCAAGCTTGCAGTATGCAGGTGATTTACAAAACCCATTGGCGCAATATGCACTTGCAAACACAACAGCATAATAAGCTTGAGTTAGCCTTACGTCAGCAGTGCTCACTGCTGACGTTCTTAACTCCAACAATCGATGAACAATGGTTTAGCAGTCAATGTTTAACTAGCAAGCAATTAACCGATTTAGCTAACGCTATAAAATTAAGAGGAGCAAATGTTACTGAGGGATATGTCGCAATCAACCTCTATTTACAACTGAGCTGGCAAGTTATTTACTTATTAGTAGCCTGTGTAGAGCAGCTTGGTTGCATTCCTGATCTGGTCAATATTAAGCAGCGGGTAACAGGCTCACATATTTATGGTTTGGCTAATTTAAATATCATGGCTCAACAAGACTCTTTTAATAATGCAGATTTGATTGAACTGGCAGCCAATCATTTATTTGACCACCAGCAAGCTTGGTATAATAACGTGCCATTGCAATACAGGCTAAATAAAGGATTATTAAAACGTTTACAAAGTGATACTTTCCACGCAGCGTTAATCGCTTGCTGGCCAGACAAATCGATAAAATTTATAGCAAAGCGTTTTCAACCATGGCAAAAGCTATGTGGTAAACATCGCTTTAGTGATCAAAACAATAAGCTGACATTTATGCGTAAAACCTGCTGCTTACACTACCAACTTGTAGCCGCTGATTATTGCGCTAACTGCCCGTTAAACAAAAAAGGCACTAGCGCTTGCTAATGCCTTTTTCCAAACGTTTTCTATATAAAGGCTCTAAACCTATTTACTAAGCGCGTTCATCCTTCGGCGATTCCATCACTACATGAGTTGTAATAGTTCGTACTTGTGGGATTGAGCCAAGTACATCTGCATGAAATGCTTTATAGGACTTGAGATCCGCCGTCTCAACTCTCAACAAATATTCAAACGAGCCAGTTACATTGTGGCACTCTTTTACTTCATCAATAAACTCAAGAGCGTGTTCGAATGCTCGCTGAGAGACGGTTGAGTGCTCATTTAAACCAACCCCAACATAAGCGATAAACCCAAGGCCAACAGCCTGATTATTAATAACCGCCCGATACCCCGCAATAACCCCAAGCTTTTCTAGCTCTTGCACTCTACGAAGACATGCCGATGGCGATAAACCCACTTTATCTGCCAGCTCGGCATTAGCAATTCGGCCATTGCGTTTAAGCTCATGCAATATTCTGTCGTTAATTTTATCTTTTTTCATTTTTGATTGTGAACTTTAAATATACACAACAACATTAAGCGCAAAAATTGCGCGCATTACAACTTATAATTGCATCTTAATTCAAATGGAGAGATAGCGATGAGTTTTGAAATTTTAACAGCCTTGGCATTATTTGCTTTGGTATCATCAATTACCCCTGGGCCAAATAATTTAATGTTGATGAGCTCAGGTGCTAACTTTGGCTTTAAAAGAACCACACCACACTTACTTGGCGTAACGTTTGGCTTTATGTTGATGTTAGTTTTAGTCGGCCTTGGCATCATGCAGCTATTTGACTTGTTTCCACCAAGCTACTTGATATTAAAGGTATTTTGTATTGCTTACTTACTCTATCTGGCGTTTAAAATTGCCACAAGTAACGCACAACAAAAAGCCAGTAGTGAGAGTAAGCCGTTTACTTTTATTCAGGCTGCACTATTTCAATGGGTAAACCCAAAAGCGTGGGCAATGGCATTAAGCGCGGTAAGCTTATATGCCCCAGACAAAAACCTCACCTCAGTGTTAATCGTAAGCCTCGTATTTGGTTTAATTAACCTGCCATGTGTCAGCTCGTGGACTCTACTTGGCGAAAAGCTTCAACACTGGCTTGCCAGCCCAAAGCGCTTAAAAGCATTTAACTACCTAATGGCAATACTATTAATCGCTTCAGTGATGTTTAGTTTGTTTTAAATGATTATTAAGATTGAAATACCAATTCACTTGACTAAGTGAATTGGCTTGGTTCTAAGCTACATAAATTCAAACTGCTCAACAGTTGCGAGCTTTAATTTGTCTATGTCTTTTTTGGCCGCTTTACAATGACGACGTAACTTTGAAGGAACATCTTTATCTGCAACAAGGCTTTTTAGCATAGCTTGATAACGCATCGTTTGTGCATTGGCAATAATTTTACAATAGTACGCGACACCATCTAGCATACGCCCATCGACAGTATATTTATTTTGCCAGAGCTTATTTGCTAATGCGTCTAGGTATTGCTCTTTGTAAACACCGATATTATAAAATTTCTTACCAAGGATTTGAGTTTCGGTACCATCAGCTTGGTTCACTACATCAACAAACTGATAATGTTCTTGGCTATTAACATTATAAGTTAACTTTGAATAAAACTGCCCATCTGCAGGTGACTTAACCATTTGAACACTGCCAAGATCTGTAAAATGAAATATCTGCATTTCAGGCTGGTTATTAAAAAAGCCTTTTTCAACATAACGAATATGATCAGGCTCACCTAACTTCTTAATAATAGCTTCTGCGCTCAGCCCCTGCTCAAGAAAAAACAATGGGTTATCAAATGACTCTGTTGTGATAGCAACCTGCTTTTTAATAGTCGCTTGCGTTTTTGGCGGCTCGGGAAGTACAACTTTGCCCTTAACTAATTTGGCAATTACAGCTGCATTCTTATCAGGATCACCTTTTAAAACCACAGCATCAGATACTTGCTCACCAGCGCTATTTACAAGCCACACAGAAGAAAAGTCACTACTCAAATACCCCTTTACTAGATAGCTTTGCCCTGCTTCTGGAATAAAAGATACATCACCTGTAACAATGTAATTCGTTCCTGAGTTAAACATATAGTTAATAGGTGCGGCATGATGGACCTGCGCTACTAGTGTTAGTGTCATTTCCTCTGCTGGTACTTTTCGACTAAACCCCACTGGTGACAGAACCATACCTTGTCCATAAGTAGCTTGGTTTGTTGCCCTAATAGCGTTATTGACATCTTTACCATTCACTTTACTCAAGTAAAAGAAGCGACCTGTACTAGTTGCCATGGTTCTGAAGGTGTCATCTATAGTTGCTGTTTCGCCCTGATATCCTTGAAGAACAGGGTTATAAGTTGTCATACAAGCAGATAAAGTTGATACAAAGAATAAAATAGCAAAGATTTGTATTAGTTTTTTCATATTTTTAAATTCTATATTTAATAGTAAATTCTAAATTAAAATGCTTAAGCTATGTGCATAGTGAGGCTTTAAGCATATTAAATACAAACAGAGGCATGATTCTATTTTTCTTAAAGAAAACGTGAGGGACTTACTTAAAAGTGGCACAAGTTGAAACATCCATGTTTTGCGCAACGTACTTTATCAGCTTTCAGCTGCTTGTTCACTAAAACCGTATAATCTAATTAACAATTCTAACCGTAATGAATTGAAGACTATTTTTCACACGGCACTAAAAAATCAACATGGTAATGCTCATCATGTCGCACCCAGGATGGTTTAGTCGAAAACTGAATATGCTCTTTTAAATAGTCGGCATACTTGGCTTTATAAAGCCCAGCTTGCAGGCTTGGGTCAAAGATCACGCGCCAAAGATCGTAACCTTTTGCTGTAGCCGATTTATGCAGCTCAACAATATGAGCCGCTAAAGCGGTATAATCAATCTTAAACTGTTCAAACTGACCTTGTTTATCAAATTCAATATCGTAGCCAAAACGATTAAACACATGTGTAGGCAAATGAACTGATTGCCCCTTTTCGTTAATAACAGGTGTCATAAAATCAACCGACAAACCATTTTGATGAGTTTTATGCGGGCTAAATTTCCCGCCATTTTCTAAGCCCGTTTCAGCGTATTTGTATCGTTTATCTGGATGGGATTTCTGGAGCGCTTGGTAGGCATCAACAATGATGTTTTTTACCTGCGAATGAACATACGTACGCCCTGCCAGCTCTGCTACTTTGCTGTAACTGGTAAAGTTATCACCTTTGCTTGGTAGTTTTACTGCATTACGTACATAGCCATTGGCAGTCGTTCCACCACAGACGCTATTAGCCAGAACTGACCCAGAGCAAAATAATAAGGCTAAAACTAAACATGTTTTCATTGCAGTAGCTTCTTTAAAAATTTAAAGCTTAGTGACCAGTGAATGAACGAAAAGTGAAAATAGAACCTACTTTTAATCCTCATAAATCAATCGAATGTTCTAGCCTTTCTAAAATTATCTAGACACTAAAACAACTTACTCATTATCACTCAGAGAGAAACACTAATTGCTGAAGCTCGGTGTAACCAAGCTCTAACGGAATATGGAGTGTTTGCATATTCTTACGACTCAATGCGGCGTGCAGAGGGAGAACAGCTAACCCTTTTATAGTGATATTAGCTACATCCGGGGTTTTTATAAGCCTAACAACCTCTCTGTCTCCATATTGCGAGATAGAAGGTATAAAAGGACGTAACTGCTTAATTAATTTCTCTAATAAAATTTCATTCACATCACCACCCATAATGATAGTTTGCGTATTTAAAAGAGATTCAAGGGTATGAATTGCAATACGAAGAGGCTCTGAAGCTTGCTCTACCCACAGATCTAACTGCTTACTAACAGCACAATGAGCTATAAGCTCTTCTTGAGTTACCCCATTTAGATTTAACATCGTTCTTAAAGACGCCATTGACGCAAAGTCATTTAAACGTCCAAGCTCAGCTGTTTTTTCATCAGTTTCTGGCGTAACAAAAATATCGCCAAGTGCTCCAGTTAAGCCATTTTGCCCCAGCAGAATTTGTCTGTCATAAACGACTGCCGATTCGACTCTTAAGCCTAAGTGGATAAAAATAAAGTTATGTAATTGCTGAGCTTCACCAAATAACATATGGTATGCCGCACAAGCAGACGCTGACGTCTCTAAGGCGATGGGTAATTGTAATTTATTAGCGAGCTTGTGCTGCAACTGTTTATTAAATGTATAACCATTTATTGCGCTATCATCACTCGTTTCTACAGACAAACCAGCACCTAGAATCAATGATTTATCGATATCATCGACTTGAACTAACGTATCAACTAAGTAGGCAGTTTTGTCTAGTAGGTTTTCTGATTCAACGAGTGTATGTAACCGATTTATTTGCTCGCCATTGAGGTAAAAAAGACCTACCTCTAACTCGTTATTAGCGACTCTTATCGCTATTGTGTAAGCTGCTTTTTTATTAAGGACAAGCATTTTAGAGGGTTTTCCTGCTCCTTCTGCTTTTTTAATCCCTACTTCTTCTACTAGTTTTGCAGCTAAGAGCTCTTCAACCATGTTGGTGATTGTTTGCTTTGTCAGCTGCGTATTTCGCGCTATTTCCACACGAGAAACGGGGCCTTGAGTAACAATTTGCGAGAGCACAAGACGCAAATTTATCGCTTTATTTTGCTTTGCGTTAGATCCTTTCACTTTAAGCCCACCTTTTTACATCTTTTATAACATCTTACGCAGTTTAAGCCATCGTAGCAGGAAACCGAATAAAAATTAATTAGTAAAAACATTTGACATATTTATATTCATAGACAAATATGATTATAAATAAAACAATTAAGAAATGTTATTTTTACTTTACCCTTACATAACAAAACCAGCTTACCTAACAATTACATATAGTTACAGTAAGTTATTACTATTAAGTAAAAATGCATGAATTAAACAGGACTGTTTAATATGTCTACAACTAGAAAAAACAAAAATCATAGCGCATTAAAATCTGCAAACATCGTCTTTTTGAGCCTTTTATATATACTTTGCTCTTACAGCTTCTCTTTATCTGCGAAAAATATACAAGAGATAGACTGGTCAAAAGCCGCTAACTCTAGCGATATCAGCCTCTCACCTGAGCAAATAAACACAATAAAAGATAAAAAGCTCACTGCTGCTCTCGTTTGGCACGGCGCGAGCCCTTGGATCAATGCTGTTAGCCGAGGTGCAGAAGATGAATTTAAAAAACTAGGCGTGAGGGTCATTGCTCAGACAGATGCGCAATATGACCCTGCAAAACAAGTAGCTGATTTAGAGAACATTTCAGCATTAGAGCCTGACTTAGTTTTATCTCTGAGTATTGATGGCATAAGCACAAAGTTAAGTTATCAAAAAATACTCGCTGGTGGCGCTAAACTCGTCTTATTAAGTAACCCTATCCCTGGCTTCCAACATAACAAAGACTTCGCCGGAATTGTCACTGATGATATGTTTGGTATGGGCGAAGCTGCCGCAACGCTTGTTGCACAGGCATCAAATGACACAGGGAAAATAGGGATCATTTTCCATGATGCTAACTATTTTATAACCAACAATCGCGATCAAGCCTTTCGAAAAGCTTTAACACGTTACAGCAATATTAAAGTGATTAGTGAGAAAGGCTTTGTAAAGGAACATGAAACCAGCAATATTGCCGCAGCAATGCTGTTACAACACCCTGAAATAGATACTATTTATGTGTCATGGGATACTGCCGCAGAAGGTGTAATTGAAACACTGCGCTCAATTGGCCGTAAAGATATAAAAGTAGTCACTCACGATTTGGGAGTAAATAACCTGCTTGATATGGCCATGAATGGCAACTTATACGGCACGATTTCAGACCGCCCATACGACATTGGTAAGACCATGGCTCGCATTGCTGCAGGTGCCGAAATTGGTATTCAAGCACCTGAATTTACTCTGGTCCCTTTCGATTCGGTAACCCACGAAAATATAGCCTCAATTTGGCACAAAGCATTCAAAGCACCGCTGCCTAAACTACTTGATTTAGCATTAAAACAATAAGGAATGACATGAGCATAAATCAACTAACACTTGATCAAATAAAGGGGCTTGCGTTAAAGCGAGAGTTCTTTATTTACTACATATTTCTAACCGTGATGCTGTTATTTACTGTGACGCTTCATGACAGTGGCTTCTTTAGCCTAACTAACTTCATGAATATCGTAAGACAAACAGCCCCCGTCACTATTATGGCAATTGGACTAACATTTGCGTTAGCTGTTGGACACATTGATTTATCAATAGGCGCTGTCGTCGCACTGTCGGCCTTAGTTGGTGCAATTTTACTACAGCATGTTGGTATTCCTCTTGCGGTAGTTGGCGCCTTAAGCGTAGGGCTGATTGTAGGTCTGATTAACGGCTTACTAATCGAGCGTTTACAGGTCTCGTCTTTGCTTATTACCTTAGGAACTATGGGTGTAATCACTGGCGTTGCAAGACAAATTACTAATTTAGAGTCTGTGCCAATTATTGACCAAACTTTTACCGCTTTTTTTGGTGCCGGCGAGCTATTTGGTGTGCCATCTTTGCTTATTTGGACCCTTGTTATCGCAGTTATTGCCTATGTAGTTTTAACTAAGCTTTCTTTTGGTCGCCACTTGCTTGCTGTAGGCGGTAGTCCAAAAGCAGCACTTGCTATGGGCATTAAAGTAACCCGAATTCGACTTTATGCATTGGTTATATCTTCTTTAGCCGCTGCCCTTGCAGGTCTGTTATATGCAGGTCGCTTACATGGCGCACGTTACACACTCGGTGAAACAGACTTATTAACGGTTATTGCCGCCGTAGCTATTGGCGGAACCAGTCTTTTTGGTGGGCGCGCTTGCATAATTGGCGCAATTTTAGGCTCTTGGTTAATGGGCATGATCAATAATGGACTTATTCTTTCTGGTTTTTCAACCAATGAACAAATGATTGCACGCGGTGTAATTTTAGTTATTGCCGTAGCTATTGGCGTCAAGGAGTTAAAAAATGGTTAGAACAGCACTCGATCAAGTCGCCTTAGAAGTTCGAAACATTAGAAAAAGTTTTGGCGGTGTTCACGCACTTCAAGGAGTTAATTTTACCATTAATAAAGGCGAAGTTGTTGGTTTACTTGGAGACAACGGCGCAGGTAAATCAACGTTAGTTCGCTGCGTTTCAGGCATTCATAGCCCTGACGAAGGAGAGATTATTGTCAATGGTCATGAGGTCAATATTAACTCCCCTCTTGATGCACGAAACGTTGGAATCGAAACTGTTTTCCAAGACTTAGCTATGGTGCCTGAGTTTAATATTACGGAAAACTTATTCCTTAATCGTGAAATAAAACACAAAAACCCAATTCTTCGCAAACTTGGCTGGCTAGATAAAAAAGCGATGGAGAAAAAAACCAAGAAAGCATTAAACCGGCTTAATAGCCGTATTCCGAGCTTCGAAGAACAAATTTACCGTTTATCGGGAGGCCAGCGTCAAGCAGTTGCTATTGCACGAGCAGTAAACTGGGGAGCTGATATCGTTATCATGGACGAACCAACAGCCGCTTTAGGTGTGGAACAAAGTGCTCAAGTCAACGAGCTTATTAACCTCATCAGTTCGCAAGGTGTTGCCGTATTACTGATCAGTCATAATATGCAGCATGTCGTCGAAACATGCGACAGAGCTGTTGTACTTTACCAAGGTCGATCAGTCGCCGATGTTGCAGTTTCAGAGGTAACTAAAGAAGACTTAGTAAGCTTAATCACAGGCGCTAAAACAGCGGCATAAAGGAGTATGAGAATGAGTATAGAAAAAAAAGTAGCCCAGTTAATCGACACACTTCCCTTAGCCGAAAAAGTTGGCCAACTGTTTTTACTCGCATTTGCAGGAAAAGACTACGATTACGCAAAAACATTAGTCAAACAGTTTCATGTTGGTGGTTTTTATATCACAGATGACAACGCTGCCAATCAAAAAGAAGCAACCAATATGGCTGCTATGTTGCAGCAGGAAGCTGCTTTAAGAGCATGTGATGTCCCATTGTTACTTGCAGTCGATCAAGAAGGTGCCTGGGGCATACTTACACACTATACAGATTTAGGCCCCGGAAACCTTGCGCTTGGGCAGGTAAATGACCGCTCATTAACAGCTGACATGTATCAAGTGTATGGGGAACAAATGCAGCACATTGGCTACAACACTCTACTCTCGCCTTGTGCAGATGTTAATGCAAACCCTAATAACCCGATTATTGGTTTGCGCTCTTTTGGGGAGGAGCCCGTGGCGGTTGCTCAACATGTCGGTGCAGCAGTTGAAGGGGCAAATAAGTCAGGTAATCTCTGTTGTGCAAAGCATTTTCCAGGTCATGGAGATACACACAGTGACTCGCATCAAACTTTACCTTCTGTGGATAAATCTTTTACCGCACTCATGCAGCAAGATCTAGTACCATTTAAAGCCGCTATTGAACAAGGTGTTGGGCTTATAATGACAAGCCATATTTGCTACCCGCAAATAGACCCCGACAACCCAGCCACATTATCAAAGATAATTTTGCAGGATATTCTACAGAAACAATTAGGCTTTAAAGGGCTTATTATTACAGACAGCATGAATATGTGGTCTATGAGGCGTAATTATGAGCCAAGCGAGGCCGCAATAAAGGCACTTAAGGCAGGGGCTCATATTGTCATGTTAAGTGAAGAACATTACGAAAACAGTACAACTCCCTACAAAGAAATTCAAGCTGCCACGATTCAAGGTGTTATCGACGCCGTTAACAATAACGAGTTATGTGAAACCGTGATTAATGACAGGCTTCAACACATATTAGTGTTTAAATATACGCACTTTGCAGATGCAATTAGAACGCCATATAGCCTAGTTAATAAAGCCTCAGATATTGCAAAACTTGCAGCAGAGAAAGCGATAAAAGTGCTGAGAAATGAAAATGGACTTTGGCCACTCGACAAACACCAATTTACCTTAGCTTTTGCAGCGAACCCGCAAGGTTACGATAAAATAACTAATGACAGAGGGATTGGTCCTAACGATCCCTTATCTGCTCAACATGTCATAGTAAATACACTAAAACAGCGAAATACACCACATACTCTTCTCAGTTATCAACAACTACTGGCTGCGCTTAATAGTGAAGAGTTTCGGCTTAAAGAACCATTAGTACTAGTAACCGAAGATTATCCTTTGCCAGGCGAGTCATTCGATGTTTTAGACCAACAAAACATACTCAAAATGGCCGTTGAAAAGTGGCCAGATCAACTTGTAGTCATTGGGATGCGCTCTGATTACGAACTTGCTAATCACCCACGTTTAAAAACCTATATTTGCGCATACTCTAGCCGAGCTATTAGTGCTGAAATAATTGCAAAGCTGCTTTAACACGCTCATAAAACAACCAAATTAAACTTGACAATTAGTCAAAATGATTTAATAAATAATTAGTAAATCAATTTTATTAAACATAATGATAACAACAAAGGGGTAAACAAATGAAAACCACCGCGGCTTTAAAAACTCATTATTTAACGCTATGCATTATGACAGCACTATCAAGCACTTCATTATCAACCTACGCTCAACAGAATGAAACTCAAGCGCAAGAAAACAAGGAAATGGAAACCATTGAAGTCCGTGGTATTCGTCGTAGCCTTACTGAAGCATTAAACACCAAGCGCTTCGCAGACTCTGTTGTTGATTCAATTTCAGCAGAAGACATTGGTAAGTTTCCAGATAAAAATATTGGTGATGCTATGCAGCGCATCCCTGGCGTTACGGTAGTGCGTACTTTTGGCGAGGTTGCGGGCGTAACAGTACGTGGTACTGCACCAGAACAAAGCATGGTGTTACTTAATGGACAAAATGTTGCCAGTGTTGGTTGGTTTGACTTAGGCGGTATGAATCGTAGCTTCAACTTTGAGATGCTCGCAGCAGAGCAAATCTCTGGAATGGATTTATACAAATCAGCAGAAGCTGACATCAATGAAGGCGCAATGGGTGGTACTGTTAACCTAAAAACAAGAAAACCGCTTAACCTAGATAGTGGCACCGTATACGCCTCTGTTGAAAACAGCTATCACGCCAACGCTGAAACTTGGTCTCCTGCATACTCTGGTCTTGTTAGTTGGAAAAATGACAACGAAAACTTCGGTATTTTAGTCGCTTACTCAAACGAAGAGTCAAAAGTATATCGTGAAACGTTATCAAACTTTGGCCCAGCGGGTAATGCCACATTTGTTGATACAAATGGTGTCGAACGTCAATCATATGGGGCAATGTCATCAATTCTATTTGATGAAGATAGAGAGCGTAGCAGCTCACAAATTACTCTACAATATGCTCCTAGTGATGCGTTGAGTATGGATTTAAATTACAACTTGTTTGAACTTGAAAACAGCCATGTAAACTCTGCTCAATTTGCCATTGTGGGATTTGGTCAAATGCAAGGTGACTCTGTTGTGGTTAATGACCAAGGTATTGTCACTGCAGCAACGTCACTTGCATCAGGCCCAGGCCCAGCTCCTTTGTTTAATAACACCGTATTACGAACTCCGAAAATGCAAACCGATGCCCTTAACTTTTCACTTAACTACAATGCGGACATTTGGTCTGCTGACTTTGTAGTTGGTCGTTCTGATGCTAAAGGCCGTACTTTACAATCAAGTACTTGGTGGGGCGATATTACAGATACAGCAAACTCGAGTTTCAGCTTTGATGTTGCAGGCCCATTAGAGTTGGTGCCTACGAACCCAGACTACATGAAAGATCATAACAATTTTGCACTATTCCAAGAGTTCACATACATCAACTACAAGCGAGACAATACTATTGACTATGCACAGGCTGACTTTACCTTTCAACTTGAATCGGGATTATTCACATCTGTTCAAGCAGGTATAAAGATCCAAGAGCAGGTGTTTTCATCGCAAGGTGATTTCCAAGATTTAGATGTAGTAGCGGCACAAGCTGACAACTTAACTTTAGCTGATTTTAATGGCGGTTTTGTATCTGGCTTACACAGCGCTGAAGGTCGAGCAGGTAGTTTGTCAGCATTCCCTGTTGCTAGCACCGCTATCTGGGATTACGCACACAAAAACAAGCCTTCTGAAATTACAGTAAAAGATGCATTCTCAATTGAAGAAGACATCACTGCCGCCTACGTGAAAACTAATTTTTCTGGTGAAGGCTTTAGAGGTAACATCGGCTTACGTTATGTCGATACAGATATCCTCTCAACCGGCAGTATAAATGGCGAGCCTGACAAAATCAGTAAAAACTACAGCAACTACTTACCTAGTTTAAATTTGGCGGTTGATTTATCAGAAGATATGATTTTCCGTTTTGCAGCAGGCTCTGCAATATCACGTCCTGATTATGACGATATGAAAGTTGCCGATATCATTTCACAAAGCTTTCAAACTGCCAATGTAGGTAGCCCAGAGCTAGACCCTTATAAATCAGATCAGTATGACATGGGTGTTGAGTGGTATTTCAGTCCCTCTTCAATTATCGGTGCAACATTCTTCATCAAGAATATAAGTGATTATATTGAGCAAACCACAGTAAAAGAAAACTATCCAGGCTGTGGCCCTGAATGTCTTGTAACGCGTTCAAGAAATGTCGGTACAGCAGATGTTCGAGGCATAGAACTGCAATATCAGCAAGACTTTGATAATGGCTTTGGTATACAAGCAAACTACACCTACACAGACAGTAGCCGTACAAATTCAGCGGGAGAAGAAGTTCCAATTGAGGAAGTTTCACAAAACTCATTTAACCTATCTGGTTACTACGAAAATGATATGTTCAGTGCGCGTCTAGCCTACAACTACCGCGATGACTGGGTTCGACAATATAACGGTAGTAGCCTAGACAGTATGAACGACCCATACGATCAATTAGATGCATCCATTGTTTGGCATGCCACAGATTATCTAGATATCACCCTTGAAGCAGCAAACCTATTAAATGAAGCCCTCGTCTTACGTCAACCAAAAGCAGGCAATATTGTTCATAGCGTAGATGAGTTTGGTACCCGTTACTTTGTTGGCGCAAGCATACGATTCTAAAAACCTATTTATGCAGTTATTTGCTTATACCAAGTTAGGTTTCAGCTTCCCTCCTCTGGTCTTTTAGCTAACGCAGAGCCCCATGCTCAACCATAAGGCAAGTTGCCCAGCTTGCCTTACTTTCCAACCAAAAGCTAAACCCACCACATTAGTAAAAACATTTGACTTATTATCAAGGTCAACTACCTTTAACATTGAGGTGAATAAATCGTTAACAAAAAAGCACCTTAAATCCAACTTCATGGATAGCTAATATCATACTTTTTAACTTCTGCAGTAAAGACTAGGTATGTGTTGAAGGCCATGAGTAACAACATTATCAACAGGAATAATCGAATGAAAATTACAAAAACAGCGGCAATAGTTGGCCTACTTCTTACTAGTAACGCATCAGCAGGTACCGGTGTGCAAAGCTTTTTAGATAGTCTAAGGGACTTCGAATCTGGTATTAACCCAAACCTTGCAAACTTTTACAGTGATAATCTAAATAACCCTGTTTACACGTATGCAAAAGTATCGGCACCTGGTCGTATGATCAGAGACTGCGCAACAGGCAGTATGATCCCTGAACCAACCACTATCAGTGAATTTTTTACTAAGCTTGGAATTGACGACATTTACAATCCTCAAACGCCAAACGACCCTCAAATGTTCAAAAACATGCAATACAACTCAATGAATGCATGGGGTTTTGTTGGTTATCAACTAGGTGAAGCAGTCTTAATTGACGCGGGATACTACAGCCCAAAAGTTGTTGAAGTTGATGGTGTCGAATACGACAGTTTCTATGTATTTGTAGATGACTCGACTTGGATTGGCTGTGAAACAGAAGCACTTGTCGAAATTGTTGGATCAGGCGGTAACATGATTCTAGCAACAGACGTAAACAAGTGGGAAGGTAACTTTGTAGGTAAAAATGGTGTTAATTCATTTCAAGATCTGCTCATTCCAGACAATCAAGAATTAGTCATGCGCGATGCAATGCGCTTTAACTATGGTGTTATGACACAGTTATTGCAAGACGCTAACATGACATGGTCACAAGCATTAGCTAAAAGTTGGCCTGGCACTGACGATGATGGTAATGCTATTCAAGTTCAAGCAACTATGTCTGGATTATTAGCTGCAGCTCACCTACGCGGGGCATGGGGAACAGCTAGGCTACTTACCAATGATGAAATCACTTGTGATGAATTAGGCACTTGTATTACTAAGTATGTACATAAATTTGGTGGCTACAATACAATTTTTGATACCCCTGAAAATGATACGATTGAAGGTTCACAGTACGATGAAAGACTATCGGCAGGCTGGGGCAATGACGCCGTTATCACAGGCGGCGGAAGCGACATTATTGAACTTCATGAACAGGCAGGATCTATCACTACGCTGAACGACTTTACTATTGGTGATGATTTAATCGTACTGAGAGATTGGCAAACTGCGAGCCCGTTAGCTAACTTAACAGTTGCAGATGTAGCGCAAGGGGTTGAGTTAACATTTTCAGGTCAAACAATCTTAATCAAAAATGCCTCTGCCAGCCAAGTAAATCAGAATACAGCCAATGTTATTGCTGAATCCAAAATATACGAAATAGCTTGGTCAGGTACGCAAACAGTAAATGGCTTTAACCCTCTACTAGACAAAGTTCGCGGCACAGCAGGCATTGGCTTCAAACATTTAAAAGCCTACGAAACTGACACATCGCTTGTTGTCGGTGTTCAAGCACAAGACGGAGGTATTTACAGTTCGATTGAGTTAGTAGGCTTAACTTTGTCTGATCTTACACCTGAAATGTTCGATAACGTGACGGGTGGCTTTGACCGTTTAGGTTATATTGTCCCATTAAGTAACCAAAACTGGGGTTGGAATGTTGAGTTAACAATTAATAATTTTGATATTGATAAAACAGTAATCAGTATGCCGTTATTTAACTACAGTTACTCTATGTTGGTGCTAGCACAAGAAAATAATGACACTGTTATTACGCTGAATGAATCTTCATCACAGGGAGATCAAAAACGTTTAATATTGAAAAACATTGATGTTACGAGCCTAACAGCTGCTAACTTCGAGTTTGTGTCTGGTAGCTTTAGTGACGCATCAATTGAAATTCCTGTTTACTTTGATATATCTGCTCAAGTGATTGGCAGTGGTGGCGCAATCTCACCAACTCCTGATGCTAGTAATGTAATTGCCGCTCAAGGTAACCAAGATTTCACTATCAACTTTATCCCTGAAGCAGGCTATCGTGTGGCTTCTGTAAAAGTGGATGGCACTCTTATCGCGAATCCTCAAAGTTCATATACATTCAGTAATTTATCAGCTACTCACTCAGTTGAGGTCACATTTGAATTAGGAAGTAGCTGCCCTACTGCTTGGGACTCAACAGCAATCTATGTAGGCGGAGATCAAGTTACCTACAATGGTCAAACCTATGAGGCCAAATGGTGGTCTCAAAACCATCAGCCAGATTTAGGCGACCCATGGAAACTAGTTACTCCATGTAATTAAGCCATACTCATGCCGAGGCACTTCACCTCGGCATATTTTTAAAAAATAGCTAAAAATTTAAATCTTTTGGAATAAACCTTTCACCCACTCGTTACCTCTATGTCAATTCGCAAAAAAGAGGACGAGACAATGACAAACTTCAAACAATCACTTATCGCAATCTGTGTCGTAACTGCAACAGGCTTTTCAGCGGCTTCATCAGCAGCTGACGTGCAACTATCAGTAGCATCTGAGCAGCAAACAGCAAATAATAGTCAAGTTTCGACTGATTCAAACCAAGCAACGTCGAATACGACACTGATACAATCAACTCAAGTGTCGGGCTCGGCAACAACACAAAATTCATCAGCTGGTGTGAATACTGAAAGCTCAAATAGCGGACAAGCAAATAATCAAACAACGCTTGCAAACGATGAGCAGCAGCCTGCGGAAACTATGCCCAAGCTTGGTTTAACAAACTCAGTATCAAGCGCTTCTCAAGCAGCCAATACCGTAGCGCTAGCAGGTGAGTCAATGCTGTCAACTGCGACAACTGCTGTTAGTAATGTGGCCGTCGCGAACACAAATTCGAACACAACTAACGCAATGCAAAATCAATTGACTCAGCAAACAGATGTATTAGCGTCTTTAGAGCCTAGTGAGCTAAGCTCTGCTGGTCTAAGTCAGGCCTCGCAAATCACTAATGACCTGCAATCATCACTGATTAGTAATGTACAACAAGCTGCAATGAGCTCTGTACAAAGTAGTGTTGAGCAAACCATTTCATCAACTGTTAGCAACAGCGTTAACCAACAAGTTGCTGAGCAAGTATCCGCAGCGACGACTACCGAAGTCGTTAATAACATTCAAAACAGCTTGAACTTAGGCCTTTAACCAATAGCGTGCCGGGTTATCCCCCGGCGCTCCTTTAGGAGATTATTATGCGTACAATTAATAAGCTCATCACCTTAAGTGCGTTAACCACAAGCATTCAAGTGTTTGCTACGGATGTGACTTTTCATGCTGATGCACAAATTGGCTTAACAACTAACTCTGATTTAGCCATTAAAGAGTTAGATGATATTTCTTCACAAAGTGATACAGGTTCAATACTTAAAGCTGGCGTTAGCGCTGAGTTACATGCAACTGACAACCTCAAGTTCACACCAAGTTATCGATACGAGCAAACCAATTATCACCAGCTTGACCAGTATGACTTGGCATTGCATCAATATAGCCTTGATTCTAGCTATAGCATTTCTGGTACTGATGTCGGTATTCGTTATGACGGTGCTTTAGCAAAAGTAGCAAAAGAAACATTTTTAACTTTGGATCAGGTAAGTTTGTATGTTGGCCATTACGTTAATCCAACAACCTATCTGCGTACTGCAATTAGGGCATCAGATAAACAATTCGCCACACAGTCAATGCGCGATGCAAAAGGGTTAGGGCTTGATTCGAACCTGTATTACTTTATTAATCAGGGTAAAACGATGCTGCTTTTAGGCGCTAGTTTAGATAAAGAAAATGCTGATTCAGAGCAATTTAACTTTAAAAGTTGGGGCTTAAATACAGGCATCACTCATCGTTTTAAAGCGTTTGATATAAGCAATAAAGCAGGATTAAGATGGCGCTATCAAGATAAAAACTACCAAGAAGTTATCAGCCAACCACTTACACAAAGCGAGCCATCTCGGGATGAAAGTCGCAGTGTAGTCAGCGCATTTTGGCAGCTTTCTGTTTTTGACTCTTTGCAAATTGTTACTGAAGCAGAGTACGGCGATTATCAATCTAAGCTGGCAGCAAACACCTATACCCAAAGTATTGCTTCGCTGTCATTAAAAGCCAGCTTTTAATCGATTACGCCATGTCCAAACACCGCATCTTTGCCTACTTCACCTAAATCATTCGCTTGTTGCTGTAACGCCTGGTAAATGTTTTTAGGAGAAGCATTTGGCTTTGCCGATAAGCATGCAGCCGCCGCTGAAATACGCGGCGCGGCAATAGAGGTTCCAGATTCCCGACCAAGATCCCCTCCAGCTTTTAACGTCATGACATTGACGCCTAATGCCGCAAAATCAATATAATCACCTCTGTTTGACCAGCGATAAATTCGGTTTTGGCTATCCAGTGCCGTGACAGCAATGACATGTTGGTATGCCGCAGGGTAAAGTGGCAGCGCAGCAGGTCCTTCATTGCCTGCAGCCGCCACTAAAGTTACTTGTTTAGCCGCTGTGGCATTAATTGCTGCCGCTAAAATAGCGTTGTCGGGCCCTGTAAAACTCATATTGATAACAGGCACCTCGTTAGCAACCAACCAATTAAGTGCTTCAACTATTGCTGCTAATGTCGCCCCTTGTGATAAATCAGACTGCTGATAAAACACCGCCGCGCTGTATAATGTTGCCTCAGTTAATAACGGCATGAGCTGCCCATACTTACCTACCAAAACGCCAGCAACCGCAGTGCCGTGCAAATCGGGTGATACTAAGTCATTTGTGAGAAATGACTGCGTTTTTATCTGTGTATTACTAAATCCCGGATGAGTCGTATCAATCGCACTATCAATCATGCCAATTTTTACAGGCCAGTCACACATTGCGGTAGGCTTTGATGAAGACGCGTCTTGCTGAGAACCATTTTGCGCTTGATAAATATGATTTCTATCCAATATCGCTGCATCATCGAGTGAAAGTAAACGTTGCAAATGCGCTTTTGAATCGTAATTGGTCGGGACAACAAACCGAACTAATGACAAACCCAATGACGTGTATTGTTTAGTGACGATAATTTGTGCGCCAATTTGTAAGAGTTTTGCCTGATGCTGTTCATTCGCGAGCATCATCCATTGCCTTTCAACTGCACGAAAACCATGCTCAACATCGACTTCAACAAATGCAGGAGCCTGTAACTGATTGAGTATCTCTAGCCTTTTAGGTAGCGAGGTCACAATGGCTGTTGCGTCGTCGATTAACTCATGTTTGCGTATGCTTTCTACTTGGCTAGTGATGCGCGGTTCAAGTTGATTAACAACAGGATCTATCTGCTCTATCACACCATTTATTGGCTTAATAATCGCTGCTGATAGCGTACTTGAAGTAAACAACAAACTACTTAAAATGACTGATTTCAATTTCATGTTACAGTGACTTCTCATTTAGTTAGGTATTACTATAACGTTTCAGTGAAAGAAAAATTGCATTTATTGGGAATAAAACTTTTTCTTGCCCGTTATAGTAGTGTGAGTTGGCTGAATCATTGATGAGTTGTTTCATTAATCGGCCCTTGCCCTAACCAATAAGGGAAACTATGACAAATACAGTAACCAGTTTATTACCAGCGCTGCGACGTTTTGCATTTTCGCTTACCGGCAATCAAGCAGATGCCGATGATATTGTACAAATGACCATCGAGAAACTTTTACAAAAAGGCATGCCCGATGATATTGAACCACTAAAATGGGCATTCAAGATCTGTCGAAATGTTTGGATCGACGAATACCGCTCGCAAAAAGTGCGCTTAAAGGCAGTTCAAAATACAGAACTTCAAGAACCCATCTGTGACGATGAACAAGAGAGTTTCGCAACCCAAGAGACTTTGCATCGGGTAAATAACGCTTTAACAACCTTGCCAGATGAACAGCGCGCTATTGTATCCCTCGTAGCAGTGCAAGGTATGGCTTACAAAGATGTTGCGCACACCCTTGAGATACCAGTAGGCACCGTGATGAGTAAATTATCACGAGCCAGAGCCGCACTTTATCAATTAATTAAGCCTGATTTCACTAAGGAAAACGCATGAAGATTGATGACCAAACACTCAGTGCTTTTTTAGACAATGAATTACCAGCAAACGAAATGGACGCAATACGTAATGCAATTGCTGAAGATGAGCAACTCGCTTTACGCCTAGCTGAACTATCTGAAGTTGACATGCTCGTTAAACAACACGCAGCACAGATTGATGCAATGCCCTTGTCTGATGAACTTGCACAAACAATCGAGCAACATAATAAAGAGAATGTCGTTTCGCTATCCAAATGGCAGCAAATTAAACTTGCCGGACGCAAACAAATGGCCGTTGCAGCAAGTATTGCAGTGCTTTTTACAGTCGCTATTGCTAGCTTTGTTCAACAACAAGGTTTGGAACAACCCATTGCCAACGCATTAGATCAAAAACTGAGTGGCGACAATACGGTAATAGATACAAACAGAAGCCTAACTGCACAGCTTAGCTTTGTTAATACTAATGGCGATTTTTGCCGCCAATACACGCTGTATTCTAAAACTACCCAGCAAACACATATTGCTTGTAAACAACAAGGAATTTGGCAGCTTCATGCATCGAGCGAGCAACGCGCAATGTCAAGCCAAAGCTATCGCTTAGCAAATAAAACACCTGCGCTTGATAGTTACATCGACGAGCACATTCAAGGCCAACCGTTAGATCGTAACGCCGAACAACAAGCACTAAATAACCATTGGCAATAAGCGAGACAATCATGAAACACGTATTATTAGCTTATATTGCCATTGTATTAATTGGTTGCACCAGCAGCCAACATTCGAATGATAAAAACATTCCTGGCCTAACAACTAAGCAGCTTGCGGATAATCAATATATCCTTCGATACGAGACTCGTCACGGTTCAAAGCGCTCAGCGCTTGAGCAAAGTATGCTGCAAGCCGCCAACATTACGATAGACACCGGTTATGACTGGTTTCTCGTTGCCGAGCAGGCAGTTGATGTTGAGCGTTCCAAGCCCACTAACAAACCACGTTTTGAGCAAAGAGCACACTGCGGTTTATTAACCTGCACAAGTCAAACTTCGCCAGCACTGCATGAGTCAACGTTATTAGAGCGCACAATCATCATACAATTAACAATCATTTTAGGAAAAGGCATAAAACCAAGTGAAAAAGCGCATGATGCTTATACGCTAATTGAACAAGCTAATAATTCATAAAATTAATATTTAAAGGTAAAAATTATCCTCATTACATCTTTTTACCTACGGCTGAACTGCATAAGTAATTACACCGTTAATCACTAATACTTTGATCTCACTTAAGTGAAATTAACTAGATAAGCGCTAAACTTACCACAACTTGATTAATTGTAAGGATGTAGCCATGACACACCTAGTTAGTGATTTAATGACGCCAGACCCATTTGCTATTAGCGCGCAAAATACCCTGCATGATGCTCATAATCTAATGAAAGAGAAAAATGTTCGTCATATCCCTGTGATCAATGAGCATGGTGGTTTGGTTGGCATGTTAACGCAAAAAATCATGATTGCTCAGGTAATGAATATCATGGCTAATTACAGTGCCAGCGCCCTCGAACGCAAGGAAAAGCAAACTAAAGTAGTTGATATTATGGCTACCGATTTTACCAGTATCTCGCCAGAGCAACCGCTACACGAAGTTGCTAAGTTTTTTGTTGAAAACCGTCATGGCTGCATGCCTGTGGTTGATAAAGATAACAACCTAGTGGGCATTCTAACCTCATCTGATTTTGTTCGTTTAGCGGCGGCTTTACTTTCTTAAGTCGTAACTTTGTATCTGCACACTGAATTTTTTACAGAAGGTGTGCAGAGTTTTCATACTTCTTCTTAGCTAGTACCACCCTCACTCAAGACTTAAATAAAATTAATCTTTTAAATTCAATACTTTATAATTTAAAAATTATTAGGCACAACGCTTGCTTCTGTGTAATTACACATGCTTTTTAGATTAAAAGCGAAAGGAAATTTACAGATAATCTCGGAGGAGTAATGAGTAATTCATCATCAAAAATCGCAGAATTTACAGCACCGGGTGTTAAAGACCAAGCTGCAGCGGACACGATTGCTATTCTAGACCAACGCATGGTCGCTTTAATCGATTTACACCTCACTTTAAAACACATTCATTGGAATGTTGTTGGTCCTAATTTTATTGGTGTACACGAAATGTTAGACCCACAAGTAAGCGCAGTGCAAGAGATGACTGACACGATTGCAGAGCGTATTGCAACCATGGGCGGCGTACCTGTTGGCACACCTCAATCAATTGTAGAACGCCGTACTTGGCAAGATTATTCAATTGGTAAAGGCTTAGTTACTGACCACCTAACAGCGCTTGATAAAGTGTATAACGGTGTTAATAAAGACCACCGTGCAGCTATCGATAAGCTTGGTGAGCTAGACCCAGTTTCTG
The DNA here is from genome assembly GCF_041414715.1 of Pseudoalteromonas sp. DY56-GL22. Taxonomy (NCBI): domain Bacteria; kingdom Pseudomonadati; phylum Pseudomonadota; class Gammaproteobacteria; order Alteromonadales; family Pseudoalteromonadaceae; genus Pseudoalteromonas; species Pseudoalteromonas sp. DY56-GL22. Next base: position 68,816 of record NZ_JANHZR010000004.1, on the reverse strand, counting down.
AAGATATGATCACTGGCCAACTGGCTGATTTAGAACAATTCCAATGGTTTGTTCGTGCACATATCGAATCGTCTACCGGCGAATTGAAAGGTTAAACCCCCTAGGTCTATCCGAAGACCCCTTGCCCAGCATTTGCTGGGCTTTTTTATGCTTTGTTACAACCAACCTTTATGTTTAAAGAACAAGTAAGGTGCAAAGCCAGACAGCAACATAATGCCAATTGCAAACGGGTAACCCCATGCCCATTGCAGTTCAGGCATACTGTTAAAATTCATCCCATAAATACTGGCGACAACGGTTGGAGGTAAAAACACCACTGAGGCGATAGAGAAGGTTTTGATAATTTGGTTTTGTTCGATGTTAATAAAACCCTGAGTCGAGTCCATTAAGAAATTCACCTTATCAAACAAAAATGTACAGTGAGACATAAGGGTATCAATATCGAGCACAATTTCACGTAGTGATTCGCGGTCTTCTGTCGGCGCTCCTAGGTGGCGCAGTAAAAACGAAATATTCCGGCGCGTATCCATCAAACATAAACGCACCTTACCGTTATTATCTTCAAGGCGAGAAATTCGGCTAACGGCTTCTTCTAAGTCAGAGTCATCCTCTTCAAGTACATAGGCACTGAGTTTTTCTAACTGATGATGCATGTCTTCAAGCATATCAGCGTGGTTTTCGACTTTTTGGTCAAATAAAGTCACCAAAAGTTGCTTTGGATTATCACACGCCACTTGCCCTTTCCGAGCACGTAGTCGTAATAGACGAAAATCGGCTAGTTCATCATCGCGGATTGTCAGCAAACAGTTGTCTTGTAACAAACAAGCTACGGTTACCGTGTTAAAGCGCCCTTCGTTTGGTGACATGAAAAGCGCATGCACATGCAAGCCTTCATGGTCGATAAAACAACGGGAAGAGGCCTCGATTTCTTCAACATCATCAGCGCCGGGTAAGGTGATATTAAGGGTGCTTGCCAGCGCTTGTCGTTCTTCTTCAGTCGGATTTATAGTATCAATCCAATGGGCATTCTTAATAGCGGTTGCAAGAGGCATATCAGCAGCTGGCTCTGTTTCTGTGATCACACCTTGGTCTATAGAAAAAAATCGTAACATGCGCCCTACTTAAAAAATAAAATTATTTAAAGAATTTAGGTGTTTCAAAGACAAACAATATATCAGTGTTTTTATGGAGCAAGCCATTAAAATAGCTTGGCAAATGCAAGCTGGTTTCGCCCAGATGATTTAGCACTATACAGTGCATTATCAGCTCTTTTCATTAACGATATTAAGTTTTCTTTATGAGGACGGTCCCAATCAGCTACCCCTAAACTAACTGTAATCTTTAGCGGTTGCTCAGCGTAATTAATTGTCATCTTTGCGACAGATTTACGGAGCAATTCTAGCTTCTGTTTTGCCTCTACCACTCGCGTGTTTACCAAAATTAGAGCAAACTCTTCGCCCCCTAAACGACCTAGTAAATCCTCTTGCCTTAAAGTTTTCTTGACTAGGTTTGCAAAACTTACCAATACCTCATCTCCAGCAGCATGACCGTATGTATCATTAATTTTTTTGAAGTGATCTAAGTCTAAATAAGCAAATACAACTGGTTGATTATTACTTTGACACATTTGCAATAGTTCATTCCCTTGAGCTAGAAACTCTCGACGAGATAGCAATCCTGTTAAATGATCATACATTGCTAGTTTTCGATGTGTTTCCTCTAATTTTTGAACTTTAATCATCAAACCACTAATAGACCATGAAACGATTGGTGCAGTAACTGCAGGAGCAATTGTCGCTATAATAAAAATGATAGGCATCATTTCTGTCCCTGTAGCAAGAAGAATCAAGAAAGTAATCAGTAAAGAAATTGCAATACTAATCACAGTAATAAAAAGCATCCTAAGCCAACGACTTTTTTCTCTTTCTCGATAATCCATTAAAGTTCGTTCTGTTTCATAAAAACGCCTCATGCAAGCCTCCCGCCCTCAAAGTGATAGATGATCGAGTATAATCTAAATTTCATCCAACAAGACTAGCACAAAGAGTTGAACTACGAAGTTACACCCTCAAACACATATTGATTGTGATAACTATTTTCATTTGCATTTAATTAATTATAATAGGGCTACTATCATTCAAGTGAGTGCAAATATGAAATACTTAAGCGTCATGTTATTACTGCTTTCAAGCTCAGTCTTCGCTGAGCAACGAATAGTAAGTGCCGGAGGAACATTAACAGAAATTATATTCGCGTTAGGTCAGCAGCAAGAGCTAGTAGGTGTTGATCAATCGAGTATGTATCCAAAAGCGGCCACAGAGTTACCTCAGGTTGGGTATTACCGCGATCTTGCTGCGGAAGGTGTACTTTCTTTACGCCCAACGGCACTTTTTGCACTTGAAGGAACAGGCAGACCTGAAGTATTGAAACAAATCAGTTCGACTGGTGTAACGTTAAAAACCTACCCTAAGCCAGACTCTATCAGTGAGCTAAATAGCTTAATTACTAATTTAGGTAATGAATTAGGTGCGCAAGAGCAAGCACGTGCTTTAAATCAAAAAATCCAAAATAGCTTACCTGAAAAATCTTCGCTTACTGGTAAAAAAGCACTTTTTCTATTATCGGCCAATGATAGAGGCTTAGTTGCTGCCGGTACTGATACCGTGCCGCAAATGTTGTTTGAATATACTGGAATTAAAAACTTAGCGCAGACTCACTCAGGCTTTAAACCATTAAATAGAGAGATCCTTGCCGTAGAGCAACCCGATTTTATTATTGCACCTGCTCATGTCGTTTACTCATTAGGTGGTAAAGATGCATTTTGTAAGCTGCCCACTTTATCTTTATTAAAAGCAGCACAAAACTGTAAGTTACTGGTTATGGATAGTTTATTATCATTGGGGTTAACACCAAGAATAGCGATTGCCATTGAGCAAGTTAGTGAATATCGCAATAAGCTATGAACGGTTCAATTACTTTACCAATAGTGCTAAGAACAAGGCTTTTTCCTAATAAATGGATAGTCCTTTGCGTTCTGAGTATTGCCGCCTTATCTTTACTAAGTATTGGTTTTGGCCCCGCCGGCTGGGACTGGCGTTTAGCTATTGCTTGGCTTGCGCCAGAGCACTTTACACAGTTTGACCCGTTACAAATTAATGTTGTTACGCAAATTCGTTTACCACGTTTTATGTTAGCTGTAATGATTGGTTTAGTGCTGGCTCAAACAGGAACGGCGACTCAAGCCCTGTGCCGTAATCCACTTGCCGACCCATCTATTATTGGTATTAGTTCAGGCGCTGCAGTTATTGCAGTGGCATTTATCGCACTGGGTGCGAAATTTGATTTTCAAGCCGATAAATATTTACCTTATGCCGCATTTTTAGGTGCATTGGCTGTCACGCTTTTTGTTTACCTGATCGCTAAACAGGCCGGTCAAGTTAATGTGACGACCTTGATTTTGGTCGGTGTAGCAGTAAACGCTCTTGCCTTTGCATTAATAGGGTTATTAAGTTTTTATGCTGATGACAGTGCGCTGAGGTTAATAAACTATTGGACTATGGGCTCACTTGGCGGTGCTACGTGGGCTAATTTAAATCAAGCATTACCACTGTTACTTATCAGTGCAATTGGCCTGTGGTATTTAAAAGAACCAATGAATTGTTTACTGCTAGGTGAATCACAAGCTCAGTATTTAGGAATAAACACGCAAACTCTTAAATTTCAAATCATTATTTTAGTTGCATTAGGTGTGGGAGCAAGTGTCGCAATGACAGGCTTAATCGGGTTTGTTGGTTTGGTTGTTCCGCATATTGCAAGGCTTATGGTGGGTCCCCATTTACGGGTTATGATGCCTTTGTGTATGTTGCTTGGCATTATCGTTTTATTACTCTCTGATTGGCTCGCACGCACATTAGTCATGCCAGCAGAACTTCCTATTGGGATTATCACCGCCCTACTTGGTGCGCCTTTGTTTATCTATCTTATTTTAAAAAGTAAGCAAGGAGGCGCAATTGCTTAGTTTTAATAACTTAAGTGTTAATTACGGCGAAAAAGCCATCTTGCAAGATTTAACTGGTGAGATTAAAGCAGGTCAATGTGTGGGCTTAATTGGTGAAAATGGAGCTGGAAAATCGACCTTGCTCCACACTCTAGCCGGAAGTCATCCTTATCAAGGTGAAATACTGCTCCACAACCACACCTTAGCAAAATTTAGCCAAGCTAAACTGGCCCATCAACGTGCCGTTGTTATGCAGTCTCAGCAGCTAGGTTTTGCATTCACAGTGCAAGAGCTTGTCGCAATGGGGCGCTACCCTTACAAAGAAACAACGCAGCACTGTGCTAAAAAAGTAGCTCAATACATTGATTTTATGGAGCTGGGTCACTTGAGAGATCGTCGTGCCACGGCTTTATCAGGCGGCGAGTTACAACGAGTGAGTATGGCGCGTTGTTTAGCGCAACTTGATGCATTTAGTGATGATGCTCAGCCGAAGCTCATGTTATTAGATGAGCCAACTTCAGCGCTCGATATGCGCCACCAGCATGCTTTATTGGGTTGGGTTAACAAGTTTGTTAAGCAAGGCAATGCCGCCATTATTGCAATCCACGACTTAAATTTAGCAAGTCTTTATACCAGCGACATTATTATGTTGCATCAAAAACAGATTTTGGCGTCTGGCAGAACATCAGATGTCCTCACTGAACATAATTTAAAACACATTTACGCCATGCCTTTGTATGTTAAGTCACATCCACTGCATGACGCCCCAATGATTTATTCTCAACGTCAGGAGTTTTCATGAGAACACAAGCCGTCAACGACGCCAAGCAATTGGTATACAAAAAAAATAGCGGAGTAATGTCTACCCTTTCATATAATTTACGCGGCTATCCATTTGGCTCTGTAACTCCTTACATGTGTGATGAGCACGGAAAACTGTATTTTTTTATCAGCGATATTGCTCAACACACTAAAAACCTAGTTCACGACAAGCGCATGAGCCTAACAATATTTGATGCAGCGCAAACAGGCGATCAAAACGAACATGGTCGAGTAACCATCGTGGGTGATGGCTCATTAGTTCCAGCAGAACATGCTGAAGTATTACTCAACAAATATATTGCTTTATACCCAGAAGCTGACTCTTATCGTAGCGCTCATGACTTTAACTTATGGCAATTAGACCCTGTTCGCATTCGCTATATAGGCGGCTTTGGCAAGATTTTTTGGATTGAAAAAGATGAATGGCTTACATCAGAAAAAGCATGGGATGACAACCAAGAGCTGCATATGATCAATCATATGAACGAAGACCACAAAGATGCAATGTCCTTAATTCTAAACCATCACTACCACGTTGACGACACAGCACCCGTTATGAATGGTTTGCTACCGCAAGGCTGCCACATCAGAAGCCATAATAAGAACTACTACATCCCTTTTAATGAGGTATGTGATAACCCTCAAGCAGTACGAAAAGCACTTGTTCAACTAACTAAAGATGCACGTGCCACTGTATAAATATGTTCATTTAAGGAGAATACCATGAAGAAAATTTTAGGCTCTATTTTGTTAATTCTTGCAGCTTCAGCAAATGCTAATGAATGTGAACTAACAATTGAATCAAACGATATGATGCAGTTTTCAACTAAGTCATTAACAGCCCCAAAAAGCTGTAAAGAAGTGACGGTAACACTAAAACATACTGGCAAATTACCAAAAAATGCCATGGGCCATAACTGGGTGCTTTCTAAACAAGCAGATATTCCAGATATCGCCAGCGATGGCATGGGCGCAGGGCTTGACAAAAATTACCTAAAAGAAGGTGATAGTCGTGTACTTGCTGCAACTAAAATTATAGGGGGTGGCGAACAAACCAGCGTAACCTTCGCAAGCAACCTTTTAAAAGAGGGCGAAAATTATGCATTTTTCTGCTCATACCCTGGTCACTACGCAATTATGCAAGGGACGTTTACCTTAATTTAAACCTTATATTTTCACCAATAGATAGCCAGCTAGTTTGCTGGCTTTCTTGACTTAAGTTAATCGCTATTCACCCCAATAGCAGGTTTTAATATTGCCGATAGAATACCCAATAAAAATATACCACCAATTGTTAACTGATGTGTTTTGTAACATTTATCTCGTTTCCTTTTGATTTTAAATCACCTAATCTGGGCACATATCTGCAAGGAGAGAACAATGAAAGACTTACAAAAATTAGTGGGTAATTTAAATAAATCAGGCGCGCTGAATGGCTTTTTGGGTGGTGTTGCCGGCGGTGGGCTAACGAGCTTGATGGGCGGAAAAAGTAAAAAGAGCAGTAAAAAAGCCGTTAAATACGGAGCATTGGCTGCTGTAGGTGGTCTTGCCTGGAAAGCCTATAAACAATATTCAGAGCAAAAATCAGCCCCAGTTCAGCAAACTAGTTCACGTGGTTTTGATTTTACTCCCGCCACGCTGCCTGAGCAGTCATTCACTGATGCAATCGACGATAATCACAGTGATGGGCAATTATTACTCATGCGCGCTATGATTGCAGCTGCCTATGCTGATGGCCACATTGATGAAACCGAAAGACAAAAAATCTTCGCACAAGTAGAAACAATGCAATTGTCAGTGCAAGAAAAAGCCATGCTGTTTGATGAGCTAAGAAAACCAATGCAACTATCAGAGTTAGTTGCCGCTGTGCCAAACGCACAAATGGGTATTGAAGTATATGCAGCCAGTGCCAGTGCAATTGATTTGAACCAAACAGTTTCTAAACACTACTTAGACACATTGGCCAATCAGTTATGCATTCCTAGCGAACTGGTAATGAGCATTCACAGAGAGCTTGCCGAATACAAATAAAAATGGGGCGTCTTCGCCCCACTTTTACTCGTAACCAGTAATGATTAATGCGGCTTTTTAGTCCCATAACGCACCATATCTTTACCGTTTTCATAAACATCATTACTTACGTAACGACCCAATAGCAGCTTATGACTATCATCAAGCACCGCAACAAATGGGCGACCATCACTATTGTTTGTAGCAAGTGCAACTCCGGCTACGTTCTCAAGCCCTAAACCGCCATTTTCAACTAGGCGTAAAAACGTTTCTAACTCATCTAATGTTTCAATTACATCGTTATCGTTAATCATCTCAAATACTCAGTGTTGCAAATGCGCGTAGCATAGCAGGATTCAAAATAAGGTGCTAATTGGCGTGTCTAAGAAACTCTATAAAATGTCGTTTTTTTGCAATATTAAACAATGCATAAGCACTAAGCTCGTTGAAAATATTATTTAAGGATCATTTATGAAACGAGCTAACTATTTTTCTTTACAACCACTGCTAATAAAGCACCTAATGGAACAAGAGCAACTTATAAAACAGGCTGCCGAAACGACTTTCAGCTTAAAAACATGGGAGCTTATTAAATTAAGAGTGTCGCAACTTAATCAATGTGCTTTTTGTATTGCGATGCACACACAACAAGCAAAAGATTATGGTGAAACTACGAACCGTATTATTGGTTTATGTGCTTGGAAAGATATGCCCTTTTACACTAACCAAGAACAACTTGCGCTAACTTTGTCAGAAAAATTGACACAAGCACAGCCAATTGATGATACTTTCTACCAATCGCTAGTTAAAGAATTTACAGACGAAGGGTTAGTCGCTCTCACAATCGCTATTAATGCCATTAATAGTTGGAACCGTATTGTGAAAATGTTTAAACCTGAAGTGGAGTTTAATGAGTAACCACCTTACCTTAGAACTGATGACCCCTAAAGGTGATATTGCCCAAAGTATTCAAGCTATTTGGTTTGCCAAGGCAAATTTTCAAGGGGAGCAATGGCTTGCTTGTGACGGAGCTACAGGTGTTATATTTCCTGTTGCAGGTGAGCTACTGCTTGATGACCATCAGTTGCTCCCCCCTTATGCATTCCAACAAACATCTACACATGCTTCTAAACTTACTTTTTCAGAAAATGCTGTGTTCTGTGGTATTCGTTTTAACCCGACCGTATTACCTGAACTTGAACGCTCTGCACACCCTATCGTCGCAAAGAGCTCATTAAATGCTATAGCAAAAACCTTGCAACAGAGTGCCAACCTCGAAAAGTTTGTGACCTTGGTCAAATCGTATTTCACTAGCCAGCACAGATTAAATCAACATAATAAACACTCAAAACATTTAATCCGTAATCTCATTGAGTTAACGCCTCTCGAAACGGCTTATCAGCGTGCCCCACTGAGTCAACGTCAGCTTGAAAGGCAGGTTAAGGAGCAATGTGGTGTCACACCTAAATATTTTGAACGTATTTACCGAGTAAAACTGGCTAAACAAGCAATTAAGGAAAACCCTGAGCAAAGCTTTGCAGATATTGCTGTAGAGTGTGGCTTTACCGATCAGCCCCATTTAATCAAAGAGTTCAAAGCAATAATGCACGTCACCCCGGCAAAATACCGCAAGTTATTAAAAGACGCTCAAACTAAACAAACAAAACTCATTTTGCGTTAGTCATCTTCAAAACGCAGAATATCACCTGGCTGACAACCTAAGTGCTTACAAATTGCATCTAAGGTTGTAAAGCGTACAGCTTTAGCTCGCCCAGCCCTAAGAACGGATAAGTTTTGTGGCGTAATACCTATCGCTTCAGCTAATTCTGTAGATTTCATTTTTCGCTTAGCTAACACAACATCTAAATCAATAATAATCGCCATTAAATCACTAACTCTTGCTCTTCTTGTAGTTGCTGTGCTTGACCCATAATCCAACCAATAACATAAATAATCAACCCCACCACTAAACCTATAATATCAGTATCTTGTATCGTCACGACTCTTCCCATATCAGTTCCTGTTGCAAAATTAAGAAGAGTTATAAGTAGTGATGGATAGCATACAACTAGTGCAAATTGCGCTAATAATACGCCACCTAACCATTTAAAACATTGGATATTTTCAATAGTGAAAAAAGATCCACATCGGTAAAGCAGAAATAACCGAATCAAAATTATATTGATAAGAAAAAACGGCAGCAATTGCACAAGACCCAGCAATAAAACACTATCAAAGCCATGCTCACCCAATGTCTGAGCGATTCCTTGCCAAGATCCACTGACTTCAAGGCCAATCCACATATGCGCACCGTTACTTTGCGTAAAACTTAACACATCACTGTCACTGAAAAGGACAATAATGCTTGTTACTAACAAACTAATAAGCGTAAAAAGTAGCAAGCTTAGGATCAGCGTACTCATCCACACTATTTTTTTCATGACGATTTACTCAGTGTTATTTGTTTTAAAAGTTGCTCATAGTGATTCGCTAACTGCTTACCTGTCAACGCATTTGAATGATGCTTACCTTTTGCAATGTAAAGCTGCTTTTGCTGAGATTTTGCATGTTGAAATAAATCTTCCGCTAACTCAGGTGGCGTTTGTGTGTCTTTTTCACCGGTGATTATTAATAGCGGTGCTTGGTAAACTTGTAATACTTTTAAATTATCAACTTGATTAATCTCTTCACTAAATTCAACACTAACAAACGGTTTAGCAAACCACGGAATTCGTGCTGCTGTCATCTGCTCAACATTTGTCACACTGCCTTCGAGTACGAGAGCATCGACGTTGCGCTGACTGGCAACATAACCTGCGATCATACTTCCTAAAGAATGACCATGGATCACCACAGGCAAAGTACTTAGATCGGCTCTGCCTTTCACATAATCAAACACCAGTAATGCATCAGCTTTTAGGTTAGCCACACTGGGTACTCCAGAACTCAGCCCATAACCGCGATGGTCCATCATTAGAATATTTACCTGAAAAGGTAAAAGTAGCTTGGCAGGATCCCCGCCTGCGGCACTAACGCGAAACTGGTTGCCACCAAAGTAAATAACTGTTGCGCGTGCATCTGCAACTTTAATTAGGGTGCCTTTAAGAGTGATGCCTTCATCGGTGGATAAAGTAACTTCTTGCTTTTTGGCTGTCGCATCAACATTTTGTATTTCCCGCATCGTTATTTTTTTATCCGGATACAAAAAGTGAGACTCCTCAACTTTAATTGTCGTACAACCAGTTAATAACAACACAATCAGCGAAACGATTGCTATAGAACCAAATTTCATTTTCTCGATCCTTCTAGTAAAAAAACTACTATGGCACTGAAAAAGTTAAAAAACAAACAAAAATTACCGAAAAACGATAATAAATTAACTCATATCGAACATTTAAAGTCCTTCATTTGAGGTAAAGTATTGAGCAAAAGCGCTATCTCTGTTCATTCATTATTTCTCTAATTCTATTTTGAGCGATTTTATTTGCGCTCAGCTTTTATCCATAGGATAGTTAACTCAAGCCTACAAAACCTGCTGTAACTAAATAGGATAATCATGAAAAAAGTTTTACTTGCCACTAGCTTAATCGCCTCGTCATTTACTGCATTTGCAGCCAATTTAACCGTTGAAGAACTGCGTATTGAAAAAGCCAGCAAAGCCATGCCAAAGGTGTTGAGTGCTTTTTCTGATGAAGTAAATCAATTTGAAAAACAATGGCAAGCTGCCACCAGTTATCAGCAAGCAAGTGACCTTATTGATGATTACGCCAGACAATTATGGCGCGATGCCAAAGCGCGTATAATTAAAACCAACAGCTTCGACGACCGAGAGCTGTATTGGGCACGTTTACTTTCAAGCAAGATTATTCGCACCAGCAAACCTCAGTTTGCAATGACCGACAGTGAACAAACCGCGTTATTAACCATGCTTGAAAATGGCAGCCGAGGCCGAACCGACCTTGATTACAGTAAAAAAACCGATAAACGCATTTTAATTACAGGTTTTGATCCGTTCCTTTTAGATAGAAATATTAATCAAAGTAACCCATCAGGTGCTGCGGCATTATTACTTGATGGCCAAGTGATTAATTACAATGGCATTAGCGCTGAGATCAATACGGTAATGGTGCCAGTACGCTACGAAGACTTTGACCAAGGTATTATCGAATCATTACTTGCGCCCTATTACGCACTTAACAATGTCGATATGATTGCCACTATCAGTATGGGCAGCAAAGACTTTGATCTTGAACGCTTCCCGGGTAAACGCCGTAGTGTAACGGCACCCGATAACGCCAATATTGTGTATGGCGGCACAGCCACTGCACCGAAAATTTCGAGCCTAAACGACCGCCCTCTTCCGGGCAATGAGTTTGTCACTTTTAGCTTACCAGTTAAGCAGATGCAAAAAGCCAAAGGGCCATTCCCAATCAACGACAATCATAAAGTCGTTACGCTTGAAAAAGCATTTGAGCCACAATCTCTTAAAGAATTAGAAGGTGCGATTGCTGTCAAAGGTGGTGGTGGCGGCTACTTATCAAATGAAATTTCGTATCGTAGTATTCGACTGCGTGATGAGCTTAATTCAGACATCCCTACAGGGCATATTCACACCCCACGTATTCAGCAATTTGAGCCCGAGACAGAAGCTAAAATTGTTAAGCAAATTAAAGCGATGCTGGAGCAAAGCTTAGTTGCAATTTAAAACGTTAAGCTCAGCTATTTAGTAATAGCTGAGCTTTTTCCAACTCACAATAAGTATTTATTGTGGGCCTGTTCCGCCATTCACTTTACTGCCCAAAGAATTTGGATCATCTAATCGATATGGATAGAGTTGAACATCACCAAATACCGCTGCTCCGCTATCACGATATTGATCAGTTGCAGAACTTCCAGTGTAAACATTTCCTGAGGCACTAAAATAACCCGAGCCTTGATTCCAGTGCGGTTTTGCTGAATTTTCAAAGTAATTGTTTTCTACTAAAACCTCAGCGCCATTACCTGCACTAATTGAGAAGTAAGTAATGTTCTTCCAGTAATTATTAAACATATGCACACGTGAATTATAGCCATCGACTTTAGGATTTCGCCCTGCTGCTGTATCCCAAAAATTGTGATGCGCTGTTATTTGAGAGTTTCTGAATAAATGAGTATACCAATGCTGGTTAGCGCAAACTTGCGTGTTATGCCCGTAAAAACGATTCCAACTTAAAGTAACGTTTTGACTATTGTCTACATCAATATATCCATCACTTATTTTATTAAATGCCATGTGATCAACCCATACATGACTACTATCATCTATTGAAATAGCATCACCAGCTTCAACAAGCGCAGGGTTAATATCCTCAAGCATAATGTTCTTAATAATAATATTTCGCTGCTTGCTAATAACGAGGCTGGCACCAATTATTTTCGAATTTTTACCCAACCCTTGCAGTGTTTTATTTGATTGCACAATGATACGTCTATCATTGCGGGTAACATTCACGGTTGAATTTGAGCTACTTCCCAACTCACTACAGCTTTGATTACCAACAGGTATTCTGTACCAAGTTTTACCGTAATCACCCCATTGGCCACAATCAAGTGGGCAAGCTGGCACCGTTCTATTGGCGGTTCTACAATCAATCACGGTGTTATCTGGAACCTGAATAACCGCAGCAGAACTAGAACTCAACGCCGTACTTAAATCATCACAGCTATATACTGTGATGGCAGTGTTATTCCCACCACCAGTCGTTGTGCTCAATCCATCTTGGCCTGCTTGAGATGCAAATCCTATTAAATTACTTGGCACGGTACCTGTAGTCCCACAGTCGCCATTTACTGGATTAATAAACCATCTTTGTGAACTGATCCCAGCATCATCATTTTGATAAACATTTGCAGTATTATTTGAGCCTGCAACTGTCAAAGATTTACCGGTTAACTTATTAACGATATTGAAGCCGCCCGATGAAGATGCTTTTAACAACCAACGTTGATTTGCTCCTTGCCAATCATCATAAGCAATTATATTTGCACCATTTGATTGCGATGAGTTCAACACATCAAGAACTTTATTATTAAATTTAGAGCGAATAATCCAATAGCCATCTGCTTCTTGAATAAGCTGAAACTTTTGGTTATTTCCACCCCAGTATTCGTAGCTAATAATATTCGGGGCTGAGCTAGAATCACTGGTATTTACATCAAGTGCAAGGCCAGACCCCCTATTAATTACAGAGTATACATTGCCAGATTCTGGCATAGCACTACATTCTCGTGCCTGTAAGGTATGTTGAGTAAAGCACAAAAGTACTATTAATGTTTTCACTAACAACTTAGTTGAGCTGTAAATCTTCAAGACTATCTTCCCTAACTATTTATAATATTAAATTACCTATAAAGATAGACTACCTGCATGTACCCAAAAACACAATTAATGTTTATTTTTTGTAAAGAAACTAGTAAGCCATCTGAAAACTACATGGCTACAACTCCCGACAAAGTCTGTGTTATTTAAAGCAAAAAACTTAATAGCTGATTTTATCGCTAGCCATACTAAAGTTTGATACATAAAAATTGTAAAACTCTTGTTTATATCTAAACTTTAAGTATGAAAAATCATTAGGCCAATTATATGAAAGGTATCGTCTTTACCGAGTTTTTAGAAATGGTCGAAAATGAGTTTTCTTATGAGGTCGCAGACAAAATCATTGAAGAAAACTCACTTACTTCAAACGGCGCTTACACCAGCGTTGGAAACTACGACAATAAAGAGCTGTTAATGTTGGTCAGCTCATTAAGCAATCACATAAATAAGCCCGTTGATGAACTAGTTCATGCTTATGGTAAGTATTTGTTAAAGCGTTTTTTTGTTTTATTTCCACACTTTTTTGATAGTGTCGAAAGTACTTTTGAATTCCTTGATACCATTGACCAACACGTACATATTGAAGTTAAAAAGCTCTACAACGACGCTGAATTACCAAGCTTTGAAACTAAACGAATTAGCCAGAACGAAATGCAAATGTTTTATCGCTCTGGTAACCCATTTGCATGTCTAGCTGAGGGCTTAATTGAGGGCGCATGCGAACATTTCAATGAAGTTATTACCGTTAAAAGCGAGATTGAGGATAACTATCAATCTGCCACTTTTACTCTAACAAAAGAAGCTTAATGTGGATGAAGAACTCTACAAACGTAGAATAGAACGAGAGCGCCAGGCTCGAAAAGAAGCCGAAGCGCTTTTAGAACAGAAGTCCTTAGAGTTATATGAAGCCAATATGACGCTAAAACATGCCGCCGAAAATCTAGAACAAGAAGTCATCATTCGCACCCAGGATTTAAATAAAGCCAAAGAGTTAGCCGATGCCGCCAACCAAGCTAAATCGATGTTTTTAGCGAATATGAGTCACGAAATCCGCACGCCAATGAATGCAATTCTAGGCATGGCCCACCTCGCCCTTGATACAGAATTAACCGACAAACAATATGATTACATTGAAAAAATCCAACTCTCGGCCAAATCACTGCTTGGTATTATCAATGACATTCTCGACTTTTCTAAAATAGAAGCCAATAAGCTCGAACTTGAAAATAGTGATTTTAATCTAAACAACTTTCTCGCTAACCTAGCTAATTTAGCCAGTAGCTTAATTGAGAAAAATAACATCGAAGTCATTTTTGAAATTGACGATGATATTCCTGAATTTTTAATCGGTGATGAACTTAGGCTCAATCAAGTTTTGTTAAATTTACTGAGCAATGCTATTAAGTTTTCAAACCAGCAAAATGTCACGCTAAAAATGACAAAAGAGTCACAAACCGATACCTCTATTTGTATTAAATTTCAGGTCATTGACCAAGGCATTGGTATGTCTCAAGAGCAAGTAAATAGTGTGTTTAAGCCTTTTTCACAAGCCGATGTTTCAACAACACGTAAGTTTGGCGGTACAGGTCTAGGTCTTGTTATCAGTAAAAAGATCATCGAGCTTATGGGTGGTCACATTGAGGTAAAAAGCCAATTAAACAAAGGGAGTTGCTTTAGTTTTGATGTGTCATTTGCGCTATCGGGTATGCAAAGCTGCCACGACACAAACATTTTCAAACATAAGCAAGCTCTTATTATTGAGCAAAGCGGCCAACCTGAAGCTATTCTCCAAAGCATGCTCAACACATTAAGCATCAATGTAAAAACTATTGATTGCATGGATGAAAAACTCTCTGAGGTCGATATTAGCCATAGTTACGACTTTATTTTTTTAGATTGGCACGTACTAAACTGTGAGCAAAATAACATTTTAGAAAACCTCAAAAAGCAGCTTTCTATCGATATTAAAAAAACCATTATTCTCGCTTCTTTTGAAAACCAAGAAGTTAAAGACACGCTAAGTACGCTAGATAAAACCGTTGAAGAAATACTTTTAAAGCCGATTATAAAAGGAAACTTACTAAAAACCCTTGAGCATGTGATGGGGATCGCTACTAAAAAGGAAAACAAAGTAGATAACACCTGTTTTAAAACGCTCGCGGGCTCAAAAATACTTCTCGTTGAAGACAACCCGCTAAACCAACAAGTCGCATCGCAAATATTGCGTTCAAATGGCTTTATTGTTGATATCGCCGAAGACGGGGTTGCAGCGATTGAAGCAGTAGAAAAAGGCACATTCGATTGCATTTTAATGGACTGTCAAATGCCAAGAATGGATGGTTATACCGCCGCGAATAAAATTAAACAGCAATCAAAGTTTGCGCATATTCCAATCATCGCCATGACCGCCAACACCATGGAAGCCGACCTAACTAAAGCAAAAGAATCTGGCATGCAAGGCTACATCGCCAAGCCAATAGAAGTACAAACCATGTTTGAGGTCATTGCTGAGCATTTAACGCAAAAGCCTCTGTAACTTTTAGTCGGTAAGCTCTATGATTTTTTGTTCACCTATTGAGTTATTCTGCTTACGAAACTCGTTAGGGTTAACCCCAACGATGCTTTTAAAAACACGGTTGAAGGTAGCAAGCGAAGAAAAACCACTTTCCATTGCAATACTAAGTATACTCCAATGACTTGCTTCGTCTTTTAGTAACAACCCTTGCGCATGCTGTATTCGGTACTGATTAATAAATAAATTAAAATTTGTAGCTTTAAAGTGGTAACGAATTGCCCTGCTGATCTTATACTCAGGTACTGCTAATGCTTGGGCAAAATCAGAAATTTTCAAATTAGTTTGCAAATAAACCTGCTTATTGATGAGTGCTTCTATGCCAGTAATAAGCTCAGCCTCTACCTCATTATTTTCAGGTTGTTCAGCCTGATTGGTAGCTTTCACTACCTTTTCAGAGTTCAGCACTTCACTATCAACAGCTTCAGGTACGCTGTTGTGGGCACGTTTTTGCAAGAACATTACTAGCTGCATGGCAAATACAATCAACAATGCAGATGAGGTAATTATAAGCGGCTCAAATTGTCGAAATTCGCTCTCACTGAATAAAAATTTAGGCAAAATGCTGGCATTAAATACAGCTAAGAAGTAGCAGCTAGCAAAAATCTTTGCCTGCAACTTTTGCGTTTGTGTTTTACCTTTATAACCCCGTAATGCTTCCCAAAAAGACAACACCAGAATACTTGAAGAGAGCAGTACCGTTATTTCGGCCATACCTTGCTTTAAACGCCACATAAATTGGCTATCAGGGAAAAGCTCTACATCAATACTCACCAAATAATGCCACGTCTGGTTAAACATAATTAACCCCGCAATAGCAGTTGCCACTGCAATATGCACCTTAGTAATAGGCTTTTGCTCTCGAAATAAAGTCCGTGAGATAAGCCAAGCCATATTACAAGTTGCGCAGGTAAATAAGCCAATTAAATAACTGTAAACACCAATACTGGGCGCACTAATTTTTTGCACCCCAACCATGCAAAGCGAGCCACAAAATACAGCAAACAGATAATGAATAAGTTGCTTATCTTTTTTCATGCCATTTAGCAGCATGAGCCCCATACAAACGAAAACGAGTAAGTAATAAGGGGATGTATTTTGCATAACTCTTCATGCCTTAAATTGGGTGATTGATGAATTTTTTACCAATCAGATAAGTGTACTTTTTCAAAATCAACATAGCAAAAAGAGTTTGTTAGTGAATGTGTCAAACCCTGTGTGAGTTCTCATAAATAATCACAATATTTTATTGATCAAATTTCGAATTTGAGAAGAGTTTCTTCTCTAGCCCTTTATATTTGCGGTATTAGAAAAACATAATGGATTTGATGATGTTTAACAAAAATAGCAAACTCACGCCTTTAAAGGCGCTCGAATACAGTAAAAAGATTTGGTTTAGTAGCCTGATAATGGCGCAAACTTGCTTTGTGATTTACCTCATTCTTGGTTATGGAGTGACAGGGTTAACTACAGGTCTTTCTGGTTGGAACCGACTTAATAACACCGCTTATGTTGCCAATGATGCAACGGGGAATTTGATGTATGCAGTGCATGTATTATTTGCTGTCGTGATGATCATTGGCGGAAGCTTACAGCTGATTGAAAAACTGAGAACAAAATACCGAACATTTCATCGCTATAATGGCCGTGTATTTGTTTTTTTAGCTTGCTGTATTTCATTTGCTGGCATGTATTTAATGATAGTAAGAGGAACGGTTGGTAATACCTTGATGCATGCGCTGACAATGTTTGGCGGCATAGTGGTTATCGTATCAAGTCTATTTGCGGTTAAAACCGCACGGGTTCGTAACTTCAACGCCCATCAAGTATGGGCCATACGCTTATATCTTGCCGCTAACGGTGTGTTGTTTTTTAGATTATTAATATTTGCATGGTTTTTAGTATTTGGCACCTTAGGCGTCGATACCGCCACATTCACGGGGCCTGCCGTGCTTGCTGTTAGCCTTTGCTCTTACTTAGTCCCCCTTTTAATAGCCGAACTTGTCCGCTATGCAGCTCGCACGAATATTACCTTTATCACTATCGGCACCGCCTGTTTGATGACGCTAATATCAATCGTGTTCTTAATCGGCTTATTTGGGGTGACTATGGCAAACTGGTACCCAGCTATTGTTAGCTAACTAAACCTCATACAATAAAGCCACCTGAGTAGGTGGCTTTGTAAGCGAATTTTGAATCACTGTAAATTAATACAATTTAAATAGCGGACGACCATTTTCGTCGTATTTTACTTCCATCACACGAGCGTGGCGGTTTGGATCGTAAAGTGGATCTTTTACTATTTCCTCAAGTGGACGAGTGTCTGTTTTTGGCACCACACTTGGTTCACCAACTGCGTGCTCATAGTCTCGGGCATGGTAAATACACAGTGGTGTTTCACCATCTTCAGCTACTGTAAAACAGTTATGACCTGGACCAAAAATTTTCTTATCAACACTTGTTTCAAGTACTGGCATACGTGTTTTGGTCCACGAATTACGATCAAGTAAATCGCTGTTTTCATCCGCTTCCATATAGCCCATACAGTAACATGCACCTGTTGCGCTTGCAGAGAAAGCAATGAAGATTTTACCGTTATTTTTAAGTACTGCAGGGCCTTCGTTTACCCAAAAGTCGACACGCTCCCAATCGTAATCAGGTGTCGTCAGCATAAACTGTGCTGTTTTTAGCTTAATTGGAGATTCCATCTCAGCTAAATACAGGTTGGATGCCGCAAATTGACCACCCGTTTTCTCTGCCCAGCAGAAGTAACGCTTACCGTTATTTTCAAAAATAGTGGCATCTAGAGAAAAATCAGTGAATGACTTTTCATCGCCCTCAGCCGCTTGCATCATGCCAAGCTCAACCCATTCATCATTTAACGGATCTTGACCTTTACACTCAAGCACATACGGGCGTAATGCCCAGATATCATCTTCTTCACTGGCTGCAAAGTAGATGTACCATTTGCCATCGAGGTAATGAATTTCAGGTGCCCAGATATGACGACTCATCGGGCCGCTGTCATGTTTGAACCAAATATCAAAGGTTTCAGCGTCTTTTAGGCCCTCTAATGTAGCAGCCCTACGAAGTTCAATGCGATCATAAGTTGGTACAGAACCGGTAAAATAATAAAAACCATCGCTGTGCTTATGCACAAATGGATCGGCACGCTGCTCTACTAACGGACTATTTGTTTGTAATGTCATCTTGAAACCTGATCGTTAAATTTTAATTTGTATTATTTTATTACTTTTTGGTAAGAATACAAATATAACATTATTTTTAACAGACAGTAATCATAAACCTTTCATACCTTCAAGCAGCACATTTGCATTATTCACTTCACGGCTCGTTTCAGAAAGTCCTACCTTTGTGGCGCCACCCACTAGCCAAATTTGGCCGTTTAACGTAACAGCCCCTAAACCGTGGCGTGGCGTTTGCCACTCGAAAGATTTGCGCCATTGCTGCTTAGACAAATCATAGCTAAAAACCTCACGATCAACTCCTTTGCTATGTTCACCGCCAAACACAGTGATAGCATTATCAATAACCGCTGCCGCATGCCCTGCTCGTGCTTTAGGGAGTGCTGCGTGTGCTTGCCAGCTGTTTGTATTGGGTAAGTATTCGAGCATGTCAGTGATAGGCTCACCGCCAACGGTTCTGCCACCTAGCACAAACCAACGACCGTTTACTTGAGCACTCGCCGCACTGTTTCTAGCCGAAGGTAGAGGAGCCGCTTCTGTAAATGTGAAGCTATTAGGATCAAAGACTAAATGCGCACTCACATCTAAACTATGTTGCCATTGTCCATTTTTCTCACTGCTTGGGCTGCGACCGCCAGCTAAATGCACTTTACCATTAAGCACGGCGCCCACCGTTTCGCTTAATGCAAAAGGCAAACTCGCCACCTTTTGCCATGCTTTAGCACCTTTATCTAGCATTAGCACATCACGGCTATTGGTCCATTGGCCTTGGCTATTAACAAAACCTCCAAAAGCAAATAGTCTGTTTTCTACTGCGATTAAATACGTGTGATGACGCCCTTCAGGCAAACTCGGGGCCGATTGCCAACTTGCATACTCAGGCGACCAAAAATGAACTTTTGCGGTCATCTTACCCGCAGATCCTGGCAGCTCGTTAGAGATACCCCCTGCAACCCAAATCTGTTGATTCATGACCGTTGGGTAAATTTCTTGAATAGCCTCAGGGAGCTTTGGTGCTAACGACTCATTTGCCGATAACGTATAAGGTAAACAAGTAATAGAAAATGCTAACAACAGTTTGGCTAAGCGCATATAAATCCTTAATAAGCAGTTGATTAGCTAAAGACTAAGCCAGCTGTACCTATTCGTACACTGCCAAATAGTCTTACTCGAACAACGATTACTATTCCTAAATGACATTAAATTGATATATTATAACAAAACGTTTAGCGTATTTTGTTTAATCTTATTAAGGGTCACTACCATGAGCAAACTCCCCGTCACCGTGCTCTCTGGCTTTTTAGGTGCAGGTAAAACCACTGTGCTCAGCCATATTTTAAATAACCGTGAAGACAAAAAAGTGGCTGTAATCGTCAATGATATGAGCGAAATAAACATCGATGCAGCAACAGTTAAAAACGATGTTTCGCTTAGCCGCGGCGAAGAAAAACTAGTAGAAATGAGCAATGGCTGTATCTGCTGTACATTGCGTGAAGACTTACTCATTGAAGTACGCGCTTTAGCGCAAACAGGCCAATTTGATTATTTGGTTATTGAGTCAACCGGTATTTCAGAGCCCCTTCCTGTTGCCGAAACATTTACCTTTGCCGATGAAGATGGCGTGTCACTGTCTGATGTTGCAAGGCTTGATACCATGGTCACGGTCGTTGATGCCGTTAATTTTTTAAACGACTTTAACGAAGCCAAATTCTTACAAGAAACCAACGAACACTTAGGTGATGAAGATGAGCGAAGCGTAGCCGACTTACTTATTGATCAAGTTGAGTTTGCTGATGTCATTTTAATTAGTAAAACAGACCTAATTAGTGCCGATGAACTCAAGAGCTTAAAAGCCATTTTAAGCTCATTAAATACCTCAGCAGAACTGATTGCCATTGAAAATGGCCAAGTTGATATCAATACAATTCTCGGCACGGGTCTGTTTGACTTTGAAAAAGCTCAGCAAGCACCTGGCT
Organism: Pseudoalteromonas sp. DY56-GL22; assembly: GCF_041414715.1. Lineage (NCBI taxonomy): Bacteria > Pseudomonadati > Pseudomonadota > Gammaproteobacteria > Alteromonadales > Pseudoalteromonadaceae > Pseudoalteromonas > Pseudoalteromonas sp. DY56-GL22. The sequence continues at coordinate 47,875 of NZ_JANHZR010000004.1, read as the reverse complement.
GGCTAAAAGAACTGCGCGGCGAACATACCCCAGAAACCGAAGAATACGGTATTAGCAGCTTTACTTACGGGGCCCGCCGCCCTTTTCACCCTGAAAAATTTTATAACTTTATTCATAACAATCAGCGCGAAGGCAAATTACTTCGTTCCAAAGGCTACTTTTGGTTAGCCTCTCGACCACAATTTGCTTGCCAATGGAATCAAGCTGGCGGCATAGCCCGCTATGGTTTTGGCGGGGTATTTTGGAAAGCCTTACCGAAAGATCAGTGGCCAACAGATAGCGACTACTTAGATTCAATTAACCAAGTATGGCAAGAGCCCTTTGGTGATATGCGCCAAGAGCTGGTTTTTATTGGTCAAAACCTCAATCAAGCAGCGATCATTCAAGCTCTCGATAACTGCTTACTTAGCGACGATGAACTATTAGCAGGCAAAGCGCTTTGGCAAACCCTGCCCGATCCATTTCCTGTTTGGGAGGAAGCATAATGACAGCCTACGCATTAGAACATGACACTGATAACCTACCAACAGCGGCCGCAACAGCGTTAAGCCCTGTGGTGTTTTCACAAATTTATAAACCTGAGCATAACATTGCAATTTGGCAGCGTAACTTAGCTGAACAGCTGCAATCAGAAGTAGCTGAGAGTATTACAGCCAACCCAGAACTCAGCATTAACGCTGTGATCAATCAAAACAGCATTGTGGCTGACATTGATAAAGCCCTTGAAAAACTACCTCAAGCAAAAGAGCTTAAAGCCGACCTCGCTCAGCTTGTTGATATGTTTTGTTATTTACTTGAGTTAAAGCGAACCGGATTACGCCTAAGAGTTCTTGAATGTGCCATGTGCCCACGTTTTCATGTTGATAAAGTCCCTTGCCGGTTAGTCAGCACATATTATGGTAGTGGTTCGCAGTGGTTGCAAAATGCAGGACTTGATCGCACCAAACTTGGCGCTGGTCATCAAGGATTAAGCGATGAAGAATCAGGATTAATGACAGCAAATGCTAAAATTCACTCTCTAAATGTGGGTGATGTAGCCTTATTAAAAGGCGAAACTTGGCAAGATAACGAAGGCAAAGGCCTTGTACACCGCTCACCAGCACTCGCTGCTGGCGAAAAACGACTACTTGTAACCCTTGACTTTATTGCTTAATTCGAGCGTACCTGTTGCGTCTATTGATTTTAATAGGCGCTATTTCATTCAAGAATACACAACAACTGCTCATGGCTTTAAATTAACGAAAAGCATACTAAGCGCACTTGCAATCGCTGATAGAGCAAACATCCTTAGTAACAAAATTAAGACATTCCCTGCACCACCAGCAAAAGTGCCTTTAAAGCTTAATGGGTAGCCATGAAAAACCATTAAATATAATACGTTAAAAAGCCCTACCCGCATCCCGTCAATTTCATGGGTATCACCATTTTTTAAGTGAATTTCACACACATGCAAGGTGGGTAATCTAACTCGGGGTTCGCCAAACTTTCGTTTGCGTTTTAGATCCATCGTATAGTGAAATAACACCTCTGCGATTTGGTTTTTAGCAATGGTGAGAGTGTGATTTTGGTGCTTTTTAAACGTCAACTTATCAATTTTGAGCTCATCCTTGCTTATGCTCATTGCCCATTTAGAACCAAAGCCATACTTCTTGTAAGTCATGATGCGTTTGGTAATAAACACCAATAAAAAGCTTATAAGGCAAATTAAAAAAGCCAACCATGCTTTAACAACATCTACTAAATAAAAACTAGATAGTGAAATTGCGCATACCATAAGCGCAAAAAACACTTCGGCCCACCCAGATAACGTCGCTAAACCTGGGAGAGATTCTAGTTCTGTTAATGAATCTTCAGTTAGTGACGATTTTCCTTTAAAGGCTGCATATCGAAACCATTTTTTATCATTTAAATCCAGTTCCAGTGAGTGCTTAGCCACAGAACCCATAAACATCCCTTTTAAAATAAAGCTAAATAAGAACAACCTTCGTTGTTCCTTAAACTTATACACAACCCGACCTTACGAGTAAATACTCAAAGAACTAATAAGTTAGGTTTAACTTGGCATATAATAAGTTCAGTAATTAATCAAAAACGAGCTAAACTACGTATATTAAAGAAATTAATTTGTGTGAGTTGATATGGAGCGCCTTTTTCAAAATAGCCGGTTTTTAGTCATCATCGCGATTATCACTACAGCAATTTCATCGTTACTCGTTTACATTGCCTGTGTAAATATCGTTTTCAATGTTGTGAAAGTCACCATCACCGCACTACCTGACTCAGCAAAAGGAGGGAAAGAGTTAATTGTCGAGCTTTTAAAAATTCTCGACCTATTACTCATCGGCATTACTCTTCAAGTCATTACCATCAGTCTGTACCGGCTATTTATATCGCCCTCAACAACAAAAAGCAGCCAGTTTTTGGCCGCCTTTCATATCGAAGATTTTCATGACTTAAAAATTACTTTAGTGCAGGTAACATCTGTGATTTTGGTGATTCTGTTTTTAGAACACGCCGTTGAGTTTGGCGGCACAATAGAAACCCTCTACCTTGGTATTTCTATTGCGATTGTGGTTGCCGCCTCGACCTTTGCATGGCGCTCAATGAAATAGTGAATACTCACTACGTTAGTTTATTTTTCAGGGTAACGTAGCTGATATTGCTCTTTCATCGCGGCATTAAACCGCTCAAGTAAACTGCCCTTTTGGGGTTCTTTAGCCAGTTCGAGCAAATCAATTTTTAAGTGGTTATGTTCATTAAATTGGCTAGCAAACGTGCCCATCATTGCTGATTCAAACTTACCATCAGTGAGCAGTTCAAGTACCTGATTACCAAATTGAAACGCCTCGTACTCATTAAGTAGTGTTAAAAAATCACTAAATGATGCGCCCGATAAGTTACTCTGCGTTTTAAATGCGCTTAAGTAACCTTTTGCTAATAAGTTTTGCTCTTTAAAGGCTAGCTGAAATTGGTATGCATGGCGGGTTTCGTGTAATAAAAACGCTAATGGCGCATAAACTTCCATCTCTTTGAGCTTATCTGGGTTTAAATAAACTAATCCTGCACCTGGGTAACGTACATCAAACACAAAATTAACTGCTCTTTGCGGATACAAGGTGTTATTTATCACCAAGGTTGGTGCTGTAATAGCAAAGCTTTTAATTTCAATTGCAAACACCTCTGGTAGTAAAGCCATTCGCTGCTCAAACGATAGCGCTTCCCAGTTCATTAACTTTTTATAAAGCGCTTTATTTTGCTTTAAGGCGTTGACCAGTTTTTCTGCATCAAGTTGTCTTTGCTTATGTGCTTGCTCTAACCAAGGAATATTAGATTCACTGAGCGCGTATGCTGTTGGCGTTTGTTTTTGCAATGCTTCATTAGCATAAAACTTTGCAGGTTCTGCATAGACAAAGCAAGATAAAGCTAAACAAGCGCTTGAAAATAAATGGGTAAGTTTCATGGTGTGATTTTTATCGATAATTTATTGCCTAGATTTTACTAGCTTATGCAATAGAATTAAACGTCTTCAATTTTTTAAAAAGGCGTAACAGCTTATGTTACGCCTTTAAATTTAACCCCTAAAGTGCCAGCGCTAATATTTGCTTAACTTTCGCTAAATCAATATCACCGTGTTCACCTAGCGTAGTTAACTCATTCTTTTCTAAGTTATTAACAACCGCGTCGATTGCTTGTTCATCAAGGTCATAATCAGCAAGGCGTGTTTTCACAGCCATTGCTTCGAAGAAGTCTTGCACTGCTTTAATCGTTTTATCGATTTGTTCAGCTTCATCGCTATAATTAAAACCAAACACTCGCTCACCAAGTTGCTGTATTTTAATAGACTTCTGCTCTTTTTGAACATGCATTAGTGCAGGTAAAACAATCGCTAGTGTTTGTGCGTGATCAAGATTATAAAGTGCTGTTAATTCATGACCAATCATATGTGTAGACCAATCTTGCGGTACACCCTGACCAATCAAACCATTCAGTGCCATTGTAGCCGACCACATAACATTGGCTCTTACATCATAGTTTTGCGGTTCGCTCAGCGCTTTAGGTCCTTCGCTGATCAAAGTTTGTAAAATACCTTCTGCAAAGCGGTCTTGTAATGGCGCATTTACTGGGTAAGTTAAGTACTGCTCAATAACGTGTACAAATGCATCTACAACACCATTACTTACTTGGCGCTCTGGTAACGAAAAAGTATATTCAGGATCAAGTACTGCAAAAACTGGTTGCACACTCGGTGATGAAAAAGCACGTTTCTGCGACGTCTCTTTTTTAGTAACCACTGAGTTGCCGTTACTCTCAGAGCCAGTTGCAGGTAAAGTTAATACTGCACCAATAGGAAGCGGGTTACTAAACTCAGCACCTTTAACAAGGATATCCCACGGCTCACCTGCAAAGTTATAAGCTGCTGCAACAAACTTAGCGCCATCAATAACACTGCCACCACCAACAGCTAAAATAAAGTTAACATTATGCTCTTTAGCACTTGCCACAGCTTGCATCAGTGTTTCGTATGTTGGGTTAGGTTCAACACCACCAAACTCTATAACATCAACATCGGCTAACGCACTCATTGCTTGGTCGTAAACGCCGTTTTTCTTTATTGAGCCACCACCAAAAAGTAATAGTACTTTAGCGTTTTCTGGTAAACGTGACGTGATCTCACTCATTTGACCTTTACCAAACAAAATTTCGGTTTGATTTTTATAAATAAAGTTCAACATTTAAATGCCCCTTAAATTAGGTTTAAATTGCTAATTAGCTAATTAGCTAATTTACTTAGCTAACATTTCTAAAAGCTTTTCTGCTAATAATTTATCTGAAAACGGGTTTTGCCCCGTAATGAGTTCGCGGTCAACAACCACGTTTGGCTGCCACTCACTAGCGAATGCCATATTTCCACCGGCTTTTTCCATTGCCATAGCAGGATAGAACTTAAGCTTTTTACCTTCTAAACTGCTTTCAAAAACACGCTCTTCAGGGTCTGAAAAAATAGTCATTTTATAGCCGTCATAAATCCAGTTGTTGGCCACTGCCTTTTCGCCATCTTTTATCGCTTGATAATAAGAATTTGGCTGAACTTGAGCCGACAACAAGGTAATTGGGCCATGGCAAATTGCCGCTGTTGGTTTACCTTGCTTATTAAAGTGACGCAAAATTTCACCCACTTCTGGGTTGTTTGCTAAATCAATTAAAGGTGCATGGCCTCCAGGGATAAACACAGCCTCATATTGGCTTAAGTCACCCGCTAAAATTTCGCTCAAACTCGCGGTATCATTGATATCAGGAAGTGATGCTACAAAACGCTGAATGCTCTGCATTTTAGCTTCATCACCATCAAAGTAATCGGTGCTCACTGATTTTTTATCTACTTGAGGCGCATTACCTTTAGGTGTTGCAAGTACAAGCTCATAACCCGCATCAACTAATGCTTTTGCAGGCACACCAAACTCATTTAGGTAGTAGCCTGTTTCAATGCTCTGGCCGTCAGCTAAATCCATAGTTGTTTCACTTGATAAAATAACCAACACTTCGCCTTCACCCGCCACTGCAAACATCGACATAGTTGATGCAGCAACAAGCGTTAGTCGCTGTAATATCTTTTTCATAATTCGTCCTCTTAGAAAGTGAAGCTATCATAGTTGGTTTGCGGGGCGAGTAGAATTCGGATAAATTAAGAGGAGCAATCAGAATATTTATGGCTCGTACAGTTACATGTCTTATCTCACGCAATTAAAAACCTTTGTTGAAGTTTATCGTTGTAAAAATATTACGAAGGCTGCGGCTAATTTAGGCTTATCTCAGCCTTCAGTGACTTCTCATATTCAAGCAATGGAAACTGTAGTTGGTAAATCTTTATTTGAGCGCAAAGCCCGCGGTGTTACCCCCACTGCAGCAGCACATGATTTAGCGCTGCAGGTTTCTGGTCATATCGATATATTAGAGCAAAAAATCATGTCGATACGGGCACGTTCTGATGCCGCACATGGCACTGTTAATATTGCAGGACCTGCCGAATATATTAGTAGTGTATCGGGGCCACAAATTGCCAACTTACTGCAATCTGGCAATGTAAATCTTGTTCTGCATATTGGTAATAAAGTGAGAATTTTTGATGCCTTGCAATCAGGTACTGCAGATATTGCTATTGCCGCATCAGCGCCTGATCCAGCACTATTTGATAGCCTTGTGCTCGACAAAGAAAAGCTCATTTTGGTGATGAACCGTTTACATGGCCGAGAAATCAAAGACAGCGCCATTACCGCAGATTTACTCTCAAGCTACAATGTCGTTGCTTATGATGAAGAACTGCCTTTGATAAGACAATACTTTGAAGCTGTATTCAACGCAAAATGCCACTCAAACGTCATTGCTATTTGCCCAGATATACGTGCTATTAGCAATATTATTCGTTCAGGTATTGGTTATTCTGTATTACCCGATTACCTTTGTCGCGATCAGATAAAAGCCGGGGAGCTTGTGCAACTAGGGCCCGAAGGCCCAGAAAACATAATTTACTTAGTTTGGAACAAAGGGGCATTAAAACACCCCCGTATTGCATTTGCCAAAGATGTTATTTCGGCCTTTGCAAATATTAATTACTTTGCAAACTAAGCAAGGCTTGCTTTGCGTCTAGCAGTTTTACTCGTGGGGCAAGCGCATTTAGTGCGATTAAATGTAGCATTTCAGATACTGTGGTACACACATCTGTTAAAACTGCCACATCGTACTCTTTAGCTTGCTCTGAGATAGCTGTATGAGTTACACAGTTTTGCGTCATCATACCTGCGATCAAAAGTTTTTTAATACCATGCTGCTTTAAAACATCTTCTAAATTAGTTTGATGAAAGCTGTCTGCATAGTGTTTTACAACCACAGGGGCTTCTGGTGCTGCATTTAAAATATCAGGATGAATATCAACACCTTCTGTACCTTCATTAAAAAATGGCGCTAAACCCTGAGAAGGATCAGCAACATGCTGAATATGAATAGGTAAAACCCCGCGCTCTGTGGCTTGTTTTATCACATCGACGAGCTGATCTTTTACTTGTTTAGCCTGCCATAAAGGAAACGCGCCATCCTCAAAGTAATCACTCTGTAAGTCGATAATTAGTAATGCTGTGTTTGTCATTGTATAAACCCTTTTTCATTGTATTGACGCATAGTTTGCTGAATTTTTAACGTATCAAACAGTGACCCAAACACCATTTATCGATAATATTGGGCCAAAGTGTTTGATAAGGCTTTACCATGAATGTTGCAGTATTCGCATTTCCAAATATCAGTCCATTTCATCTTGCAGTACCATGTATGGTGTTTGGTGAAGGCGCTCGCTCAGCTGGTATCAAAGAATTTAACTTAGCGGTGTGCAGCGAAAGTAAAGCTGTAATGCCCTCAAGCGCGGGGTTTGATATTCAAGCGCATCACTCAATAACAAAGTTTGATCAGGCAGATATTATAATTATTCCGTCTTGGCCATCACCTGAAACAGCCCCCTCTAAAGAATTAGCAACCAGTTTGCTAAACGCGCATAGCCGTGGCGCTATAATTGTAGGGCTCTGCTTAGGCGCTTATGCGTTAGCGCACATTGGGCTTTTAGATAATATTGAAGCAACCACCCACTGGGCATACAGCGATGACTTCAAAGCGCGCTTTGCAAAAGTGAAGCTTAACAATCAAGTGCTTTACCTTGAACATAATCGGCTATATACATCGGCAGGAACAGCGGCAGCTATTGATTGCTGCTTATATTTAGTTCGCAAATTTTTAGGAAGCGAGCAAACTAATGCTATTGCCAGAATGATGGTAACGGCGCCGTATCGCACTGGGGGGCAAACACAATTTATTGCCCTACCCGTCCCGCAAAATGTTGCTGATGAGCGTTTAGCAAGCTTGCTTGAACTGATGCAAAAAAACTTAGCTAGCAACCATACGATTGATACACTCGCAGAGCAAATGCACATGAGCCGACGCACCTTTACCCGCCACTTTCAATCGCTTACTGGACAGAGCGTTGGGCAGTGGCTGTTAAATCAACGTTTAAACCACGCGCAGCGACTTCTTGAGTCAACTGATTTACCACTAGAACATTTAGCCGAGCAATGCGGCTTTGGCTCATCTGTTACTTTACGCCATCATTTTCGTTCTCAGTTTGGTTTATCACCGCGAGACTGGCGTAATGCATTCCGCCAAGCATGAAGCTTAGGTATAATTAGTTTTTCGACTCGATTTTGGTTTTTAAATGAAAAAGCTTTCTAAAGTACAATTAAAACAGCAAGCCCTTGTATTAAATGTTGCCGACGCCCTTGAAGAGCAAGGTCGCGCAGAACTTGAAGGCATGTTGCAATGCTGGTTTGATGTGGAATACCACTTATTCCCAGGCTCATTGCTATTATGTTTTCAATTTGAAAACCAGCAAACACTCGATGCAGCGACCCCAGAGCTATTAAAATGGCAAAAACGCCTAAGTGGCGCAATGCTGAAAAAAGGCGTGATTTTAAAAGACATGCGCAGGCATTTAGTGTTTACCCTAAAAGGCCCAGACGATTAAATGGGATGAGTTGCGGGTTAGCAAGTTAGCAAAATTGTAGCAGCGATTTTATATCGCGTAGGAATGATCACAGGTGCTAGGTGCTAGGTGCTAGCAGCATAGTGTTGGTTTTGGATTCGTAAGGGGGTTCCATGCCCAATCGACTTTTTTGTTCGGCGTTAAAACGCCTCCTATAACTCGCATCTCGTTCCTCGAAACTCGTATCTTTCCCTTTAACTCGATAACTTGTTGGGTTTCACTCCGTTCTACCCAACCTACCGGCTGATGTCTGAAAGCTTTTGCTTTTCCACACCCATTTGCTTCACATGCTCAACCAGCTCAGGGAAAAACGTTAAAAACACCGCGTCTAATTGTTGGTAGTGGCGAGCTATATCGTCAGCGGCTCCTGCAAAGTTATTAGCAAAGCGAATACGCTTGGCGATGTTATCAAGGGCAAGGCCGATCCCATCGAGTGTTTCATACTCTTTAAACCAATCATTGTTGGTCATACTAGTCACAACTTGCTGCATACGCGAAGGCATCATGGCTTGCCTAGCATTTAAAAGCCCATAACTGTGCTGTTTGAATTCAGCTAATGGTTGGTCATTAAACCGCTGCCAATGCTGAATAAGAAAGTGATCGAACGCTACATCAATCGCGACACTTGCAAAGCGTTTACGTGCTGGCGAAAAGTACTGCTTAGCCTCTTTTACAAGGGGATGTGAGTCAGTAAACCTATCAACCAAATAATGATTCTCAAGGCCATTTTTAACCGTATTGGGTAACTGCGCAGAATACCGACGCCCACCAAAGTCCCCCAGCAAATTACCAAAATGTGAATCAGCCGTCGGTTGTGCTAAATAAAGGTGAGCCAAGTAGTTCAACGCATTCTCTAAAAAAAGTCATTTTATGCATTGTAAAAGAATACAGGTGAAAGGGTCTAGGGGCACGAGTTGCGGATTAGCAAGAGTGTAGCGGCGATTTTATATCGCGTAATCCACTGAATACTCACAAAGAGGAAAAGAGACGCTGCGCTTAAGAGGAATTATTAAAAAATTGATGGTTTTGTTGGGTTACTCATTCACTTCTCATTGTCTTCTCTTTGTGCAAAAAATATTGAACCACAGAGTAAACCGAGGCGCTTCGCGCTACACAGATAAAACTGTAAATTACGCGGGGTAAACCCGCTGCTACCTGTTCAGTGTTAAAACGCCTCCTGCACCTCGCATCTCGCTAACTTTTCAATCTGATAGCTGATGGCTCCAAAGTTGGGTTTCGCTCCGCTCTAACCAACCTACGAGCTAATGAATCAAGCACTGTAGGTCGTCATTTATGGCGACACATAATCGCTAACATTGACGGGCTAAAGCCCGACCTACATCTTGCTTCTGTGGTTTAGATAAGCATCGCGCGAAATAAATTTCACGCCTACGGGTATGCATTTCACTGAAACTGCGTGCAGGCTGATCTGACTTATAGCTTAAAGCTCTTTTGTTTTAATCTGACTTCTAACGACTGATATCTAATATCTTCTAACGCCTCCTACACCTCGCATCTCGCTAACTTTTCAATCTGATAGCTGACGGCTGAAAGCTGATGGCTCCAAACGTTGAGTTTCACCCCGCTCTAACCAACCTACCAGCTAATAGCCATACAAATAACTCACCTTTATGACTTTAAATTAAATGCCAACATGACAAGAGCCGATATGATCGCAGAAAGAGAAATTAACCGCATAATCAAAATAACTATATTACCTGCACCGCTTGAAGTTGTACTTCTGAATAGTAGCGGGTATTCGTGGAATTTTAAAAGGTACAGCACATCAAAAAGACCTACTCGCATACTGTCTAGCGTAACAACATCGCCACTTTTTTGATGAATTTCACAAGCGTGTAAATTGGCCGTTTTTTCGTTCACAATATGACCACTTCTACCGTGAAAAGTATAATTAAAAATGATTTCTTGGATATCGCCCTTAGCGATTTGCAAAACTTTTGAAGCTTTGCCCTCTATTGCTCGCCTATCTATTTCGAGTGAGTCTTTAGATATACTCATAATCCACTTACGACCAAATCCAAATTTGTTATAAATCACAATTCGCTTGATAACAAATACACAGAGATAACAACTCACACAAGTTAAAAAAGCAGGTATCGGCTGCATCGTTTCTTGAAGCACTAGGCTCATTACAGCAATAGCGATAGTCATAAAGAAAAATAAAAATTCAGCTCCGCCCGACAGCACAGCTAGGCCCGGTAGCGACTTTAGTTTTGTATTAGAGTCTGCTTGTAAAACTGTCTTTTCATAGAAAGTTGAATATCTAAACCAAACTCGGTCGTTCAGGTTTAAATCTAGGGAGTGCTTCGAAAGTGGCTGATTATAATCCATTATTTAAGTTTCCATTTTTAAAACACAATTTTGCCATTACTTTCCTATTAAGCCAACCTATGTACTTGATAGTATATTTACTTTACCTTCATGTACTAAACTAACTGCCCAACAAAGTTAACCATATTGTGCGCTACAATTGGAAAAACAAGGCTACCAGTACGCTCTCTTAACCACAGCAAAATAAATCCATAACTCCCAGTTAGTACGATTCTGAATGCAGACAAATGCCACTCACCATCTATATGCATAACCCCATGAACTAGACCAAATAATAAAACCAAAAGTAACCCTGCAATGTTTATTGGCGAGCCAAAAAAGTTAATGCGCGATGAAACAACAGCCAACGAAAAACAAAATAATAAAACTCCTCTAAACATTGGTTCTTCATCTAACCCAGGAATAAGAGCTTGATAGAGTAGCGTTTCAAAATCGAAATTTGGTCCGTTACCAAGGCTAAGCGTTACAATAATCTGCAACGCAACAAACAGGGTTAAAACAACGAGTGCAGGCTTAATAGAGCCTTCATTTTGTCTGAGAGTAAAACCAGCGTCCTTGATTTTAAAGTCACTTTTAAAAGCTGCTAATAAAGCCAATACCAAAGCCCAAAGAGTAATAGCGACAATTTTACCTGACCAATTCCATTTGAGATCTGTAAAGAGTAAATCTAAGGAAATGAACTCTTTACCTTTGAATAAAGCTAAGAAATAACAAAATAGAATTAACAGAGTAGCAAGCAGCCAAGTTAAGTTTATAGTTACTTTACTGAATGCTTTTAAAATTAAAACGAGTAATAGAACCACGCCTAAATTGGCGAGTATTCCAAAATACATATCTGGCATAACCGTCCTTGGTGAGCATAAAGCTCAAACTTTATTATTGTTTAATTTCTATGATAAACACAAAAACAACCTATTAAACAGATATTTGTTTGAGTTTAAATTCCCATTGAGCATATTTTTATTTTCAAAGTATATGAACCACAGAGAGCACCGAGGCACTTCACGCTACACAGAGAAAAACAGCATTTAAAAATAATATTCACAAAGAGGATAAGAGACGCTGCGCTTTAGAGGAAAAAACAAAATACTCTTTTGGTC
>NZ_JANHZR010000004.1:0-35837 GCF_041414715.1 Pseudoalteromonas sp. DY56-GL22 | reverse complement strand
TCAGCATTTAAAAATAATATTCACAAAGAGGATAAGAGACGCTGCGCTTTAGAGGAAAAAACAAAATACTCTTTTGGTCTATCTCATTTATTTCTCATTCTTTTCTCTTTGTGAAAAACAAATTGAACCACAGGGTTCGGCGAAAAAACGCCTAAACTCGTATCTCGCAAACTTTTTCGTCTGATAGCTGACGGCTGAAAGCTGATGGCTCCTTCCCCTAGCAACTCGCTAACTTGTTGGGCTTCGCTTAGCTCCACCCAACATACGATAATAGCTACCCTTTACTCCCCCGCAAACTTCAACATTCGCGTTTGGTCGGTAAGTTCAATATCCACCAGCTCATATGGAGCTTTGGCTGCTTGAGTGACCACAAAAGGCATTGTGAAACTATCATAGCTATCAATCTGTTTTGCTACTTCAACCGTTGCCAGTTTGATGCGCTCACCTTTATTACCTTTGCCAGTTAAGGTTGCACGAATGGCATAGCGGCCTGAGTCGGTCACTTGCACCGGTACTTTAGCTTGGTATTTGTTATTGCCAAGCGCAGTGACTTTGGCTTTATCCATACTGATGGTTTGTGAGCTATGTACAAACGGCATTTTTATAGAGCGTTTTACCGTTTGGCCATTCACTTTAGTGTCTACACTGGCCTCAAGCTCATAGTAACCATTTGCGGCACCCAAAGTTTCAAGCGGGTAATTAAATACTGCTTCACCATTTTCGTAACGTACATCTAGTTTTTCGCCATCAGGGCTTGAAAGCGTTAACTTCACATCACTATCTTTAAAGCGCTTTTTACCCATACTAAGCTGCATAGCAACACGCTGTTGCTGATCTTTCACTTTAAATTGCGATTTAGCATGCAAAGCATTGCTCGAGCCTTTTTCAATCACGTGCAGCAAGTAGGTGTCGTTATCGTTAAGGGCTTGGCTTGTTCTTAGCATTGCTTTGCCATTTACCTGACCTAGCTTGAGCCCAACACTGCCATCGCTAAATCCTGCATTTTCCATTTGCTCACGTGCAACCATGGCTTGCATTGGCATTTGTCTAAAGCTGTCATCTCGCACCGACAGTTTATCTAGCTGTAAGCCATGAGGCTTAAATACTTCGCCACTATCAAAGCGTGCTTTTGGTGCAATGCGAATAAAGTTATCAGCTTGGTTTACAAAAACAGGCACACCACGCTTAAGCTCTTTACCCGAAACTTTCTGCCAATATTCAACACTGTCTTTTTCAAGTGTTTGTAGTTGAGCGCTTGATGCTGGTTGAACTTGAGGGAATTGATAAACCGTTTGCTCATTAGCATTTGCGGCTGTGCTTACAAGCACTATTGCAGCTGCAATTGTGGTTAACTTATTAATCATAGCGGGCTCCTAAATTCGGTTTTTAAGCATGTTTGGCAAGCCAAAACAGTTACGTCGACTTTGCTGATGACTTAAAGGCTCACCACCTTGGGTTCGTGATTTATCGGTAAACCACACCACCCCAGCTAACGACTGAGAACTGCAATTTAAAAAGCCATCTGAACAGCTGTCTAACCAGTTTTGTGTTACTTCAAGGCCCACTTGATTTTGATAACCGCCACAATAGCTGTCGCTATCCCATACCGCTGATTCAACATCACTGCCCACCACGGTTTCGAATCGAGACGGTAAACTTGGGCGGTTCGGTGTGCCATACAGCCACTGTGCGTTATACGATTCCATCCAGGATACTTGCTGTTGTTTTACTGCATCGCTGCCGTAGCCTAAAAGCCAACCCAAGCTTTGCTCAAACGAATTACCCGCAATAACCGCATCAGCCAACGGCGTGCCACCACTTGAAGGAGCCAGAGCAATGGTACGCGTGACTTTGCTAATAATATTTGGATAACGGCTATCCCATGTTGGGTTAGATAAAATCCAACGCACCACATTGCCACCGTTAGAATGGGTGATCAGAGTTAAATCTGTGATGTTTTTATTATTGATAAATGTAGTGAGCTGCCCTGCTAAACAGCCAGATGCCGCGTCTGCCCACATGTATTGATCAAAGTCACAATTAATGACCGTGTAATTACTACTATTTGGTAAACCTTGACGAACCGTGTCGACAAAACTGCCTGTCCAATAGTCATTATACGCATCGCTTTGCTGGCCTGTACCGTGCACAAATGCGACTCCTTGCGCAGCAAAAGCACTGTGGCTGATACCCGCTGCCAACATTAAAGCTGGCACTAATGAGAGTGTTTTTATTTTCATGTGTGTTCCTGTTGATTGTCATTTTATCTATCAGGTTGGAGGAGTGACCTCCGACCAAAAACATAGACCAAACAGGTACGAAAGCAAGAATAAATTTACATTAATTTAACTTTTGTGCATTTTTTAAGTACAAATTATTAGATTTTAGGAGAAAAAGAGGAGGCGAGATGCGAGGTGCGAGATGCGAGATGCGAGATGCGAGTAAACTTTCCCTTTACTCTTTCTAACTCGCTAACTTTTCAAGCTGATAGCTCTTTTGTTCATCGGGCGAAATAAATTTCACGCCTACAGTGCTAGCAAAATAAAACGGTATACATTGCACAATGCGAAATAGTATCGCTGCACGAAAGTACTATATCCAGCCCTGTTTAAATTTCATACGTTGTAAATTAAATGTTAAACAGGAGAACACACAATGAAACGCTTATTGACGATGATTGCGCTATGCGCAGGCATGAGCACAACTGCTTTTGCAGCATGTAGAGATAACGTTGTACTGGTACATGGTAATACCGCCTCCCCTTCGAGTTGGAATAACACAATCAACGAATTAAAACGAAAAGGGTATGTCGACAGTGAAATTTTCACCCCAGATTGGGGCTCTAAATCTTGCGCGAGTTGCAACGATCATAACGGCAGTGAAGAAACGCCCGTACGTAACGCCATTCTTACTGCAATCAACCAATCTTGCACAGGTAAGATCGATATTATCGGCCATTCAATGGGGGTTACACTCGCAGCTCAGCAAATTTATAAGCTAGGAATGGCATCAGATGTTGATACCTTTGTTGGTGTTGCAGGTGCCGCGCGCGGCCTACTTAGTTGCGGTGTTTACCCATATAATGTGTGGAATAACACATGTGGTTACTATGGCTTATCGGTTGGCAGCCCATTATTAAATAGCATTTATGGAGAAGCATTAGGAGACAAAGTGTATTCCATAAAGAGCTACTCGGATCAAATCGTCTGCTCAACTGGCACTTGTTATGTGTACGGCATTCACAGCAGCCGATTATGGAATGAAAATGCCACCTACACCTACGTTCTCGGCCACTTTGGTTTGCAAACCGATACGTACGTAAAACAAGTGAGTTTGATTCAGTAGGTTTGAGTTAGCGAGATGGTAGCAACGATTTTATATCGCGTAGGAATGGTTATAGGTGCTAGGTGCTAGGTGCTAGGTGCTAGGTGCTAGGTGCTAGGTGCTAGGTGCTAACAGCGTAGTGTTAGTTGCGCCTCCCCTATGACTTTTTTCGGCGTTAAAACGCCTCCTACAACTCGCATCTCGCTAACTTTTCAATCTGATAGCTGACGGCTGAAAGCTGATAGCTCCTTTACCCTTTCCCCTTGTATCTCGCTAATTAGTTGGGTTTCGCTCCGCTCTACCCAACCTACCAACTTGCTAGCTTATGCTTTTACGAACCATACAGCGCTTTCATCAATTGGCGCAGGTTCTTTTGATTAGTTTCCGTCTTAACCAGCGCTTTTAAACGGCTTTTAACCTCTGGTTTTGACTTCGCTTGTTGACTTAACGCCGATATAGCGGCGCTGCGAATATCTTTCGGGTTACTAGCGTCAGCAAAGGCATAAATACTATCTACTTGTTCTGCGTCTAACTCATTATTACCCATTGCCTTTAAAATCGCCCCTTGCGTTTTACTATCAGTTTCTTGATTTAGTTGATTACTCAAGTAATTCAAACTGGTTTTACTTGGCATTTTTGCCAAGGCCTCTGCCGCATTTAGTCGTAATCTTGCACTGTCGCCAGCTAAATAATCACCAATAAGCTGTTGATGATCATAGTCTCCACTATTACCCAGTGCGGTGATTAGGGCTGATGCTTTTTGCTCCGTTGCACTAGAGCTCAAAGAATCAGCTAATTTTTGGGTTAACTGAGTTGAAAACTCACTGCCCTGCTGATTTTTTGCAATCACCCCCATTACCATTAAAGCACTATGAGCCAGCTTAGAATTTTCTTCATCAAGACCATATGACATGGAATACTCAAAAATCGCCTCAACCTGCATGTCAGTTAACGGCTTTTCACTGTATTTTAGTGCCATTAAACTTCTAAAGCGCTGATTTGGTGAAAATAAACCAGGCTCAACAAATACCTCTGTTAGTAACTGTTTTGAATTAACTGAGTCATGTTTACCTAAGTACATAAACAATTTACTTTCTAGGAGATCAGCAATTGATTTAGTTGAAATAAGCTCTTTTAAGCTCAGCAAATACTGATCATTGTCATAAAGAAATTGCAAAAGCGTTTTTCGGTCTCCCTCTAGCCAATCCATACTTTTTAAAGCAGTGATAAACGCTTCAGTATTTTTTAATGGTTGAGGCGGCGCTTTAGGGTAAACCCAATCTGTGCTTAAATTTTCCCATTGATTAGGGTCTTCGGGTAATTGCAGTAACCTTGCATCATCGGGTATCGATTGATTTGAGCGATTTAAACTTAGTGTTTGCAGTACTTCAATATTCATACTTCCATCACTACTACTGACTTGAATATGACTATTTCCGAGGGTTTTTGTTAACCAGCATTTATCGTTTTCAAAGATAAACTCATCACTAATAATGTTCGCCGTTTCTAACTGCATTAGCTTTTTCGCAGCGTTAGTACTTTGCCTAGTGTCAGTTGGTTCTAAGTAACTGAGTTTATTTCGCTTTAGTTTATTATCAGCTAACACTGTGTAGAGTGATTTGTACTGACCGATATCATCTCGCTCTTTAACCCAATACTTATCCCCCTGTAAATTTTCAGGGGGTTTTGCACGGTGAAAGGCACGGTATAAAGCAATCAGCTTTTGTTGATCAGCCGCTTTTAATTTAGCGTTAAACCGATAATCTAAAACTTCACCTGAGTTATTGCTAACTTTCACAGCAAAAGGCACAGCATACTCATTGCTGGTACTCACTGTTTTATTCAACTTTGCTTGAGCTTGGTATAGCTCAAAACCCAACCAGTGAAATTTTTCTGCAACTAACAAAGGCCGATAAATTAACCGCCCTTGCAAGTCAAACTGGCTTTTTGAGGGGCTATTCATCGAAACAATATTCGTATCAGCTTTTGATTGAAGTTCACCCCAAACAGTACAATGAGGCACTGCATAAGCGGCCGAAGCATAGCCTAATAAAGTGCCAAATAATAAACTCAGTTTAATTAAACGCATTATACCTATGCCTTCATACTAATAGTTTAAGGTTGCTGATTCGTCTAAAATTGTCCAGCTTTTATCGTACAAGGTACTAGTATCGTAGATAGTTTGAGTTTTGGTTTTTGTCTTAACCGTGCAACACCACTTGTATTTAGGGTATTTCACATAAACATAAAATTCACCGGAAATAGCCTCAATATCATTCGTTACATCAATCCCTAAGGTGATTTTAGAATCAGTGATAGCTTTAGCTAAATCTGCATAAAGTGTGGCATTAAATGTATCTGCAATAATCAAAAAGTCTATACCAACACCGCCACTTGCAATACCTAAGTTTATTTCTGCAGTGGCATACGCATCCATGCTGGCAGTAACAATATCTCCCCCTAAGTCAATTCGGCTATTGCTGTAAGCTAAACCAACCCCTAAATCCAAGCTGCCACTGACACCTGCCTCCACTGTCACCGGAACAATTACAATGGTGAACGTCGTTTCAACCACTTTTTGCTCTTCGCTCCAGCTATATCCTAAAGACTTGTCTAAGGCCGTTAACGTATCGCCCTCGTCAATTAATGTGTCACCCAGCACACTAAAGTTTGCTGCATAAGTAATCTCACCATCACTTACATTTGCACTCGCTTCAGCACTGGCACTAACCAAACTCGCTGATTTATCAAATAGGTAAAGATCTAAATCTGCTTCTACTAGCCCCTCAGCTGAACCACCATTACTAGAAGAAACATTCATATAGCTATAAAAAGAAGGGCTGATTGCCACAGCGTCACTGTCACCATAGGTAGCACTCCAACTGCCAACTTTGGCTAACGTTGTTGCTGATGAAGCTGTAGTCTGCATCGTTGTTGCTGATGAAGCTGTAGTCTGCATCGTTGTTGCTGATGAAGCTGTAGTCTGCATCGCTGATGCTGACGCTATTGTTGTTTTATTACTATTTAGCTCTACCGATTCTGCAGTACTCACTTCATCATGATAAAGTGCATAAGGTACTTCAACGGTAATACTATTATTTTCGCTATGAGCTTCAATTTCATCAGAGTTGTCGTGGAAGGTAAATGTCATGCTAAAACTGTTTTCACCACCATCGTGATCAAAATCATCGTGTATCGCTTTTAGCAATACGCCATTTACTGCAACATCCCAAGGAAAGTAATGAGATTGCTCATGATCAGGAAACTTAATACGCATCGTCTCCATATAAGCTTGTGCTTGCTCATTCCATAAGTGAGCATGATAAGTCGTTTCGCCGATAGTTATTGTTGCACTGATGTCAGCCTCGTTGACTGAATTACCAAATTTGGTGGCATTAATAAAGCCTATTAAATCAGGTACTTTCTGTGTTGGTTCACCAGTACCTGTGGTATCTCTTTTACCCGGGCCAGGAAAAATAGCAAAGCCGTCGCCTACTTTAAGTTTATCTAAAACAAAATCATGGTAATGACCATCGCTAATGGTTACTGAGCTGTAGGTTGTTTCGTCACCAGACTCAATGCCACGGGATTTATTATCTGTAACATCAACTTCGTTTGAGATCACACCACTTGTGTCAACAAAAGCGGCAATGACAAATTCACCCGATACGAGATCTTCATTTGGCAAAATTAGTGTTGCCGTATGATTTTGCTCGCCTTCTTGTAACTGCTCGATATAAAACTCACCCAAATCGTAGCCATCTGGCTCATCTTCAGTTTCGAGCTCAGCGACTTTATCTCTTTCAATTAAAATAAATGAAACACCAACATGTTCATTCGTTAATAAGGTTGTTTCGGTACTGAAATCAACTGTGATCTGTTGTCCTGGTTGATAAACGTCATCAGAGACTGGGCTCATAGATTTCAACGCTACATTAGCAACAGCTTCTTGTTCGGTAGAGTCATCATCAGAACACCCAACTATTGAAAGTAGGGATAAAGCCAACACAGCACTAATCCTTTTACACTGATTCATATTACGATTCCTAATTATTGATTGTAATTTCGACAAACTATTAATTAATAAAATGCTTACTTCTACTCAAAGTCCGACCGACTTCTTTTCGAAATGGTTAAGCTTTAACCCACCCAAATTGGGGTACAAAAGGTTCATATTTCAAAGGGTAAATCACAATAATGGATGAATTATGGAGGGATAAAAAAATTTAATAGGTGCTAGAGACGAGGAAGGAGATAATAGATATCAGTCGTTAGAAGTCAGATTAGATTGTGCCCGCACATAGTTAAATTGAAATGCTCATCCGTAGGCGTGAAATTTATTTCGCGCGATGAACATAAGAGCATCAGCTTGTAGGTTGGTTAGAGCGGAGCGAAACCCAACATTTGTAGCTATCAGATTACGAACACAAGTTTGCGAGTTAGAAAGAGTAAAGGGGAAAGAGGCGAAATTCGAGTCGTAGGAGGCGTTTTAACGCCGAAAAAAGAGTTATTAAATATCAGTCGTTAGAAGTCAGATTAGATTGTGCCTACGCATACTTAAATTGGAATGCTCATCCGTAGGCGTGAAATTTATTTCGCGCGAAATATATTTCACACCTACGGTATCGGGATTAGCCATAGCAAGGTACAGGCACAATCTAACCTAAACCTTATGGCTTAAAGCTCTTTTGTTTTAATCTGATAGCTGACGGCTGAAAGCTGATAGCTCCTTTCCCCTCGCTAACTTATCGAGTTTCGCTGTGCTCTGCCCTATACGCTGTTATTAATACCCTTCAAACCTTGTTGCACAACCTATGCCTATGCACTCAACACCACTGTCGAGTTCTAACAGCTCTAAATTATAGCTTTTGCTTACATCTATTTTTTTTAGTGGGTTATTAAAAAGGCTAATATCTACTAAATTTGCATGTTCACGTAAATCAATGTTTTTTAATTTGTTATTTGACAAAAAGAGCACTTGAAGCATGGGGTTTGCTGTTAAATCGATAGTGCTTAACTGGTTATTACCGGCGTAAAGTGCAGTTAACTTTTTATTATGGCTTATGTCTAAAGAGCTAAGCTGGTTGTCATCTAGGTTTAGTTCGCTGAGCATCTTGAACTTGCTTAAATCTAGGTTTTTTAACTGATTATTTGCAAGCTCAAGGTTACGAATACCACTCGGTATATTTACTTTTGTGAGCTTATTGCCCGACAGGTTAAGTTGATACAGTTCAGAATTAACAAGCGTCAATTCACCTGTCAGCTTATTATCATTAAGATCAAGCCATGTAAGTTTACTGTTAGTGCTTACATCAAGCTTTGAAAGCTTATTACCACTCAGCATTAAAGTCTCTAACTCTTCGTTGTTACTTACATCAATACTCGTAAGGCTATTTTGGCTTAAATTAACATGGAAAAGCTGGCTGTTGTGGCTTATGTCGATTTCGGTCAGCTGGTTTGGCACTTTTTTATCGGCAGGCCTACTTGTAATGCCACCAATTTCACCAACTATGAAGCTATCTCCTTCATTACTGAGGACGAGTTTTGTTAAGTTACTAAAATGCTCAACCCCTTTGGCTGAGGTAATACCGCGATCTCTGCAATGTATTTTTGTCACCTCACCCACAGTTTTATAGCCACTTTCTTGTAAACACGCTAAGAAATTAGCATCAGCAACCACGCTCTCTATTGGTGTATCGTCATTAGCCGAAGCACTAGCAATCCCAAGATTTAACACAAGCAAACAGGCCAAAGCCCTTTTAATGCGCACAAAGTTCCTTTTTAGCATTATTTCACCTTAAAATTTCAACAACATAATCAGGTGGTTAATTAAGAGGTTTCACCACCCAACAACAAAGCATGCATAATACAGGTTATTTGATGTTT
Source organism: Pseudoalteromonas sp. DY56-GL22 (assembly GCF_041414715.1). Lineage (NCBI taxonomy): Bacteria > Pseudomonadati > Pseudomonadota > Gammaproteobacteria > Alteromonadales > Pseudoalteromonadaceae > Pseudoalteromonas > Pseudoalteromonas sp. DY56-GL22. The sequence continues at coordinate 26,627 of NZ_JANHZR010000004.1, read as the reverse complement.
GTACCTATATAAATACAAAAATTCTTCCGAAGTTGTTTTTTAATGGGTTCGCGCGAAATAAATTTCACGCCTACAGTGCTAGGTGTTAGGTGCTAGGTGCTAGGTGCTAGGTGCTAGGTGCTGACAGCATAGTGTTGATTTGGATTAGTAAAGGGGTTAGGGAAAAGCCTGAGCCAGTTGATTTGCTCATCAATTTTATAAACCAATAAACTTCATTTTAAAGCTTTGCGCTAACTTCCTTATTATCAGTCCCTCTCTAAACAGAGTGTAGTGAGTCACCTTACATTTCTAGCTATATTATAATTCAATGGCCAACTTCTTCCTTGTAACTTTTTGAAGCTTGATAGGGTTTTCTATTTTCTCGATTACTTCTAGATATTCTAAGAAACTTGTAGAATCCGCGAAATAGTTCGGGTAAGCATCTTTGATACTTGCTACATTTGAAGATGAAACTAACGCAACAATGAGAGCTTGCTTTGAAGCAGCTTGTTTCTCTGCCTCAATATAAAACTTTTCGGCATCTTTGTTACCTTCTTCATCATTAGAAAACATTGTGGTAGTTAAGCTTTTATCAAATGTATCAATGCTTATAAGTACATAGCCTGTATCTGTATCTATCTCCTGTAATTGGTTCTCAATAACCCTCAAAGAGTTAGCAAAGGCCGCAAAACGTTCAAAAATATCCAATTTTGTAATATAGTGCTGACATAGCTTATTGCTATATATAATATCCATCGTACTTTGACCTAACTTTTTAGCATAACTCGGAAGTAAGGTACTCATTTCTAGTTCACTATACATAGGTATACTTTCAATAAGGGCAAATTGCTCACTTGTTGAGCTAAAGAAATCTTTCCACTCCGTTGTTCCTATATTTGACTTCAAAGCCTGCCCAGTAAATAAATCTACTATTTCCAATGCAGTAGCCCATGAATGCTGCATTTTTGTGCGAATTTGTAATTCAATACTTTTTGTTTGACCATTTTCTCCACCAAACTTCCCAATCAAGTGATAACCGCGGTAACCATCCTGCTTTGGCTTCTTTATATAGTCCTTAGATTTATACTGACCATTTTCAAACTTAAACGTTGGTAACTTCTTTAATTCTTTTACAACTTTTCTTAGCCTCTTTTCATCCTTTACTATTGCCCTACATCCACCAATGTCCTGCATATTTTTTAATTTCATATTCTCAAACCTACGAAGCTTGGAAACTATAGACGGATAACGTTTTAACCTTTTGGCAAAAATAGCCTGCTTATCGTGTGGTAATGTAGCTTTGACTAAAGATTCAAATGCCGCAGCAAGTGCATTTTCATGGGTGAATCGCCAAAAAGAGAGCACATCCATACATTCTGAAAAAAGTTGTGGATTTTTATTTTCTAAATTAGGAGTAAGGAGAGTTTCTCCAGCTTTAATTACCTGCTTTCCTGAATACATAGCCTTCCTTGAGTTAATTCTATTTTAAGTTGAGACTGCCTCCAAGATTACATTAACTTGCTATATAATTGGAAATTTTAATATCTCTCGCGATTCTTATATTCAAACAAAATCAACCTAATTATAGTGCCTCTAAAAAACTGCTAAATCGTGTCAGCAGCTATAAAATGTAAAGATAAGACTCGCTGTTTTACTTTAACCTAAATTCTTTTCGCGAAATAAATTTCTCCCCTATGACACAGGGGTTAACCACAGCAATATGCAGACACAATCTAACTTAAAGCTTAAAGCTCCTTTACTCTTTCCCCTTTCAAACTCGCTAACTTGTATTCTTAATCTGACATCTGACGACTGATATCTAATAACTCTTTTTTCAGCGTTAAAACGCCTACAACCCCCGCATCTCGATACTCGCAACTTTCCCCTTTCTCCTCGCAACTCGCTAACTTGTTGGGTTTCGCTCCGCTCTACCCAACCTACAAGCTGATAGCTCCCTTCCCCTTTACTCTCGCTAACTTTCCCCTTGCTAACTTTCCCCTCGCTAACTTTCTCCAAAACACAAAAAAGCCGTTACATTGCTGCAACGGCTTTTTGGCATTTGAATTTAATCAAACCTTAGTCACGGTATGTCTCAACCGCTGGGCATGAACAAACTAGGTTACGGTCGCCGTATACGTCATCGATACGGGTTACTGTAGGCCAGAATTTGTCTTTTGCTACGCTTGGTACTGGGAATGCAGCGTAGAAACGGTCGTATGCACGATCCCACTCATTGCCTAGTACGTCTGCTTGTGTGTGCGGTGCAAACACTAGCGGGTTGTTTTCAATTGACCATTCGCCAGATGCGATACGGTCGATTTCTGACTTGATTGACACCATTGCTTCGATGAAACGGTCGATCTCAACTTTAGACTCAGACTCAGTTGGCTCAATCATTAGTGTGCCAGCTACTGGGAATGACATAGTTGGTGAATGGAAGCCGTAATCTTGTAGACGTTTAGCTACGTCCATTTCTGTAACGCCTGTTTGCTCTTTGATTGGGCGTAGGTCAACAATACACTCGTGCGCAACGCGGTTGTTACGGCCACGGTATAAAATTGGGTAGTGCTCGCTTAGCTTCTCAGATAAGTAGTTAGCGTTCACGATAGCCATTTCTGTTGCTTGTTTTAAGCCTTCAGAGCCCATCATGGCAATGTATGCCCACGAGATTGGTAAAATAGCTGCTGAGCCGTAAGGAGCAGCAGAAACCGCACCGTTACCGATGTTTGTGCCAGCAACATTAATTACGCTGTGGTTAGGCATAAATGGCGCTAGGTGAGATTTAACACCGATAGGGCCAACACCTGGACCACCACCACCGTGTGGAATACAGAATGTTTTGTGTAGGTTAAGGTGCGATACGTCAGAACCGATTGAACCAGGGCTTGTAACACCTACCTGCGCGTTCATGTTTGCGCCGTCCATGTACACTTGACCGCCGTGCTGGTGCACGATGTCACAGATTTCACGAATTGTTTCTTCGTAAACACCGTGTGTAGATGGGTAAGTGATCATGATACAAGATAGGTTTTCAGATACCTCTTCGGCTTTCGCTTTAAGGTCTGCCATATCAACGTTACCGTTTTTATCACAGTCAACAACCACGATTTTCATGCTTGCCATTTGTGCAGACGCTGGGTTTGTACCGTGCGCTGAACTTGGGATCAAACATACGTTACGGTGACCTTCACCGCGTGACTCGTGGTATTTACGAATCGCGATTAAGCCTGCGTATTCACCTTGTGCACCTGAGTTAGGTTGTAGTGAAACTGCATCGTAACCTGTGATGTTTACTAACCAGTCATGTAACTCTGTCATCATGATTTGGTAACCCGCTGCCTGATCAAGTGGGCAAAATGGGTGTAAGTTTGCAAACTCAGGCCAAGTGATTGGGATCATCTCAGCTGTCGCATTAAGCTTCATTGTACATGAACCTAATGAGATCATTGAGTGGTTAAGCGCTAAGTCTTTGTTCTCTAGGCGCTTGATGTAACGCAGCATTTCAGTCTCGCTGTGGTACGAGTTGAAGTTAGGGTGCGTTAAAATTTCGTCATCGCGTACTAGGCTTGCAGGAATTGAGTTGCTGCCGTTTACTTCGATTTCGTTTGCAAGTGCATCAACGCTCAGACCGTGGCCTTCACCTAAGATGATGTCGAATAACTCAGCTACGTCTGCACGAGTTGTTGTTTCTGATACAGAAATTGAGTATTCACCTGCGCGGTTAGACGCAAAGTTAACGCCGTGCTCTACTGCACGTGCAACGATTTCGTCTTTGTTATCTGCAACAACAGTCAGTGTATCGAACCATGTGTCGTGCTTAAGGTTTACACCTTTCGCTTTTAAGCCTGCTGCTAAGATGTCTGCAAAACGGTGGATACGCTCAGCGATAGTTTTAAGGCCTTGTGGACCGTGGTAAACCGCGTAGAACGCTGCCATGTTCGCTAGTAGTACTTGCGCTGTACAGATGTTTGAGTTGGCTTTTTCACGACGAATGTGTTGTTCACGTGTTTGCATAGCCATACGTAGTGCGTCGTTACCTAAACGGTCTTTAGAAACACCGATAATACGACCTGGTAGTGAACGCTTGTACTTGTCGCGTGTTGCGAAGAATGCAGCGTGTGGACCACCGTAACCCATAGGTACACCAAAACGCTGTGCTGAACCAAGTACTACGTCTGCACCTAGTTTACCTGGTGCTTTAAGCATTAATAAGCTCATGATGTCTGCAGCAACACAAGCAATCGCTTTTTTGTCTTGTACTTGTGCGATTAGGTCAGTTACGTCAGTGATTTCACCGGTTGTTGATGGGTATTGGAATAACGCACCAAAAATCTCATGATTAGCCGCTTCGCTTGCAGGACCAACAACAACTTCAAAACCAAACTGGTCTGCACGTGTAGCAACAACGTCGATTGTTTGCGTGTGTACGTCATCAGCAATGAAGAAGATGTTTGCTTTTTTAGCTTTAGCAACACGCTTTGCAAGGCCCATTGCTTCTGCAGCAGCCGTTGACTCGTCAAGTAATGACGCGCTTGCTAAATCAAGACCAGTTAGGTCAAGGGTCATAGTCTGGAAGTTTAATAATGATTCTAAACGACCTTGTGCAATCTCTGGTTGGTATGGTGTATACGCAGTGTACCAGCCTGGGTTCTCAAGTACGTTACGTAAAATTACGTGTGGTACGTGAGTTGGGTGGTAGCCTTGACCGATGTATGATTTGAACACTTTATTTTTGCTTGCTACTGATTTTAAGTAGCTTAGTGTTTCAACTTCAGTGCGGCTTTCGCCAATTGATAAACCTTGCTCTAAGCGAATGCTTGCAGGTACCGTTTGACCGATCAGCTCTTCAACACTCGATACTCCAAGAGCGCTTAGCATGTCGCTTACTTGCGCTGGGCTTGGCCCAATGTGACGGCGAATAAAATCTTGCTTTTGCTCTAATTGTTCAAGAGATTTGGCGTTTGACATTTGTCCAGATTCCTATGATCCAAAAAAAAGTGGTTACTGCCAATGGGTAACTGGCAATAACTTAAAAACAGGTTGATTCAGTAACTTACAGCGTATGGAAAAGTAAGCTATAAAATCATAAAAGCCCCACTTATGAGGGGCTTTTAGTCGGCGTGACTAATTAATTAGTCTTCGTCGATTGTGTTAGCGTAGCCTTCAGCGTCTAACAGGTTATCAAGCTCTGATGTGTCAGATGCTTTGATACGGAATAACCAACCGTCAGTGTACGGGTCGTTATTTACTGTTTCAGGCGAATCTTCAAGCTCTTCGTTGATTGCAACGATTTCACCGCCGATTGGTGCGTAGATGTCTGATGCTGCTTTTACAGACTCAGCTACTGCGCAGTCTTCACCCGCGTCAACTTCATCACCAACTTCTGGTAATTCAACGAATACCATGTCGCCAAGAAGTTCTTGTGCGTGCTCAGTGATACCTACAGTAAACGTACCGTCACCTTCGTCGCGAACCCACTCGTGTGAAGTAGCATATTTTAATTCGCTTGGGATATTGCTCATCTTTTTGTTCCTTTGGTTTATATTGGGTGATAACACCAAATTTTTTATAGTTTAGATAACTGATTTGCCGTTACGTACAAAGCAAGGTTTAACAACCTTAACGTTAACCAGTTTTTTACGCATCTCTACTTGGGCTGTTTCGCCAGTTGAACGCGGAACGCGTGCTAGCGCAACACTGTGACCAAGGGTTGGTGAGAATGTACCAGAGGTAATCACCCCTTCACCACCTTCAACGATGACTTTTAAACCGCTACGCAATACGCCTTTTTCTTCAAGCACTAAACCAACTAGTTTGTCTGTGCTCTTGTCAGCGCGTTGCTGCTCTAATACTTCACGACCGATAAACTTACGATCTTCTGGCTCCCATGCGATTGTCCACGCCATGTTTGCAGCAAGTGGAGAAACACTTTCGTCCATATCTAGGCCGTAAAGGTTCATACCCGCTTCAAGACGTAACGTATCACGTGCACCTAGACCTGCTGGCGCTACACCTGCGTCTAGAAGCTGTTGCCATAAATCAGCAGCTTGATCGTTAGGTACTACGATTTCATAACCATCTTCGCCAGTATAGCCTGTTGTCGCAATAAATAAATCACCTGCTTGCACACCAAAGAAAGGCTTCATACCTTCAACAGCAGCTTGTTGCTCTGCGTTAAGTACTGTTGCTGTTTTAGCACGTGCGTTAGGGCCTTGAACGGCAATCATTGCAAACTCTGGACGCTCAGTAACCGTTACGGCGAAATCAGCCGAAACTTTAGCTAAGTGCGCTAAATCTTTTTCACGTGTTGCTGAGTTAACTACTAAACGGTAGTTCGTTTCTGAGAAGAAATAGATGATTAGGTCGTCGATTACGCCGCCTTCTTCGTTAAGCATACCTGTGTAAAGTGCTTTACCTGGTACAGTTAACTTAGCAACGTCGTTTGCAACTAGCTTACGTAAGAACGCTTGTGCTTGCTCGCCTTGAATATCGACAATAGTCATGTGAGATACGTCAAACATACCTGCATCTGTGCGAACCGCATTATGCTCTTCGATTTGTGAGCCGTAGTTGATTGGCATTTCCCAGCCGTGGAAATCAACCATTTTTGCGCCAGCTTCAAGGTGCTTAGCATGTAAAACTGTTTTAGAAGTCATAATATTCCTTCACTTTTAAATTAACCCACAAGTTGTGGGGCGTGGCCTCAATTTAATGAGGGGGAATAACATGGGCGGCGATTATACATTAGTTGCACAGTTGTCACACCCAAATTGCGATTTTGTAACTAAAAAACAGCTAAACACCCAAGTGCGTAGCTGTTTTAAAAATTTTATGTTTTAAGCAACGTTGGCTAAGGCTAAATCAAAGCCGAGCTGCTGCAAGTGCGTTTGCCATTTATCAAGCTCTGCTTGGCGCGCCACCAGCTGAAATTGCTGTGTTGCTTGGTTATCTATGGCGGTAATAAATACCTCACCGCTTTGTGCACCATAGCAGCTGCGCATGTCTGATAAACGCAGTCCCGGCGTTAGCTTAAAGCTGTCAACCAAAGCATCAAACGCTTGCTCACCACTTAGGGTTAGTGCGCTTAAATCGTCACGCATTACATAATCAATGTCGTAACGTAGTTGTTGCTCATTAATAAGCGACTGTAATTGCACGCTGGCATCTTTACCTAATACAAAACGAAATGCAGTTTCGTTAAAGTAATACAGGGCATAAGCGTAGCTGCTTGTTAGGTCATCGTCTAATGAACTACGTAAGCCTAAACCGCTGGCAGTTAGCTTATTAATATCAAGACCTAAAATAGCCGTTAAAAATGGGATTGCTTCAGTGCCACTAAAATCCATAATGGCAGTATCGCTATTAGCTTGTAGCACGTTGTCTGCTGGGGTCTCAGCTTGGCTGTGGCGAGCAAACATTATTGGCGTAAAAGTCATATGTGACACCTATCAATCGTTAATGCTTGAAGTATATTGCGCCGTGCTGGCAACAACAAATTGTAATTATTTATCAATTGATAAATAATGCTTATATACATAGCCCTATAAATAGAATTTTTTAATGAAAAACATTTCTACCGATAGTTTACGTACTTTAGTCACTGTTGTTGAAGTTGGCGGGTTTGCCAAAGCGGGTGAATTATTAGGGCTATCGCAACCGGCTGTGAGCTTACAAATAAAGCGCCTTGAAGACATGCTGGGCCATAAGCTGTTTAAAAAGCAAGGTCAGCGCCAAGTGCTTAATCAATATGGCGAACTGCTCATGCCATTAGCAAAGCAAATGCTGCAACAAAACGATGCCATTTTGCAGCAGTTCACCAGCGAAAACGTGACCGGTAAAGTGCGCTTGGGGATCCCTAGTGAATTTGCTGCACGTATTCTACCTTCGATCATAGGTGACTTTGTGGCCCTCTACCCTGACGTGTCGCTCGAAGTGCGCTCTCGTTTGAGTAAGCATTTGTTGTCGGTCTCGCGCCAAGATCAATTCGATTTAGTATTGGCATTAAACGAAGAGCTTGAATCAGCTAAGTTCCCTATTTTTATGCAAGACCAACTAGTATGGGTGGGTGATTTAAACCTGGCACAAAACGATGTGGTAACGCTTGTAACCGCCCCCGAGGGATGTATTTATCGCCGCCGCGCAATCGAGGCGCTACAAAGTGCGGGTATTAAATACCGCATTGCCTACAGTAATGCCGACTTAACCGGCCTAACTGCGGCGTTAAAAGAAGGCTTAGGCATTACGGTACTCGCAAAAAGCACCGTACCGAATGAGCTTAACTACCAAATACAAACCAAAGACCTCCCCGAGCTTGGTCAAATCGGTATTAGTTTAATTAAACGCACCGACGACCCCGGCACCGCCGTAGACAAACTCGCCGAATTCATCGCCCTACGTTTGACGTAGGTGTGAGTTAGCGAGGTGCGAGTTAGCGAGTTAGCGAGTTAGCGAGTTAGCAAGATTGTAGCCGCGATTTTATATCGCGTAGGAATGGTGCTAGGGGCTAGGGGCTAGGGGCTAGGGGCTAGGGGCTAGGGGCTAACAGAATATTTTTTTTGGGTTGGAATACCTTCCCCTTTACTTTTTTCGGCGTTAAAACGCCTCCTACACCTCGCATCTCGTTCCTCGTATCTCGCAAACTTTCAATCTGATACCTGACGGCTCCAAACGTTGGGTTTCGCTCCGCTCTAACCAACCTACGAGCTAATGAGTTAAGCACTGTAAGTCGTCATTTATGGCGACACATAATCGCTAACATTGACGGGCTAAAGCCCGACCTACATCTTGCTTCTGTGGTTTAGATAAGCATCGCGCGAAATAAATTTCACGCCTACGGGTATGCATTTCACTGAAACTGCGTGCAGGCTGATCTGACTTATAGCTTAAAGCTTACAGCTCTGTTGTTTTAATCAAACTTCTAACCACAGTTATCTAATATCTCCATTTTTTCGGCGTTAAAACTCCTACAACTCGCATCTCGTTCCTCGTATCTCGCAAACTTTCCCCTTTACTCTTTCTAACTCGCTAACTTTTTCAATCTGATAGCTGACGGCTGAAAGCTGATAGCTCCAAAGTTGGGTTTCGCTCCGCTCTAACCAACCTACGAGCTGACAGCTGCACTCATTAAGTTTTACTTAACACCAAACCAAAACTCAATATCGTAATACAATACTACTGTATTCCTTATAACCCCTTCAATTCATGAACTTACAGTTCAGACCTGTTTTATTACAAATAGGATTGATTCGCATTTTTTTACATGTTTTAATTGCGCCTGTTAAAAATATCTAAACATATACAGGACTCACAATGACACCTAAGTTTATTGTTTCTACGCTTTCGACTGCGGTCGCTTTATCTTTAAGCGCTAATGCTTTTGCAAAAGATGTAACTAAAGAAGAGAAGAACTTCGAGCAAATCACTGTAATTGGCTCTGCATCTGCAATTAACGATATTCCTGGCTCTGCTACTTTTATTGATGAGCAAGAACTAGAAAAGTTTGAATATACTGATATCTCACGTGTTTTAAGTGCTGTACCGGGTGTATATGTACAAGAAGAAGACGGCTATGGCCTTCGTCCTAACATCGGTATGCGTGGTACGGGTACAGGTCGTAACGACAAAATCTCAGTAATGGAAGATGGTGTACTTGTAGCACCAGCACCTTACTCAGCGCCTTCTGCTTACTACTTCCCTACTATGGGTCGTATGGAGTCTATCGAAGTACTTAAAGGTGCAGCGTCTGTTAAGTATGGCCCACGTACAACAGGCGGTGTTTTAAACTTAGTTTCTCGTAGCTTACCAACTGAAGGGTCTAAAGGTTTACTTAATGCTGAACTTGGTAGCGACGGTTTCTACAAAGGTCATGCTTACTTCGGTAAAAAGAAAAACAATGCTGCGGGCCTTGTAGAAGTATTCACTTACGGTGCTGATGGCTTTAAAGATTTACCAGTTGGTAGCGACAACACTGGCTTCGAAAAGAATGATTTCTTATTAAAGTTTGGTTTTGACTTTGGTGATAACGAAGCACACAGCCTAGAAATGAAGTTAAAGTACTCAGACGAACGCTCTGACGAAACTTACATGGGCTTAACTGACGCTGATTACCAAGAAAACCCTTACCGTCGTTATGCAGCATCGCAAAACGATGAAATGAACACACAACACAATGCATACCAAATCAACTATGCATATCGTTTTGGTAAAGGTTACGAGCTACTTGCTACAGCTTACCTAAACGACTTCCACCGTAACTGGTATAAAGCAAGCAAAGTAAGCAGCAGCTACCTTGAGCAATACAGCGAGTTTGAAGCAAACCCAACAAGCGAAGGTATTGAAGATATTGGCGTAAAAGCGAATAACCGTGATTACCAAGCGAAAGGCTTACAAACTGAATTCCATATCCCTGCGGGCAACCACTACATCACAGTTGGTGCACGTTACCACGAAGATGAAATGGATCGTTTCCAATGGGAAGACAAGTACACGCTTAACCAAGACCTATCAATGACGCTTACAGAAAAAGGCGTTCCAGGTTCAAACAGCAACCGTTTAGATAGCGCTGAAGCAACGACCCTTTTCATTCAAGATGAGTGGTCACTTGATGCATTAGTCATTAGCGCGGGTCTTCGCTACGAAGACATCACAATCAAACGTGTTGAATGGGCTAAGTCTGATCCAAGTCGTGAAAATGGCTTAACAAAAGATATCAGCAACGACACTGAGATCTTAGTACCATCACTAGGTGCCACTTACACAGTAAGCGACAACCTAACGCTTCTTGCTGGTATTCAAAAAGGTTACGCACCAGCAGCACCGGGTAATGCGGACCAAGAAGAAGAAGAGAGTGTTAACATTGAGCTAGGTGGTCGTTACGATTACGCTGGCATTCAAGGTGAAGTAATTTACTTTAACTCTGACTACACAAACATGCACGGTAACTGTACTGCGGCTGTAGGTTGTAGCGATGACAATATTGGCGACCAATACAACTACGGTGAAGTATCTGTGTCTGGTTTTGAGCTAAGCGCTGGTAAAGTATTCGCTACTAAAGCAGCTTCATTCCCTGTTCGCTTAACTTACACTTACACTGATTCTGAGTTCGACAATGCGTTTGAATCAGATCTTTGGGGTAGCGTAGAAAAAGGCGATGCAATGCCATACGTGCCTGAAAACCAATTAGCGCTTTCGATGGGTGCTGAGTTCTCAAGCTTCGTATTCGATACGCAAATGCGTTATGTGTCTGATGCACACGCAGACTTAACAGACTCAGGTCGCAATGCAATCGACAGCCGCGTTGTATGGGATTTAGCAGCTAAATACCTAATCGACGACAAACAAAAAGTATACCTAACAGTAGATAACCTGTTTGACAAAACCTACGTTGCAAACCGTGCAAACGGCGGTATTCAACCAGGTAAACCACGTACCCTACAACTAGGTTACAGCTACTCGTTCTAATAAAACGACTTAGCGAAATATCAAAAGCCGTGTGATGAAAGTCCCACGGCTTTTTTGTGGGTGAGAGTTGCGAGTTGCGAGTTGCGAGTTGCGAGTTGCGAGTTTTCAAAATTGTGGCAGCGATTTTATATCGCGTAGGAATGGTTAAAGGTGCTAGGTGCTAGGTGCTAGGTGCTAGGTGCTAGGTGCTAGGTGCTAGGTGCTAGGTGCTAGGTGCTAGGTGCTAGGTGCTAGGTGCTAGGTGCTAGGTGCTAGGTGCTAGGTGCTAGGTGCTAGGTGCTAGGTGCTAGGTGCTAGGTGCTAGGTGCTAACAGCATAGTGTTTGTTGTGGATTCGTAAAGGAGTCATCCTACCAAATCGACTTTTTTCGGCATTAAAACGCCTCCTATAACTCGTATCTCGTCCCTCGAAACTCGCTAACTCGTTGGGTTTTTAATCTAACTTCTAACCACTGATATCTAATATCTCTTTTATCGGCGTTAAAACGCCTTATATGGACTCCTCCTATTGCACAATACCCTTCGTTAATTTTGTCAGACTGCGTGCTTATATGCGGGCTCATAATGAGGAGCTACCTCGGCCCTTTGATGTATTCGCGCCCTTGTGCCTTATATGGACTCCTCCTATTGCACAATACCCTTCGTTAATTTTGTCAGACTGCGTGCTTATATGCGGGCTCATAATGAGGAGCTACCTCGGCCCTTTGATGTATTCGCGCCCTTGTGCCTCTTCTCCTACTCGGTGTTTTAACACGCCAGGCACTTTACAGGCTATCAAGGGTGGGTCTAACCGCTTAACGCAGGTTCTTGGTCAATACTGTTGTTTCTGTTATCAAAGGCTAAATATTAATTGGCTAGTAAACTGGTTTCATAACTCGTGCCCTTTTTCAGCATGGCATACGCTGTCCTAACTGTTTTATTTGCTAATGCAATGGCGGCACACTTCACACCCCGTCTTTCAACTAATGCTTTGAGCCATTGTTCTTTTTTCGTTTTTGGTTCTCGATGCTTTAGCTGACTGATGACCGCTCTGGCTCCCAGAAACAAGTGACTCCGTAATGTTATCTCGCCACGGTATTTGGCTATATGACCTATTCGCACTTTTCCACCACTTGAGTGTTGGCGAGGGGTGACACCAACATTGGCTGCCGCATTACGTCCACTCGTAAAATGGGCTGTGTCACTTAAGCTTATTAATAAACCAACCGCTGTGATAGGCCCGACACCCTCAAGTGCCAGTAAACGTTCACACTGCTCATCTTGTTTTACTAAACCTGTCAGTAACTCATTTAGTGTTTCTTTTAATGTTGATTGTGCTTTAAATAATTCATAGCACTGAGCTAGACACTGCCTTAAACCAACGGTTAATCCATTATCGCTGTCCTCTAGAATCTCAGGGATAGCTTGCCTAAACGCGCATTCTGATTGCTTGATTACAACCCCAAATTCAAGTAACAGGCCTCTGATTTGATTAGCTAGCTGTCGTTTCTGCTTTTCAGCTAACGCACGCATTCGCTCTATCGACTGTAAGCTTTGTTGTGCTTGTGTCAGTGATTTACACGGGCGAACATTGGGTGAGAAAGAAGCCGCAGCTATTGCAATAACATCATTTGCATCTGTTTTCTGGCCAACTCTAAATGCTTTGACAAATCGAGGATCTAGAATCACGACTTCATGACCAACACTACGCGCTTTACGTGCCCAATAATGAGCACCGCAACATGATTCCATAACAACTTTACAACGAGGAGAGGTGGTGAGTATGGTCAGTAGCTCTTTTCTGCTCACCGCTTTATTACTTTGTAGGTTTTGATAAAAAAACTTACCGACTTGAAAAACATTTTTTGCCAAGTCGATACTAATTAGGTTAAATTTTGACATGTATGGATTCCTTATTGGTAAAAGTAATTGTCCAATCTCTTTATACCGTACTCACCCTATTTGGGGGAGGAGTCCATACATCTCCTACAACTCGCATCTCGTTCCTCGAAACTCGTACCTTTCCCCTTTACTCTTGTTAACTCGCTAACTTTTCAATCTGATAGCTGACGGCTGAAAGCTGATAGCTCTTATGTTCATCGCGCGAAATAAGTTTCACGCCTACAGGTGAGCATTTCAGCTACTTTGTTTTCAATCTGATAGCTGACGGCTGAAAGCTGTTAGCTTTAGTTTACCCACAAAAAAGCCGCGGTGATGGGCGTACCGCGGCTTTGCCTAACTTGAAAAATTAGTTTGCTGGGTTATTTCCAGCTTCTCATCTTATGGCCTTTTAAGGCGTAGAATAAAATGAATACATAACTTGGGATCATCACAATGTAAGCGCCTTGTGCGCCTAGGCCTGCTACGTTCCCTAAACCGATTAATAATGGGCCAAGTGCACCACCAGCAATACCCATGATCAGTAAGCCAGATGCAGTGCCTGTTAAGCGACCTAAGCCAGCTAAAGCCAGTGGCCAGATTGCAGGCCAAACCATGGCATTAGCAAAGCCTAATAATGCAATGCATAACAATGGGTCTGGTAATTGTGGGCCACCAAATGGCACTAATAATAGGTTTGAAATAATGAACGAGTCATTGCTACCAAGTACCACTAACAACACAGTGATAATACCGGCAATACCCGACATTAATAATGCCGTTTGTTGGCTCATAAAGCGTGGAATAGTCAAAATACCAATCGCGTAACCAATCAACATACACGCCATGGTGTAAGAGGTCATAACTGAGTAGTCAGCAACGCCAATTTGTAAAGCGTACGAGCCGATGGTGTCTGCGGCAATAACTTCAACAGCAACATATAAAGCAATACCCACCACACCTAAAACTAAGTGAGGGTGTGCTAGGGTTTCTTTAATTTCCCCTTTGCCGTTTGATGTTTCGTCTTCATCAAACACTAAGTCAGGCAATGGTGCAAATTTCGCAAAGGCAGCAAATAACATGATTAAAGCAGCAATCAACACATAAGGCATAATCAGGCTGTTCGCCATCATGTCTTTTTGCTCTTGCGATAATTTACCTGCGCCATCAACCACACCGCTTACTACTACAGCCGCAAAAATAACAGGCACAATAACACCCGCAAATTTGTTTAATAAGCCCATGATACACACGCGCACAGCGGCTGATTTCTCAGAGCCCATTTTAACCACGTATGGGTTAACAGCGGTTTGTAGTACGGTTTGTCCAACACCTATCATTAATTGTGCGAACAAGAATATTTCGATCATTTGCAGTTTCGCAGCCGGAATATACATCAGCGCCGATAAAGCCATAATCGCACAGCCAATCGCCATACCATTCTTATAACCAACGCGCTTGATCAGCATAGCCGATGGGATACCGGCAACTGTTACCGCAATATAAAAAGAAGAGATGATAAACGAAGCTTGTAACGGCGAAAGCTCAAGCATTTGCTGCAAAAATGGTGTAATTGCACCATTAAGCCACGTTATACACCCTAAGATAAAAAACATTGAGCCGGCCAATACCATTGGCAGCCAGATGCTTTGTTTTGTGTTGTTGTCACACTCAACCGTTGCTTCCATAATTGTTCTCTTAGTTTAATTATTTTTATTTGGTTGGAATTTAGTATACAACTCAACAGAGCTGTTTAATTTCCATACCAATCACAAAAATTTAATCATACACTAACAAAAATGACAGCGCTATCATTTTGCGTTCATATAAGTGCAAAAAAGCCGCAGCTAATTGCTTAGCTGCGGCTTAAACTAAATAGTAACAACTAGTTAGGCGTTATTTACCAATTGCTTCTTTTGCGAACAAATGTTTAATTGGGCCAAGGTTGTCTACAAGGCTTAAACCAACACCACGTACAAGCTTTTTCAGTGGATTAGCGCCTGAAAATAGCTCTTTTAAGCCTTGCATCATAGCTATGTGCTTTTGCGCATCAAGCTTACGAGTACGTTCATAATCACGCAGCGTGCGTGCACTTGCAAACTCGCCTTGCTCATTACTTAATAGCTCAATTAAATAAGCGGCGTCTTTTAGGCCAAGGTTCATGCCTAAACCGGCTAATGGATGAATAGTATGCGCTGCATCGCCCATTAAAACCACTTTGCCCGACACCCACTGCTGGGCATAACGCATCTTAAGTGGAAACGCCATGCGCTCACTTTGAACTTCACATAAACCACATTGGCCATCGAGGGCTGCCATAACCGCTTTATTAAAGTGACTATCATCAAGTGCTAAAAGTGTGTCGCAATGCTCTGGGCTTGTTGACCATACAATTGAGTGCGTGTGTTTATCTGGCAAGGGTAAAAACGCCAGCGGCCCGGTTGGTAAAAACACTTGGCGTGCCGTGTTGTTATGCTCATCGGCAGTTTTAACCGTGGCAACAATGGCGTGATGGTCATAATCTTTAAAAGTAATTGGCATGTTGAACTGCTTGCGAATAGCCGAGTTAGCACCATCTGCCGCCACTAATAATTTAGCAATCACAGGCTCGCCGCTTTCTAGAGTAATAAACACATCAGAGTCGGTTTGATGAATTTGCTGATAGCGGGTTTCGAACAATAAAGTGGCATTACTTTGCTTTTCAAGTTCGCTAATTAAAGCGTATCGAATAATGTCGTTTTCGACGATATGACCGAGCTGCGGTAAGTCGAGATCGTTATGATCAAAATGAATTTTGCCAAAGCTGTCTTGATCACGTACATCCATCGACGTATAGGGTGTAGCACGTTGTTTAATGATCTCTGGCCATACATTTAATGACTCAAATAAACCCTGACTAGCCAAGCTCAATGCGCTCACGCGAAGTGCATAATCATCACCCGGTAAGGTTTGATTTTTACTCGCATCAATCACCACAACGCTGATATCTGCTTTTGCTAAACCAAGTGCTAGCGTAAGGCCCACACAGCCACCACCGACAATACAAACTTGTGCTTGTTTCATATCCGTTTACCTTGCTTAACCTGACCCATAAACTGTTTTGCCAGCGGGGTTTTTAACGAGGAGAATAAATCCATTGAGAAAAGGCCAATGCTGCGACCCAGCGCAAGCAATCGCGATGAGTTTGAGAACAAACGCACTAGGCTGTCTGTGAGTGTCATCACGGTCGTAATATCTTTACTGCGAGTTTGGCTGTAATAACGGGTAAAGGCGTAATCACCAAGATCGCTTCTATTTGCCATATCACACAGTAGTTGCACATCACGCAGGCCTAGATTAAAGCCCTGCCCTGCAATTGGGTGAATAGCATGCCCTGCATTACCAATTAATACCGTACGGTGGCTGCTCAGTGATTCTGCTTTACCATACACAAGCGGATAACTTGCACGCATACCCACTTTACTAAATGCGCCGCCGCAGTAACCAAATGCTTTTTGTAACGCAGCTAAAAAGGCATCGTCTTCAAGCGCCATAGTTTGCTCAATTTGCTCAGGCTCCATGCACCACACCAGTGAGTATCGGTTATTACTCATTGGCAACAACGCCATTGGGCCGTGCTCAGTAAAACGCTCAAAAGCATGATGATGATGACCACCAGCCACTTCGATGTTAGCAATAATCGCCGCTTGCTGATAAGCGCGAGTATTAAACTCTATATTAGCTAGTTTACGGCTTTGCGAATGAGCACCATCGGCAATCACCACAAGCTTTGCGCTTAACTGCTCGCCTGAGCTTAGCGTGATATTGGCAAAATCGCTTTGGTATTCAAGCTTGGCAACCGTATCAGGGCAAAACAAACTAACATCAGTACGCGTAAGTTGCTGATGAAGGCTGCGCCCAAATGGGTTCACTTCAACCACATAACCAAGGGCATCATGGCCATATTCTTGGCAATCAATATGTGTTTTACCAAAATGACCACGGTCAGACACAGTGACTTTTTCAATCGCTGCCGCAAATGGCGCTTGGCAATCAAACGCATTGATTGATTTTAAGTACTGAACAGACTGCTGAGCCAGCGCAATGCTTCTATCATCAAAGCTTGGGTGATAGTCTGCGCTTACTTCATTTGCTTCAATTACAGCGATTGATAACTGCTTATTGCTCTGTTTTAGGCCCAGTGCACAACTTGCACCCGCCATTCCACCGCCGATAATGACAACATCAAACTGCTTTGCCACGCTTGCTCCTAGCCTTTGTTTGCTTGCATCACTGCTTCAATGTCACTAATGGTTTTTGGAACCGAAATGGTCAGGTTTTCATGGCCATCTTCAGTGACAAGTAAGTTATCTTCAATACGAATACCGATGCCTTTATATTGCTCTGGTGCTTTTGCATCTTCGCTAATATATAAACCCGGCTCGATGGTGAGCACCATGCCCGGCTCAAATACGCGCTCTTTTTCATCAAGCTTATATTCGCCAACATCGTGCACATCTAACCCAAGCCAGTGACCAAGGCCATGCATGTAAAACGCTTTGCAGGCTTGGTTTGCCATTAGCTCATCAAGCTCACCGGTTAAAATGCCTAAATCAATAAGCCCTTGTGTTAATACCGTTGAGGCCAGTTCATTCGCTTTCGATAAACTACCGCCTGGCTTTACTTGGCTAAATGCTGCTTCTTGAGCTGCTAATACAATGTTGTAAAGCGCCGCTTGTGATTCGCTAAACTTGCCATTGATTGGGAAAGTTCGTGTGATATCCGCTGCATAACCTTCAAGTTCACAGCCAGAATCAATTAACACTAAATCGCCATCTTTTAGCTCAGCGTCATTTTGTGTGTAGTGCAAAATGTTGGCGTTGTCGCCACTGCCGACAATCGTGCCATAAGCAGGATGACGGGCACCATTCATTGCATAATGGTGGTGAAGCTCTGCTTCTAATTGATATTCAGTTGCGCCAGGTTTGGCAAACTGCATAGCGCGAATATGGCCTTGCGCACTAATTTCGCACGCTGTACGCATAATGTTTAATTCTGCGTCAGATTTAAACAAACGCATTTCATGCACTAAACCACGAATATCTTTAATGGTATGTGGGGCTTTATAGCCTTTTTTAGGTGCGCCGCGAAGGGTGTTTAATAAATCCCAAACCTTTGCATCGAAATTTGCGTAAGTGCCTTGTGCATAAAATAAAATCTGCTGGCCGTTCACCAAATCTAATAATTGTTCATCTAGTTCACTAAGTGGGCAAGTTGCGTCGAATAAGTACTCAGATTTAGCTTTTTCAAAGCCAATTCTACGGCCATGCCAAATTTCAGCTAGTTTATCTTTGTTACGGCAAATTAGGGTACTTGGTGTATCGCTCGACGGGCAAAGCACTAAAACCGCATCTGGTTCGTTAAACCCAGTTAGGTAGAAAAAGTCACTGTCTTGGCGAAATGCATATTCAGTATCACGGCTACGTGTTACTTCTCCTGCCGCAGGAATTATAGCCACGCTATTTTTATCCATCATCGCAAGCAAGCGCTCGCGGCGGGCTTTAAATTCAGCTTTATCGATTGCAATAGACGACATGCTAAACCTCTGTAATTTGATTAGTGAAGGGTCTTCTTAGGTTTTTTATCTGCAGGCTCTTTGCCTAATTCAGCAAAACATAACAGCGCAGAAACACGTACATACTCAATCACTTCGTGCAGTGCTTGGCTGTCTTCTTCGGTCTCTTCAAACATGGTGTCTAGGCGGGTAATTTCACTAAAATCGCTGATCACTTCTTTCACATCAGCAGATAACTTGCCGTAATCTTTTTGTTTTAAACCAAAACCAAGCATAAAACCCGATACCCAAGATACTAAGCCATTGGCTAAATCGATCAGTGTTTCGTCGTCGCTTGGTAAGAATAGGTCAAATTGAAATTCTTCATCGCTGAAGCTGGCAACAACCTGAGAATACACATCAGCAAAAAATGCTTTTAAATCTTTATTGAAGGCTAAGCCATCATTGAATACATCGCTTAATAAACCTAAGTATTCGTCGGCTTCGATATTGATGCCACAGGCTAATAAACCACTGATCACACCATGGGCTTCTGCTGGTGCGACAAAAATTTCATTCTTTTCTAATAACAATTGGGCTTGTTGGTAATCAGGTAACGTGCTCATAACTTTTTCTTTGTTCGGCTAAGTAACGCCATGCTACCACTCGATAAATCGCAACTCCAATTAATTGTATGATTGAGGTCAAAAAGCAATCTGAAAAGTAAATAAGCAGTTAAAGGTGGGGAAAAACTACGCGAACGATCCGCTTTTTTTACTTCTATGGTTTAAGGATTGAAACTTGTCTTATATACTGAAGGTGTTCCCTAGGGTGCAGGAGCTTGGTTAAGTCCCTGAGCCGATAAATTTTATGTTAGGGTTTCTGTTCGTTTACTATTGTGCAAGCTCGGCATGTACCGAGAAGCCTACGGTAGACCGCAGATCCCCGCCCTGAAACCTCAAGGTTTCAGGACTGACACCGGGCACCGCATACTTGGGGAACACCAACTCTTATTAAGTTATTTTCAACAAGAAAACATTATCCGCGACTTCCTCAAACTTTTCACATTGGCGTAAAGCTTCAATACTAGCCTTAGTAACATAAGTTTCTTTAAAATCCTTTTTACTTTTTTTATCTACAATGTAAAGGCTAAAAAAATCTCCGCATTTAGATACATATAGATCACTTACATTTTCTAATGATATTATGTTGTTATCTATTTTAAGTGATGACTCTTGAACGACTATTGTATTAGGCCAACTTAAAAACCTGAACAAATAAACAACAAAAAATAAACTCGTCAAAGGAAAACTAACAATTACTATAATCCGTTTTACTTCTAATGCCTCTTTTGAAGGCATTAAAATTGCAATCGAAAACCCTACCAAACCAAGAAGTAATAAGATTAAGTGGTTTTGAATATTTTTTAGATTCAACTTTTTATTAAACTCTAAAGTCACAACTTCAGCCTTAGCCTCGATTTCATATCTATAATATAGATGTCGTCATTTATAACGACACATAATCGTTTAATTGACGGGCTAAAGCCCGACCTACGACTTACCCGTTATTTAAGAAATACCGCGCGAAATAAATTTCACGCCTACGGCACCGGGTTTAGCCATAGCAATGTGCTGGCACAATCTAACTTTACTCTTTCCCCTTTCTAACTCGCTAACTTTTTTGTTCTGAAAGCTGATAGCTCCTATGTGTTGGGCTTCATTTCACTCTACCCAACACACATGTTTTCAACCTATCGACCCCTACTTAAAAAATCCCTGAAAGCGCTCCATTAATAGGTAATTAACTGGCACTAATAGTAAGGTGATAAGCGTTGCGAAGATAATCCCAAAGCCAAGGCTTACCGCCATTGGAATAAGGAATTGTGCTTGTGTTGCTTTTTCAAATAACAGCGGCATTAAACCAATAAAGGTGGTTAAACTGGTTAGCATTACTGGGCGAAAGCGTGCCGCACCGGCAAGCTTAACGGTTTCAAGTAAATCGCCGCCCTCTTCACGCTTCTTATTGATAAAATCAACCAATACCAGTGAATCATTCACTACAACACCTATCAAGGCTAACATGCCAAGTAGGCTCATAATGGTTAACTCCATGCCCATTACCCAGTGACCCATTACCGCACCTATCATGCCAAACGGAATAACACTCATCACAATTAATGGCTGCATATATGATTTAAACGGTATCGCTAATAACGCATAAATAATAAAGAATACAAACACCAGACCCCAAGCGAGTGAACCAAATGATTCTCGCTGCTCTTTAGCTTCACCTTCGAGCGAGTAATCAACACCCGGGTATTGCACCATTAGCTCATCTAAGTAGGTTTTTAAGTCTGCTTGCAGTACCGTCATATTGGTATTTGATTTTTCAACATCGGCTGTCACATTCAACGTACGATAGCGATCAATACGATAAATAGACGATGGACTTTGCCCCGGTACTAAGGTCGCCACATGCGACAATGGTACTGTGCCACCCGTTGGGGTTTTAATTAAAATATCAGTTAAATCAGCAACTGAGCGGCGCTCTTCAATTGGCAAACGCACCATTACACGCACATCATCGCGGCCACGTTGAATACGTTGAACTTGCGCACCAAAGAACGAATTACGCACTTGCTGCGATACATCAACACGGTTTAAACCAAGTGCTAAACCTTGCTCTGTTAGCTCAATTTGCAGCTCGTCTTTACCATCTGACATGCTATCAGCAATTTCGTACACAGTTGGGTAAGTTGCTAAACGCTCTTTTACCTTTTCTGCCACAGCTTCAAGGGTGTCGATTGAGCTGCCGCTTAGCTGCACATCAATAGGGTCTGAACTGCGACCAAATTCAGCACGGAAAGTCACACTCTCTGCGCCCGGTATAATACCGATAAGGTCACGCCATTCACTGGCAAGCTCACGAGAGCCAATATCTGATTCGCGTTTTTCGGCTGGTGTGATTTCAAAACGCACACTACCTGTATTTGATGAACCACCACGGCCACCTGTGGTTGCCAAAATATTTAAAATCACGCTTTGACCATCTTCATCGCGATACTTGTCTTGTAGCTCTTTGGCCTTATCTGACATATCAATGATGTATTTGTTGGTCACTTCAAACGGTGTTCCAGCAGGGAATGTGAGCTCTGCGCGAACAGTTTCACTTGGAATACGCGGGAAGAATATAAACTTTGTCCAACCGCTGGTGATCAGAGTCAAAATGATAAAGAAAATACCTACAAACAAGCTGACCGTTGCTAATTTATTCTTTAGCGCAACATTTAGTAGCGGCTGATAGTACTTCATAATGGCGTGTTCAAAGCCATCGGCAAAACGCTGCTGAAACTGCTGCAGTTTTGACGGATTTGCTTTTTCACTACGTAGTTTTAAGTACTTTAAGTGAGCCGGCAGAACAAATTTAGACTCAATTAAAGAGAACAGTAATACTGGAATAACGACAACAGGAATTTGCGCAAATAAGGCACCACGGTTACCTTCGATAAAGGCTAATGGTAAAAATGCTGCAACCGTTGTAAGTACACCAAAGGTAACAGGTGTCGCAACTTCTTGCGTACCACGAATAGCAGCTTGCTCACCACTTTCGGCTGTTTTTAGGTGGGTGTAGACGTTTTCACCGGTCACAATGGCATCATCAACAACAATACCGAGTACCAAAATAAAGCCGAATAAACTCATTACATTGAGCGTAATACCAAAAATTGGCATCGCTAAAAACGCACCCATGAACGACACTGGAATGCCAATAAACACCCAAAACGCAATAGCAGGACGCAAGAACAAGGTAAGTAATGCAAGAACTAAAATACCACCTTGAATAGCATTGGTTGTTAGCGTCGCAATACGGCTTTTCACGATTTCAGAGTCGTCATCCCAAAAGCTTAACTCAAACCCTTCAGGTAGCTGGCTTTGATGCTCGGTAATGTAATTTTTTACCGCATCAGCAACTTCAATCGCACTTTGCGGACCAATACGATACACATCAATAAACGCCGCTTGCTTACCATTGAAGCGAGTACGAACTGGGGTTTCTTCGAAGTCATCGGTAATACGGGCAATGTCGCCTAGGCGAATAATGGTACCATCAGCTTGGTATTTAACCACAACTTGAGCAAACTCATCTTTACGATAGGCTTGGCCTTTTGAACGGATGAGTACATCTCCCCCTTCCGTTTTTAAGTTACCAGCAGAAACATCGGTACTTGAATTACTAATTGCTGAAGAAATGTCCGATAAGCGTAAATCATATTGGCGCAATGTATCTTGGCTTACTTCAATGGCAATTTCGTAATCTCGCACCCCACTTAGCTCTACCTGAGTGATTTCTGGCAAGCGTAATAAGTCATCACGTACATGTTCGGCATATTCTAAGGTTTCTTTTTCGCCGTATTCACTCGACACGGTTACCGCTATTACTTCACGAGTGCGCTGCGCGAGTGCTACAACCGGTTTTTCGGCATCAACCGGAAAAGTATTAATGGCATCAACCCGGCTTTTTATATCGGCTAATAGCTCCCGTGGGTCATAGCCGGTATCGACTTCAATTGATACAGAGGCAGAGCCTTCTGATGAGCGGCTAGTTATGCGCTTTACGCCTTCGAGATCTTGCACCGCTTCTTCAATACGGATAGCGACACCTTTTTCAACATCTTCAGGTGTCGAGCCACGTAGGGTCACGCTAACACTAATGCGGTCTGCTTCAAATGATGGGAACACTTCAAGTGGTATTTGCGTCGATACGCTAAATAGCCCCGCTAATAAAATGCTGATCAGCAATAAGTTTGCTGCAACATGATTCTTTGTAAACCAAGCTATCATTATTGCGCTCCTTGCTTACGAGCAGCGCGGCGTTGTTCAATTAATTTTTCAACGGTAATACCTTGCTCTTTTGCTTGCTTTTCAAGCTCTTCACGGCTTGGACGCTGTGCTTTATCACGCGTAGCTTGATACGCTTCGCTTCCCATTACCGTCACTTGGGTACCTGAGCTAACTTGACCAAGCGGCGTAATCACTAAGTGATCTCCTGCTGATAAGCCTTCGGCAACCATAGCTTGAGTCGCGTTTTGCCAAGCCAGTGAGATGTTTTTGCGACGCAACACACCTTGCTCTTCAACATAAACATAGGTGCCTTGGTAAATAGCACTGTTTGGGATCACAATGGCATTTTCAATCGCCTTGCCGGTAATTTGCGCTTTGATGTACTGACCAATTTTAATTGGGTATTGATTAGCTGAAGTGGCTTTGTAAGGGTCATTAATTTGTGCAACCACATAAAGCTGCTGCGCGCTTTCATCAATGGCACCTTCGGTGCGATTAACTTGACCTTGCCATTGCTGTTTACCAACAAGATCTGAGCTAAATTTAACGAGTGAACCGGCACTATTTTTAGCACCATCACGAAATTGTTCTGGTAAGTTAATGAACGGCAGATCTTTATTTTTGATTGGTAAGCGAATTTCAACACGGTCAATCGCATAAATACTGGCAAGTTCCATGTTATTACTCACCACTTGCCCTAAATCTACGCTGCGGCTTAAAACTCGCCCCGCGTATGGAGCAGTGATTTTTGTACGCTCTAAATCAAGTTTCGCTTTTTCAAGCGTCGCTTGGGCAGACAATACACTTGCTTCGGCTGCTGCAAGTTGTGGCTTACGCAGTACCAGGCTACTTGCTTGTTCACCCTTTCCTAATCGCTCCCAATCGGTAATTGCTTGACGACCACGAGCTTGCTCTTCAAGTAGGCTTTGCTCAGCGGTTAATAAAGCTGCTTGTGCTGATTTTACTTCGGCGCGGTGATCTCTATCATCTAATTGCAACAACACATCGCCTTTTTCGAAAAAGCCACCTTCACGAAATTGCTCACTAATTTCGATAATTTGCCCTGAAGCCTGCGCGACTAGCATACTTTGCGTACGTGGCTTTACGGTGCCAAAACTATCAATCATCACCTGATAGGTTTCTGGTGTTAGGCTCTTAACTGCCACATTTACTTTTGCTTTTGGCGGTGAAGAAAAGCGGTTTGCTTGAGGCGGGTTGCCTTTAATAAACATGACAAGCAGTACCGTCACAACGATCACTACCAATGGAATTAAAATTTTACGTGTCTTGCTATTCATGATTATTGCTCTGCTACTTCGCTGTTTGCTTCACTAAAATCACCACCAAGGGCAATATGTAAGTTGATTCTGTTGATAATTAATTGGTTTTTAAGTTCGATTACCGAACTTTGCGCATTGAACGAGCGGTCTTGTGCATCGAGTACCGTGGTGTAGGTAACTAAACCACTTTGATATTGTTCAAACGCTAATGCCTCTGCGGTAATGGCATTTTCTTGCGCTTCTAAGGTTTTTTCGTAGCGTACTTTAAGCGCTTGCTCTTGGCTGATGGCTGTTTCAACATCGTTAAAGGCATCGTAAAGTGTGGCAAGATACGCCTGCTCTTGGCGCCTAACGTTTAACCTTGCTTGTTCTTCATTGGCTTTTAAGCGACCACCTTCAAAAAGCGGCATCGAAATACTACCAATCAGCGACCAGGCTAAGCTTGATGGCGAAAATAAATCGCTCACCCTATCTGTGCTATCACTGATTGATGCAGAAAGATTTAAGCTCGGAAAACGCTGTTTATGCGCATAAGCAAGCCCAGCATCGGTGCTAAGTAATTGATACCAGCTTGCCATTAACTCAGGTTTGCGAGTGATAAGCTCTGAAGGTAAACCAAGTGGAATAGCACTGTCGAGTAGTGGTAAATCTGCACTAACGCTTAACGCGCCAGTTGGGTATTGGCCTGTTAAACGCTCTAAATCACGAATTGATTTAGTTAACGTTGCTTGCTGCGCGGCAATGTTTGAGCGCTCAGTATTTAGCTCATTCCGAGCAAGATAAACATCAAGCGCTTCATTTAAACCTTGGCGATAACCTGACTCAATAATATCTAAATTTTTTTCTGCGTTTTGCTCACGCTGCTTGTATAGTTCAAGTAATTTGTGATTCGTAATAACATCAAACCAACCCGCTACCACATCAGCGACTAATTGTTGTTTGCTTTGTGCAAATGTGGCTTTTTCAGCTAGGTATTCAAGATTTGCTTGTCGTTCTGAGGCTGATAATTTACCCCATAAATCAACTTCGTAGCTTAATTCTAATGATGCTGAGCTGGCGTTGTTATAACTAACAGGGCGGTTATCTTTACTACGGCTCGCACGTGTTGATAAATCAAGGCTTGGCCATAAATCAGCCCCAGCGGCAATAAGCTGCTGCTCTTTAATCGCGACATCATAGCCCGCTTGTAAAATCGCTTGGTTATGGGCTAATGCTTGCTCAACTAAAGTAAAAACTTGAGGGTCGTGTAATTGCTGCAACCAGTTATCTTCAACAGCAAGCGCTTTGTCGCTAGAAGGGAGTTGCTGCCATGCACTTGGTACTGTCTCAAGCTCAGCAACTCGTTCATTGTGAGTCGGCTGGCTCGCACATGCACTTAGCAAAATTACACTTAAAGCCAATAAACTCGGCTTATATTGCCAATTCATTCTAAAAACCTGAAAAACATCTATTTATGAGTGTAATTCAAGCACCACGTTAAGTTTTGCTCAACTGACTTTACATAACATTACACTGCCTGACATTTGGGGACGATGAATGGTAGGAAAATGGAGGTAAGTTGCAAACTATCAGCTATCAGCTATCAGCTATCAGCTATCTGATCTGACCCCGATAAAGTAGACACGGGGTTTAATTAACTTGTTCGTACTGCATGGGACTTTTATACCCTAGGGTG